>NZ_RAWE01000108.1 GCF_003611695.1 Corallococcus carmarthensis | reverse complement strand
CCAACTCCCCGCGCCCGCTGACTCGCCCACACCCAGCGGCTAAGCAGGCAACGTGCCAGCGTACGTGGCGTGCGGTGGATGCCTCACGGATCCTTAAGAGAGGGCCTGAAACGGGCCCGGCGGGGGCCCACGGCGGCCGGAAAAAATGCCCGGCCTGGGAAGTTTGTTTCCCAACCTGACCCTGCAGAAAGCTCCACCTGTTGCCGCGGTGCTTCCGCGTTCCTAGCTTGCGCCCGGTCTATTCATGGACCTTCGTGTGGCGGGAGGCGTGGCGTGTACTGGACCATGGGCATCATCTTGATGGTGTTGTGGGTGATGGGGCTGATCACCGGTTCGACGGAGGGGCAGTGGGTGCACCTCCTCCTGGTGTTCTCGCTCATCGCGTTCGTGCTGGGCGTCGCGTCGCTGGGCCGCCGGCGGGGGCTGGCGTGAACGTGCCGGAGCTGGACATGGCGTGGCTGGAGCTGCCGCGGGACAAGGCGGGCTTCGTGCGGCGCGAATGTCCCCGCTGCCAGCGCAACTTCAAGACGCGGCCCAGCCGCCACGACGCGGGGATGCTGCAGCGGCTGCTCGCGGGCTACTTCCCCTTCGAAAACCTCCACGAGGCGTACACGGCGGAGGAGCTGCCCGCGTGGCACTGCCTGTACTGCGGCCACCGCGCGCTGCCGGATGCATGGCTCACGCCGGATCAGTCCGCGCACGTGGAGCAGATGGCGCGCGCGTGGGCGAACCACGTGCGGTACGAACAGCTGGCGTACGTGCAGCGCACGCTGTCTCAGAACCCGCGGCCCACCTTCGTCTCGGTGGCGCCGGAGCCGCTGCCCCGGCCGCTGCCTCCGGATGAGGAGATGCTGCGCCCGCTCCCCATGGTCTGCTGCGGTGAGGAGGTGCAGGCCTCGTGGGACTGGGATCAGCCGTTCGTCTGTCCGCGCTGTGGCGCGCACCATGGCGGGCTCTCCGGCCGCCAGCAGGTGCACCTGGAGTTCGTGCGCGAGTAGTGGACGGGCAGGGCGCGCGGAGGGCAGGCTGCTTCGCGCGATGAGGCCGTTCCCCGCAGCCCGGGTGGTGTTCCTGGCCCTGGTCCTGCTGGGGCCGGCCGTTGTCCACGCCCACGCCGCGGAGCTGCTCTCCGTGCGGGCCGTCCGCGAGGACGCGTCCCCGGAGCGCGTGCGGGAAACGCTCACGCTGGCGCCGGACACGCTGCGCCTGCTCGTGCCGGGGCTTCCTCCTGATCAGGGGGAGGACGGATCCGCGCTCCAGGCCCTGCGGCCGCAAGTGGAGGCGCGGATCTGGAACCGGCTGCCGCTGACCGCGAACGGAGCGCCCTGCGTGCTCCTCACCTCGAGCGCGGCGTGGGACGAAGGCCGCGGCACGGTGGAGCTGCGGGCGGCGTTCACCTGCCCGCCGGGCACGCTCCGACAGACGTTCGGCGTGCTGGACGCGCTGCCGCCGGGCTACCGGCTGATCCGCGCGGGTGGAGCAGGGGAAGGAGGCTTCGCGGGCGTGGACTTCGCGGACCGCGAGCACCCCACGCTCGTGATGGAGGGCAGGGCTGGGGCGGTGGACGGGTTCTCCGGCTGGGTGGGCGAGGGCATCCGCCACATCCTGGAGGGCGCGGATCATCTCCTGTTCCTCGTCGCGGTATTGCTGGTGGGCGGCACGTTCCGGCGGATCCTCCTGCTGGTGACGTCCTTCACGCTGGCGCACTCGCTGACGCTGGCGGTCACCGCCCTGGGCTGGTGGACGCTGGACGCCCGGGGCACGCGGTGGGCCGAGGCCGCGATCGCCGCCTCCATCCTCTACATGGCGCTGGAGAACCTGCTGCTGCGCCGGCACGGGCACCGCGCGGGGCTCACCTTCCTGTTCGGCCTGGTGCACGGGCTGGGCTTCGCGAGCGTGCTCGGCGGCTACGGGCTGGGGACCGCGGTGGTGCCGGCGCTCCTGGGCTTCAACCTGGGCGTGGAGGTGGGGCAGGCGGTGGTGGTGGCCTTCCTGGTTCCGGTGCTGCGAATCGTCCAGCGCAGGCCCCGGCTGCACTCAAAGGTTGTGCGCCTGTCATCCATCTGCCTCGCGGGGGTGGGGCTTTATTGGATGGTTGCTCGCGCGGTCGGTTGAATTGCCCCAACAGCGTCCCTAGCTTGCGTCTGACGAGGGTGGGGGAGGGACGCTAATGGGTGCGAGGCATACCCGGCTGGCCGCTGCACTGGCCGCCGCGTGGGAGGCGGAAGTGGTGTCAGCCCGCCGTATGACGGGGCTGGCGGAGCGCATGAACGACGCGCGGGTTCGAGCGCGCCTGATGGTGCTGGCCGCGTTCTGCCGCGCCCACGCGTCGCGGCTGCTGGCCCGGCTGGCGGCGCTGGGACGGGGGCCGCTGCCGGTGCCGCCGGAGGACATCGACCTGGATCCGGACACGGTGCTGGAGCTGCGGCGCGAGGGGGCTTTCGCCCGGGCGTCCGCCGCGCGCTATGAGACGACCGCGGAGATGGCGCGTCAGCACGCGGATCTGTCGTCCGCGTGGGTGTGCGAGCTGAACCGGACCGAGGAGCAGGATCGCGCCCGGGAGCTGCTCGCCCTGGCGGAAGGCGCCCTGGCGGCGGTGCGGCGGGGCGAGGCCCAGGCCATGGCGGCTCCCGCGGACTGAGGCGGGCGACAGGGCCGGGCGCGGCGGATGCGCTCGGCCGGTGACAGTCCTGGCGTCTTGGGCGTATGAATCCGCCCATGGCGAAGGAGAGCTACAACGATCTCATCTTCCAGCTCGGCGACCTGGCCCGGGACGTCCTCCCGGGCAAGCCGAACTGCCCCCGCTCCATGGAACGCGTCTACCGCGCCGAAGAGGTGCTGGAGGCGCGCCGGGACGAGCTGGCGGCGCTGGAAGCGGAGATGAATGACGAGGACGTGGCCAATCAGGACTTCCTGGCGCAGCACGAGGACGAGTGCGCCGCCCAGAAGGAGATCACCGGCCGGTTCCAGAAGGCCGTGACCGCGGTGGAAGGCAAGGTCAAGGGGCTGCGCAAGACGCTGGACACGCGCCGCGCCGACCTGCGCTACGCCATCGCGGGCCTGAGGAAGCTGGAGTCGAAGCTCGCGGACCTGGAGATGACCACCCAGGACCCCGTGAAGCTGGACGCCGCCAAACAGAACCTCAAGAAGAACCGCATCGCCCAGATGCGCCTGGCCCGCGAGGTCGAGGACTGGGAGTCCCAGCTGGCCACCGCCCTCACCCCCACCCCCGGCCAGCCCGGCGCGGCGGGCATCCTGGCGCACAAGCGCCTGATCGAGCTGGAGGACGCCGCCGCGGAGCAGAAGCTGCAGCACGACACCCGGATGGCGGAGATCGACCAGTCCATCGCCGCCAAGGAGGAGGAGATCAAGGGGGCGGAAGATTATCTGGATCAAGCCCTGTTCCTCCTCGGCGAAGAGGTGTATGCCCAGCGAATCGCGGATGGGCAGCTCAACCCCTTCTACAAGCGGTTGGATGTCGCGCAGTGAGGGGGACGCCCACCCTTGGTGCTTGACGTAGGGGACGTGTTTGCTATCTTGCGCCGCTTCCTGGCGGCCGCAGGTACGCGTGTAGGCCAGTTCATTGATTTCATTGGGCTTTCAGCGCCACGGGCGCTCGCTGTGAGGACGACGTGAAGGGTCTGATTGGCAAGAAGATCGGCATGACCCAGGTGTTCAACGACGAGGGCAACCTCGTTCCGGTGACGGTCATCGACGTCAACACCTGTCTGGTTGTCGGCAAGCGCACCCCGGAGAAGGATGAGTACTCCGCGGTGACCGTGGGCTTCGGCGAGATTCGCGAGAAGCTCCTGAACAAGCCGCAGCTCGGCTTCTTCAAGAAGGCCAGCGCCACGCCGCGCCGCCATCTGCGTGAGTTCCGCGTCACGGCCGAAGAGGCCGCGGGCTTCAACGTGGGCGACGCCATCAAGGCGGACCTCTTCGCCAAGGGCGAGCTGGTGGACGTGACCGGCATCACCAAGGGCCGCGGCTTCTCCGGCGTCATGCGCCGCTGGAGCTTCAAGGGTTCGCAGACCAAGACCCACGGTACGCACGAGTATCAGCGTCACCCGGGCGCCATCGGTCAGCGTAAGACGCCGGGCCGTACCTACCCGAACAAGAAGATGCCGGGTCACTACGGCGTCGAGCGCGTCACCACGCAGAACCTGACCGTGGTGGACGTGGACGTGGAGAAGGGGCTCGTGCTCGTGAAGGGCGCGGTCGCCGGCCACAACGACGGCATCGTCATCGTGCGCCCCTCCATCAAGGTGGCCATGCGCGCGCAGCACAAGGCCGCGCGCTAGCCGCATCCGCTGAACCGGGGCGCTTCATCGCGCTCCGCAACGACGCCCCGCTTCTGGCACCTTCGGGTTGCCGGGCGGGGCGTTCGTCGTTTCCGGTCACCGTGGCTGCGCGTGCGTGCGCGGGCCTTCGCGTGGCGCGGATGGGGCCGGAGGGCTCGCATCCCCGTGGAAACGTTGAGTGCTGGTCGCCCTGGGGGCAAAGGGCGAAAACTTTACCGACTGCCGCTGGGATCCGCTTGCGGTGAATGGGCGCCGTGCTCACATCGCTGTCCCACGCCGGAGCCTCGCCGTCCAAGCAGGCGGGTTGCCCTCCGGATCACCCAACGGCCCACCCCCGGGCCGGGCAGGAGATATGAACGCACGCACGCTTCGCGTCTTCGCCGCGCTGAGCCTCTCGCTGACGGCGCTCGGCGCCGCCGCACAGGAAGACGGCGTCCTGGACACGGCGGTCGTCCGCAACCGGCTCTACAAGCCCGCGGGCCATCCAGAGCTGTCCCTGTCCGTGGGCCTGCCAGTGCAGACGCACCTGACGGCGCACTACTTCTTCGACGTCGGGATTGCCTACAACCTCTTTGACACGTTCGCGCTGGAAGCCCGCGCGGGCTACGCCGCCAGCCGCCACACGGGCCTGGCGCGCTCCATCTCCGAATCCTTCCTGGACCGCGAGGACAAGCGCGTCACGGATGAGCTGGAGGACATGTGGCGGATGAACCTGCACGGCGTCGTTGGCGCCCGGTGGGCTCCCATCTACGGGAAGATCAGCCTCGTCGCGGACATCCCGGTGCACTTCCAGACGTACCTCTGGGCGGGCGGCGGCCTCACCAACCTCAAGCGCCAGTCCGTCATCCAATGCACCCAGGTGGTGGACCGGGCCGCGGGCGTCTGTGACAACCGCACGGCCGTGGATGACCGCGGCAGCGCCACGGAGAACTACTGGGTGAAGGAGTCGCGCGTGGCACCGGTGGTGTCCGCCGCGCTGGGCTTCCGCTTCTTCATCAAGGAGCAGCACGGCATCCGGCTGGAGCTGCGCGACTGGATCTTCAAGGACAGCTACCGCGTGAACCTGCTGCGCGACGACTGGGAGGCCGGCATCGCCACCGGCGAGCCCGCCAGCAGCCCGGGCCTCACGCACCTGGTGCAGTTCGACCTCGGCTACACCTTCTCTTTCTGACCCCTTCCTATGCGACCCTTCCGTTCCATCGCGCTCCTCGTTGCCGCGGTGCCTGCCCTCGCGTTCGCGCAAGGCGCCACCCCGGCGCGGCCGCCGGCCGCTCCGGGCCCGGATGCGACCGCGCCGGCCTCTCCTTCACCCGCGGAACCGCCGGAGCGCCAGCGCACCCAGCGCGACGCGCCCGCCGTGCCCCAGTCCACGCCTGACGCCGCGCAGGCCACGCCGTCCGCGCCCGCCGCCACCGACGAGGACGACACGGGCAGCACGCCGTCCGCCCCGTCGCCGGAAGCCCAGGCTCCGGCCGCCACCCCGCCCGCGGACGCACCGGTGCTGGACACCGGTGAAGCGCCGCGCACCACGGACGCGCAGCAGCAGCGGCTGGTGAATGGCGCGCCGCTCTACAACCCGAACGTCAACGTCCACATCGTCCAGAAGAAGCGCTTCGCGGACGAGGGCAAGCACGAGCTGGTGCTGTACCCCGGCGTCGTCCAGGTGAACGGCAAGTTCACCAACCACGTGGGCACCGCGCTGCACTACGTCTACCACCTGCAGGAGAACTTCGCCCTCCAGGTGGGCGGCCAGTACAACTGGTACTCCGACGAGAGCGACTTCAACCTGGAGCTCATCGACAAGGTGCGCGAGCAGGCCCAGGCGGCGTCGTCGCTGCTGCTCCAGTGGGGCGCGCACGCGGGCGTCGAGGTGACGCCGCTCTACGGCAAGTTCGCCTTCTTCAACAACTCGCTGGCGCAGTTCAGCCTGGTGCTGTCGGGCGGCGCGGGCATTGGCAAGACGCGCCACCTTATCCGCCCGGAAGTGGCGAACGAGGTGGAGGGGCAGACGTACCAGGTGCCCGCGCGCTTCGGCGACACGGGCAACAAGTTCCTGGGTGAGGTGGGCGGCGGCTTCCGCGTGCAGTTCGGCGAGTCCTACGCCATCCGCCTGGAGGTGCGCGACCTCATCTACACCGCCCGCGTGGACAAGGTGGACGGCTGCAACCTGGCGGACTTCGAGGCGCTGGAGTCCGCGCGTGCCGCCAACCAGCCCTTCGACGGCCTCAACCTGAGCGGCAGCTGCAAGGTGGCGAAGTTCGACGGCGTGGACCCGGAGACGAAGAAGAACTACCGCGAGGACATCATCCTCGGGAGGGACCTCGTCGCCGAGCCTTCGTCGGACGTCCTCAACAACGTCAGCTTCTACGCTGGCTTCTCGGTGCTCTTCTAGCCATGTCCCGACTGCTCCGACTCCTCGTCGTCCTCGGGCCCCTCGCCGTTCCCGCGGTGGCCTTCGCCCAGCAGGACGTGGGCGCCTACAACCGCGCGCTGTCCGCCTTCAACGCGGGCCAGCTCGACACCGCCGCCCCCCTCTTCGCGCAGCTGGCGGAAGGGGAGGACGCGGACCTGAAGGGCAAGGCCGAGTTCTACCTGGCGCAGACCTTCGCCAAGAAGGACCTGCCCGTCGCGGCCTTCATCTCCTACGCGGCCATCGTCAACGCCGGCCCCAAGCACCCCTCGTACCTGAAGGCCATCGAGGGGCTGGTGGACATGCAGCAGCGGCTGGATGAGCAGAACCTCATCCCCAGCATCCTCAACCAGGCCTACACCGACGAGGTGCGCGACCAGTGGGTCACGCTGCCCAAGGAGGTGCTCGCGCGGATCAACTACCTGGTGGGCACCGCCAGCCAGCGCCGCATGCGCTTCGAGGAGTCGCGGTCGCTGCTGGAGGCCGTGCCCGCCGACAGCCGCGTCTACGCGAAGGCCCGCTACCTCTTGGGCACGGTGCTCGCCGACCCCCGCTTCCCGGGCCGTCCCGGGGAAGGGGAGACGTTGGACAAGGAGGCCATCGCCGCGTTCCAGGCCGTGCTCAACACGAAGGAACCGCAGGTGGAGCTGCCGGAGACGCGCGAGCTGGCGCTGCTGGCGCTGGGCCGCGTGCACTACCGCCGGGGCGAGTACGCGGACGCGGTGAAGGCGTACGAGGGCGTGCCCCGCTACGCGCGCTTCTGGGACCAGGCCCTCTTCGAGAACGGCTTCGCCCGCTTCCAGAACGAGGACTTCGGCGGCGCGCTGGGCAGCCTCCAGGCGCTGCACGCGCCGCAGTTCGAGGGCGCCTTCCAGCCCGAGTCGTGGATCCTCAAGGCCACCGTCTATTACTACTCGTGCCTCTACGACGAGGTGAAGACGACGTTGGCCGCGTTCGACGAGCGCTACGGCCCCATGGCGAAGCAGCTGGAGCCCTTCACTGGCGAGGACGTGGCGCCCATCCAGGCCTTCAACCTGGTGGCCGCCGAGAACCGCCGCCTGCCGCGCGCCGTCTACCTGTGGATCCGCAACAACGAGCGCATCCGCGAAGTGATGCGGACCCTGTCCCGCGTGGATCAGGAGAAGCGCGCCATCAGTGAAGGCCCGTGGCGCGGGACGCCGTTCGCCGCGCAGACCGTGGCGTCGCTGGAGGACATCCGCACCACGCTGCTCCAGGTGGGCGGCACGCTGGCGAAGAACCGCATCCGCGAGGCCGCGGACAACCTCCGCACCTTCTCAGACCAGGCGGAGATCATCCGCGTGCAGACGGCGCTGGATGAGAAGGACCTCTTCTCCGAGGGCGTGGACCAGAAGGCGCTGCTCACCCGCCAGTCGCTCTACCGCCCCAAGATGCCCGGCGCGGCGTGGAACTACTGGCGCTTCCAGGGCGAGTTCTGGATCGACGAGATCGGCTACTACCAGTACACGCTCAAGCGGGGTTGCCCCGCACGCCAGGAGAAGTAACAGGGTAGGCGCCGGGCTTACCCGGCTGCTTACTGGAAGCACCTTCGAGGCCCCGCCACCGTGACTTGCGTCACGAGGGACGGGGCCTCTTCGCGTGATGTTGAGTCCTGGAAGGTGGCTCGGCGTGATCGCGTACGCCGGGGCACAAGGCACGTTCCGGGCCACTTCTCAATCTGGGTACCCGCGTCTACTTTCCGTCGTCCCTCCCAACTGGGCAGAAGTTTTCCCAGGGTGGCGAGGCGCGGTTCTCCAGGAGCTCGCATGAAGGTGGTTCTTCGGTTCGGTGCACTGGCGGTGGGCGTCGCGCTCGCGGCCGGTGGGGTGGGGGAGGCGGCGGAGGCGACGGCACCGCCGCGGAAGGTCGCGACGAAGAAGGCCTCTTCGGCGAAGGCCGCGGGCAAGAAGGCCGAGTCCGCGAGCAAGAAGGAGGAGGCGAAGAAGGCGGAGCTGCCGCCCGGCGTCGCGCCCCAGGACATGCGCAAGGGCCCGGCGCGGGTGAAGCCCGCCACGGCCAAGTTCGCGGACGTGCCACGCATCGCGGACTCCAAGAAGGGCGCGCTCGCGGACAAGAAGCGCGACGAGGCCATTGAAGGCTTCAAGCGCCTCATCCCCAAGCTGCAGGAGACCTCCACGCAGAAGGCGGAGATGCAGTACCGCCTGTCGGAGCTCTACTGGGAGAAGTCCAAGTACCTCTACCAGCTGGAGATGGAGAAGTTCCTCGCGGCGGAGAAGGCCTACGACGCCGCCGTGGCGCGCGGCGAGAAGGCCACCGCCCCGGAGCAGGACCACCGCGACTCCGAGCGCTACCGCGCGGAGACGATGCGCATCTACGAGGCCATCCTCAGCGAGTACCCGGACTACCCGGCGCGCGACGAGGTCCTCTTCTCCCTGGGCTACAACCTCTACGAGCTCAACCGCCGCCAGGACGCGGTGGCGCGCTACGAGGAGCTGATCCGCGACTTCCCGAAGTCGCAGTTCGTCCCGGACGCGTACATCCAGCTGGGCAACCACTACTTCGAGAACAACAAGCTCGCGCCCGCGAAGGAGAACTACGAGAAGGCGCGCGCCTCCGGCGTCCCGAAGATCTACGCGTACGCCACGTACAAGCTGTCCTGGTGTGACTTCAACGCGGGCGACCTGGACGCGGGCCTGAAGAAGCTCCACGAGGTGGTGGACTACGCGGGCCAGCACGGCGAGGAGCTGGGTGACCTGCGCACGGAGGCCCTCAACGACCTCACCGTCTTCTACGTCCAGCTGGATCAGCCGAAGGAAGCGCTCGCCTACTTCAAGCAGAAGGCACCGGCCAGGCGTCAGGGCCGGCTGCTCGCGAAGACGGCCGCGGGCCTGGTGGACGCGGGCCACTTCGACAGCGCCATCCTGGTGTACCGCACGCTCATCGACGACTCGCCCATGGGCGCGAACGCGCCGGAGTACCAGCAGGCGGTGGTGCGCGCGTACGAAGGCCTCCGCCAGCGCCAGCAGGTCCGCAAGGAGATGAAGCGGATGGTGGACCTCTACCGCCCGGGTGGCGAGTGGTGGACCACCAACGCCAGCAACGCGGGCGTGCTGCGCAACGCCTTCAGCGTCACCGAAGAGGCCATGCGCGTGATGGTCACCGAGTACCACCAGGAGGCGCAGAAGACGCGCCAGGTGGAGACCTACCGGCTCGCGCGCGACATCTACAAGCAGTACGTGGACGCGTTCGCCTCCAGCGACAACCCGGAGTTCGTCGCGGACTCCGCCTTCAACATCCGCTTCTTCTACGCCGAAATCCTGTGGGCCCTGGAGGAGTGGGAGGCCGCCGCCGGTGAGTACGACGCCGTGGTGGCGTTCAAGATCCCGGACCGCGACTCCGCGAAGGAGGTCTCCAACGAGGCCTACCGCAAGTCCGCCTCGTACAACGCGGTGCTCGCGTACGACAAGCTGGTCAAGATCGAGCGCGGCCAGCTCTCCAAGAGCGACCTGAAGGACGGCCAGAAGGTCGACGAGAAGAAGGACAAGGGCGACGTCGCCAAGCAGAAGCTGGTGAAGCGCGACGCCAAGGAGCAGGCCGAGCAGCCGCTCACGAAGTTCGAGGACCGGCTGGTCGCCGCGTGCGACACGTACAACACCCTGTTCCCGGGCAACCAGGATGAGATCGACCTGCGCTACCAGGCGGCCGTCATCCTCTACGACCGCGCGCACTTCGTGGACGCGGCCCGCCGCTTCGGAGAGATCATCGAGAAGTTCCCGGAGGAGCGCCGTTCGCGCGACGCCGCGGACCTGACCATGTACGTGCTGGAGAGCCGCGAGGAGTGGCAGGAGCTCAACACGCTCTCGCGCAAGTTCCTGGGCAACAAGAAGCTGTCCAAGCCCGGTTCCGACTTCGCCCTGCGCGTGGCCCGCGTGGTGGAGGGCAGCCAGTACAAGTACGTGGATGAGGTCGTCTACAAGAAGGAGAAGAACCCGGCGAAGGCCGCCGAGGAGTTCCTCTCCTTCGTGACCGAGTTCCCCAAGTCGGAGAACGCGGACCGCGCGCTCACCTACGCGATGGTCATCGCGCAGGAGGCGGGTGAGGTCGACAAGGGCATCACCGCCGGCGAGCGCGTCCTCAAGGAGTACCCGAGCAGCAACTTCGAGCTGCAGACCCGCTACACGCTGTCCGGTCTCTACGAGAAGGTCGCCGAGTTCAAGAAGGCCGCGGCCATGTCCGAGTCCTTCGTGGCCGAGTACGACGCCGCCATCAAGGCCCGCGACACGCAGTCGAAGAAGGACAAGGAGAAGAAGGCCAAGACCTCCACCGTCGCGAAGAAGGACGACACGCCGGGCGCCGTGGAGGACGTGGAGTCCAAGCGCGCGCAGAAGGCGGCAGAGCGCAAGGCGCAGGTGGACGCGGCGGGCGAGTGGGTGGCGGACGCCCTCTTCAACGCGGGCGTCTGGTACGACGGCCTGGGCGAGTCCCAGAAGGCCGTCACCGCGTGGAACAGCTACCTGGCGCGCTTCAAGGACCGCAAGGACGTGCCCCAGGTGGCGTTCTCCATCGGCCTCGTGTGGGAGAAGGAGAAGAAGTGGGGCGACGCTGCCCGCGCCTTCAACCGCTTCGTGGAGGACTACGGGCGCGACTCGCGCACCGCCGCGGGACAGCCGTACCTGGCGCGGTACCACGAGCTGCTCGCGTACCAGAAGATGAAGGACGTGCGCGGCCAGGAGAAGGCGCAGGACGAGCTGGTGCGCGGCTGGAACAAGCTGGCGGAGGGCGTGCGCAAGGACACCGCGGTGCTCAACGCGTACGGCCACGCGCGCTTCCTGTCGCTGGAGCCCACGTGGAAGCGCTTCTCGGACATCAAGTTCACGCGCGTCTCCACCATCCGCCGCGACCTGACGGCCAAGCAGAAGGAGATGCAGCGCGTGGAGAAGGAGTACGCGGCGGTGCTCGCCACGGGCTCCGGCGAGTGGGGCATCGCGGCGCTGACCCGCATTGGCCTGGCGTACGCGGACTTCGCCCGCAACATCATGGACTCGCCGGATCCGTCCGGGCTGGATGACGAACAGCTCAGCATGTACCGCGGCGAGCTGGAGAACCTGGCGATGCCGCTGGAGGAGAAGTCCAGCGAGGCGCTGGAGAAGGGCCTCCAGAAGGCCTACGAGCTGGGCATCTACAGCGAGTGGACCCTGGCCGCGCAGGATCAGATCAACCGCCTGCGTCCGGGGGCCTACGCCCAGGTGAAGCCGGTGACGTACCGGGGCAGCAGTGATTCGCGCATCGCCTCGGGCGTGCTGAAGGACCTCAACGGGCCCATCAGCGCCTCCGCGGAGCCCAAGCCCGCCGCTCCTCCCGCGCAGGAAGGCGTGCCCGCCGAGGGCGCGAAGCCGGCCACGCAGGAGGGGACGCCTGAAGGGTCGGGCGCCGCGAAGCCTGAACCCACCGCGTCGCTCGAGGGGGTGCGGCCGTGAAGACCAACCACAGCATCGATATCAGCAGCCAGTTGAAGGGGATGGGGACGACGGGGATGAACGGCTTTCGCACCAAGCGCATGTTCCTGGCGGGGGCCTTCGCCTTCGCCTTCACCACGGCCTGCGCCACGGGCCCCCGGCCCACGCCGGTCGCGATGAACGCGGTGGAGAAGCCCGCCGTCACGGTCCCCGCCGCCGCGCCCACCTCCGCTCCGGCGGAGAAGGGCGACGCCGATGGCCAGTTCGCGCAGGCCCTGAAGGCCTACGAGGCGGGTGACCTGGACGCCGCGCGCAAGGGCTTCGAGGCGGTCGTCTCCCAGGAGCCCAAGGCGCTCAACGCGCGCTTCAACCTGGGCGTCATCGCGGAGAAGCAGAACCGCCCGGTGGATGCCCGCGCGGCGTACGAACAGGTCCTGGCCCTGGATCCGGCGCACACGCCGTCGGTGATGAACCTGGGGCTGATGCACCGGCACGAGGGCCAGCTGGACGAGGCCCTCTCGCTCTACACGAAGGCGCTCCAGTCGCCGGGCCATGAACACGACGAGCCCGTGCTCAACGCGCTGGCCGCGACGTACCGGCTGGCGGGCAAGCTGGACGAGGCGGAGGCCACCGGACGGCGCGTGCTCGCGCGCAGCAAGGACAACCCGGAGGCGTACAAGACGCTGGCGCTGGTGGCGTACGACCGGGGCCAGTACCGCCTGGCGGAGCTGCTGGTCGTCAACGCGCGCAAGGTGGCGCAGGACGACCCGGCCATCTCCAACACGCTGGGGATGATCTACCTGAAGATGGACGACCGCCCGCGCGCGCTCGCCCAGTTCCAGAAGGCCGTGTCGCTGGATGACAACTTCGCGCCTGGCCACCTCAACCTGGGCGCCCTGGCGCTGAGCTACCGCGACTACGCGGGCGCGGAGAAGTCCTTCACCAAGGCCCTGTCCCTGGAGCCCGATGGCGTGGAGGGCCAGCTGTACCTGGCGTACGCGCTGGACGGACAGAAGGGTCTGGATCCGAAGAAGGGCGTCGCCGCGGGCGAGGTGTTCGAGAAGGTGCTCGCGCGCGCCGCTGACAAGCCGGAGGCGGTGTGCGGCGCGGGCTGGGCGTATGCGTCCGATCGCGCGGGCTTCGAGAAGGCCATCGCGTTCCTGGACCGCTGCAAGGAGCTGTCCGCCACGACGGAGCAGGACAAGCAGCTCATCACCGCCAAGGTGAATGGCCTGCAGAACATGCTCAAGAACCCGCCGCCGGCCCCGGCTCCGGCCGCCGCCACGGCGGACGCGGAGGGCGAGCCCAAGAAGGACGCGGCCGCCACCGGGGGCGCGGGTTCGTCCGTGATGAACCAGCTGCCCCAGGACGCCAGCGCGCCCGAACAGGGGGCCCCGGAAGCGGCTCCCGATGCGGCTCCGGAGACGGCTCCCGCCGCTGACGAAGCGTCCGGCAATGGACAGGCGGCTCCGACGCCTGCTCCGGCGCCCTGAAGAAACAACAGTCGCCCTGGCGGGAAGGACGAGAACTTTCTTCCCACCTCCAGCCGCCCAGGTGCAAGCGGCCGGGCGACTCCCTTAGAATCCAGGGACTTGGAGTTGGTGCGAGCCCTGCAATGGAAAGCGCGAAGCGGGCCTGGCGGAGACATCACATGAAACGACTGCTGGCAGCGATGGTGATGGTGGCGGGACTGGGGGCGGTTCCCGCCCTGGCGCAGGACAGCGGCAAGGACTCGGTGAAGATCATCCAGGAGGAGGATCGCACCGTGTACCGCAAGAAGACGGTGATTGATTTCACGGATGTGGCGGTGGAGGGCGAGCTCACGAAGCCGGAAGGCTCCTACGTGCTCAACCGCAAGAAGACGGATTTCCAAAGCCTCATCAAGGTCCGGGAGAACTTCGACCCGGAGCTTCAGAAGTCGGCGGACAATCTCTAGACAGCACACGTGGCGTTGAACGTTTTCGGGACGGGAAGGGAAGAAGGAAGAACTTCATGGCGGCGGCGAGAAAAAACGGTTTGACGCTTCGGATCACCACCCCGGACGGCTCCATCCAGGAGACGGTTTCGGAGGCGGAGAGTGTCATCGTGGGGTCGGGCGCCCAGGCGGCGGTGAAGATTCAGGATCCGCGCGTGTCCAACCTCCACGTGATGCTGAAGGTGGACAACGATGGCTCCGTGACGGCCATCGATCTGGGCAGCGAAGGTGGCACCCAGGTGTCCGGACAGAAACTCATCATCCCCACGGCGCTCAAGCCCGGGGACATACTCACGGTGGGCACGTCCCGCGTGGAGGTGTTGTTCGGTGATTCGCCCCGGCCGGTGGCTCCGGCGGCGGCGGTGGCGCAGCCCGGCGTGTTCCAGCAGCGTCCGGTGATGCCTCCTCCGGGGGCTCCTGCATCGCACGCGGCTCCGGTGCCTCCGAACATGCGGCAGGCTCCGCCTCCCCGGCCGGCGATGAACGCCGCGCCCGCGTCCAACGTGGTGGGCACGGTCAGCACGCCGCGCTCCGCTCCGGCGGGCGCGCTGGGCACCCAGGTGTCCACGAACGTGACGTCCACCCCGGTGTTCGGTCCTCCGGCGCCTCCGGTGGCGGCGCGCAAGCCCACGCCTCCCCAGGTGGCGGCGGCCCGCAAGCCGCAGCCTCCGCCGCACCTGCAGGAGCCGCTTCCCCGGGACGCGCAGCCCACGCCCGACGCGAAGGTGCTCCAGGTGTCCATGCTCTGGGGCGACCAGATGCTGGAGGTCCAGCACTTCAAGGACGGCGCACCGGTCACCATCGGCGAGGGCGCGAAGAACACCTTCACCGTGTACTCGCCACAGGTGGGCAAGCGCCACGTGCTCGCGGTGAGCAAGGGCGACAAGCTGGAGCTGCGCGCTCCGGCGGGCTCCGGCGTCTTCGTCACCAACAACGGCGACGTGCGCACGAAGGACGCGCTGCGCGCCGCGGGCCAGCTCAACCAGGCCGCGGCGGATCAGGAGCAGCTCTTCACCCTGGGCCTGCATGACCGGGCGGAGGTGTCGCTGGGCACGGTGGCGTTCGTGATGCGCTACGTGAAGCCGTCGCCGGCCATCCTGGCGACGTCGCTGTCCGACCGCGACTTCGGCTTCTTCAAGATCGCCGCCATCTGCATCCTCGCGGCGGCGGCGTTCGTCACCGCGATGCTGCTGACGCCGCACACGGAGACGAAGTCCGCGGACGACGTCTTCGAGTCCCAGCAGCGCGTGGCCAAGTTCCTCATCGCCCCGGAGAAGAAGGTGGAGGCGAAGAAGCTCCAGCTCTCCGGCGTGGAGGAGGGGGCCAAGGCGAAGGACGAAGAGGGCAAGTTCGGCAAGCAGGAGGCGAAGCAGGAGGAGGCCGCGCCCTCCAAGCCGGGCACCCCGGTGGTGGACAAGAGCAAGAAGGAGAAGGACCGCCAGGTGGTGGGCAAGGTGGGCCTCCTCGGCGCGCTCAAGGGCATGAAGGGTGGCGCGTCGGACGTGTTCGGTCCGGGCGGCATCGGCACCGGCATCAACAACTCGCTGGGCGGCCTCAAGGGCGGCGCGGCCATGGGTGACGCGCACGGCGTGGGCGGCATGGGTTCGCGTGGCACGGGCAACGGCGGTGGCGGCACGGCGCTGGGCATCGGCGGCCTGGGGACCCAGGGCAACGGCCGGGGCACGGGTGGCTCGGGCGGCATCGACCTGGGTGGCCGTGGCAAGTCCGTCACCAAGGTCATCCCCGGCAAGACGACGGTGATTGGCGGCCTGGACAAGGACGTCATCGCCAAGGTCATCCGGCGGCACCAGAACGAGATCAAGTACTGCTACGAGTCGGAGCTGAACAAGAACCCGGCGCTGGCTGGCAAGGTCGCGGTGGCCTTCACCATCGACCCGGCGGGCGCGGTGGCGGACGCCAGCGTGTCGGAGTCCACGCTGGGCAGCACCCCGGCGGAGCAGTGCATGATCTCCCGCATCCGCCGCTGGAAGTTCCCGGAGCCCAAGGGCGGCGGCGTGGTGAACGTGACGTACCCCTGGATGTTCTCGCCCTCGGGCGCGGACGCCGCGGAGTAACGCCAAGGCGCGATTCGTAGACTGGAAGACCGAAGTGGCGTGGACGAAACGGTCCACGCCATTTTCGTTTTTCCCCGCTGCCGTTTCGTGCCGGGCGTCACTACTGTCCGTGCCGCTGCTGCCCGGAGTGCGAGGGAGCAGGAGGACAACGTGACGGGAGGAGTCGTGAGGAAGTCGCTGCTGTTGGCCGCGCTCGCGCTGGCGACGCCGGCCCTGGGAGCCACCCCGCCGGAGGGCGTACCGTTCGAGCCGCGCCGGGGGTTCTTCACCGAAACCGACGTCGGTGTGTTCTTCACGGTGGGCGGCGAGAACACCTACTCCAACGCGCAGTCGTACGTGCAGCTGGGCATCGGCTACGACCTGACGGAGCGGTTGTCGCTGGGCGCCCACTTCGCGCTGGGGTCCTCCGCGCAGAACTGCTTCGCGGGCTACCTGCCGGACTCCAACGTCTGCGCGCTGTCGGACAACTTCACCGTGGCCTTCGGCGACCTGACGGCCGCGTACCACGTGAGGCTGGCCAACCGCTTCTACCTGACGCCCAAGGTGGCCGCGGGCTACACCCGCCTGGACCCCACGCCGGTGGATCCGGACAAGGGCGACCCGGGCCGCTCCATCAACGCCTTCAACGCGGGCCTGGGCGTGGGCGTGGAGTACGCGACGTCCTTCGACCACTTCTCCGTGGGCGCGGACCTGTTGGGGCGCTACATCATCGGGCCGAACATCATGACGTTCGCGGTGTTCCCGCGCGTGAAGTACACGTTCTGAGGCTTCAACGCCGCGCTGCCTGCCGGGCGTATTCGGCGGGCGTGCAGCCCACGATGCGCCGGAAGTCGCGGATGAAGTGCGCCTGGTCGAAGTAGCCCAGCTCCAGCGCCAGCCGCGCCAGCTCTGGAGGCGGCACCTCCCGCAGCCGCTCCGCGGCTTCATGCAGGCGGTAGCGCTGGATGACCCACTTGGGGTTCACGCCCACGTAGCGGCTGAACAGCCGCTGTAGCGTGCGCAGGCCCGGGCCGCCGGGCGTGAGCAGATCCTCCACCTTCGTCACCGCGCGGTCCTCCAGGATGCGCGCGACCAGCTCCTGCACCAGCGCCACGTTCGGATCCGGCCGGGGCTTGTGCGCGCGCAGGAAGGCTTCCGCCAGCGCGATGCGTTCCCTGTCCGCGTCGCGCGTGACATCCGTGGCGAGGATGGCCGCCTCCAGCTCCAGCGCCGCGGGGCCCAGCAGCGGGCCCGGTGAAACGGTGCGCTGCCGCGTGAGCGCGGACACGGGCGTGCCCACGAAGGGGAAGAAGCCGCCGGGCCGGAACTTGATGCTGAACACGCCGCCCAGGCCTTCCAACGTGATGGAGAAGCGGCCCTGGGGGACGCCGCCCACACGCGATGTGCCGTCCTGGAAGGCCCAGTGCACGGACGGGTGGCTGAGGCTCTGCTGGAGGTAAGGCGGCTGTCCGCGCAGGTCCCACCGGACGGCCCAGAAGTGTTCGACCCAGGGGCGCAGGTCCTCCGCGGGCAGGACGCGGACGTGCTCGAAGTGCCGGGGATCCGGGCGGGGATACAAGAGGCCCCGAGGCTTTCCCGCGTTCGACTCCACCCGCCGTGCCGCCTCCTCCCGGACGCCCGCGTCCTGTCCGCGTTTCTACTACCGCTTCGACGGGCGGCGGACACGGGCCACGACTCCGGGGCGGATTCAGCTCCGTCCTCCGTGTGCGCACCGTGAACGGTCCCTCGCTTCCTCTTCCAGGTGTGCCCATGACCCCCGTCATCCGTTCCCACGCCCGCGCGTGGGTGCTGGTGCTGTCGTTGCTGTCCGTCCCCACGTTCGCGCAGGGCATCCCCCACCTGCCTTCCGCCGAGGAGTGCTGGAGTCAGGTGCCGGACGAGGACCACGACGGCGTGAGCGACACCTGCGAGGTCCAGGTGGCCGCGGCCTTCATGCCCACGCTGTGGATTGCCCAAGGCGAGAAGGGCGTGGCGCGACGGCCGTACTTCGCGGCGCGGCCCCTGAACTCCGCGCTGCGCACGCTGCGCGTCTTCTACCTGAGCGCCTACTTCGAGGACCACGGCATCCCGAGCCTGGGCATCTTCAACGTCTTCGCGCACGACGGGGACTCCGAGTTCCAGGTGCTGGACGTGCACTATGCCGACGGCCGCTGGTACCTGGACCAGGCCTTCCTGTCCGCGCACCTGGAGACGGCCTGCGACTCCTCGGGCTGGTACGGCTACGCGCAGCTGGAGTACGCGGGCGAATACCGGGGCGCGCCGCGCATCTACGTGGCCGGGAACAAGCACGGCGCCTACAACTCCAAGAGCACCTGCGACCGGGGCTGCTACTTCACGGACAGCTGCTCCCAGGGACGGCAGGAGGCGCTGGATCCGGTGAACCGGCTCGCGGCCCGCAACGTGGGCTCCCTGGGCGCGCCGCTGATCAACGCCGTCACCGTCAACGGTCAAACGGAGCGGCTCTTGGATGACGTGGAGTTCAAGGGCTGGGACGACCAGGCGAACCGGAGCAACTCCACGCCGTACCGCGCGCGCCTGGCCCGCTTCGGCTTCTAGGGACTGGGGAGGCGCTGACGCTTCCCTCGCGCGGCATTCCCTGACACAGGGTGGCGCAATCCCTGCTCAATTCCTCATCCCGGAGGGCAGGGCGGGCTTGGGTCTGAAACACTCACACGCAGGGTGGGGGATGGCCGGAAGGTTGCTCATGGGGCTTGCCGAAGGAAACCCCAAGGAGCCCGTCCCTCATGTGGAAGCACCGCAGGGCGCTGACCGCGCTCGCGCTGGCGTGGGCATTGCCCGCGTCGGCGCATGACATCCTCGCAGGAAAGACAGTCAACGGCGGGGGTGTGGTGGAGGTGTCCACCTATCCCACGACGGTGACGTTTGGCTTTACCGCCCAGAACATCCATCCCACGCTGCCTTCGACCCTGCTGTCGGCAAGGGACCCGCTGCTGGAATCGCTCGGCTTCGCGTTCGACCCTCCGCCGCCCTTCGACATCCCCCTGGGCGGCACGGCGACGGACGCGTTCTCCCTGACGCTCGATTCCTTCGACACGTGCGTGGCGCTGGGCAACGCGGACGATGATCCGACCACCCCGGGACCAGGGCCGGGGGCGCGCTTCACGAGCACCTTCACGGTGACGTTCCCGGAAGGGGGCACCTCCCAGGCGAGCACCCAGGTCATCTGCCTCCAGGACGACCGGCTGACGTGCGACGACACGCTGTACGTCACCACCGGCAGCCCCAGCACCGTGGCCATCCTCGACCCGGTGGCGGGGACGCTGACGCCCCTGGGCGCCGCGTCCGGGCCGCTCGTGGCGCTGGGCTTCAACCAGGTTGACGGCTACCTCTACGCGGTCCAGGGCGGCGCGGTGCCGGGCCCGAGCGGCCCCACGCTCTACCGCGTGGCCGTGGACGGCGTGCCGCAGGCGGTGACGAACCTGCCCGCGCTGGCGAACCAGCCGGTGGTCGCGGGCGCGTTCCTGCCGGACGGCAACTACATGCTCTGGGGCGGCGGCACCGCGTACCGGGTGTCCGTGCCGGACGGCACCGTGATTGGCCAGGTGTCCACGGGCCCGCTCACCGCCTTCAACATCGGGGACTGGGCGGCCAGCCCGGAGGACGGGCGGCTCTACGCGTACAACGCCGCCACGAACCGGATGACCGTCTTCTATCCGGACATGGAGACGTTCGCGGACACCGGCCCGGAGGCGCCCACGCGCTCGGACGGCAGCGTCGTCACGGACTACGTCACGGAGTCCGCCTTCTTCGACCAGGCGGGGAACTTCTTCCTCTACGGCCAGAGCGTGGAGCTGGGCGGCACGGAGCAGCGCGCGCTGTACTACGTGGACGTGGGGGTCACCGGCAGCTTCCTGCTCATCGGCGATGGCCCCTCGGTGACGTCGTCCGGTGGCGCTTCGTGCGCGCTGGGCAACCCGACGCTGGTGACGCGCGAGCTGGGCTTCTACCGGGTGCATGAGCGCGCCGTGGAAGCGTGTCTGGCGGCGGGGCCGCTGGAGCTGGGACCGGCCCGGGTGACGAGCCCCACGCAGGCGCTGGCGGTGCTCTGGGACAGCCCGGCGCTGGACCGCGGCGGCGGGGCAAGGCGTGACGAGGACGCCCTGCGCGTGCGCGTGCGCCGGGAGCTGCTGGTGGCCACGTGCAACACGCGGCTCTTTGGCGCCAACCTGGACGCCGAGAGTGCCCTCATCGAGGCCACGGAGGCGCTGACGCCTCCGTCGCTGACGCACGGGGAGGCCGCGCTGGAGCGGCTGGTGCGCTTCAACGCGTCCGGCACGCGAGCCGCCCTGCCACGGAAACAGGCCCTGGGACCGGCCACGCCGGTGCGGGCGCTCGAAGCGAGCCGGCGGGTGCCCGTCCCATGAAGACGCCAGGAACAGGCCTTGGGACCGGCCACGCCGGCGCGGGCGCTCGAAGCGAGCCGGTGGGTGCCCGTCCCATGAAGACGCCAGGAGCGATGCCCTTGAAGGACCCGGGAGCTGACATGGAGCGGATGCGGATGAGGTCGTGGGTGGGCGCGCTGTGCGTGGCCGCGGGGCTGCTGACGGGGTGTGAAGACGGGCTCGCCCCCCGGCCGCCGGAGCGCGAGGAGGCCCCTGTCGTTCCGGCGGTGAAGCCCCCGAAGGTCCACACGCGGCGCTTCGAGGTCCGCGTGAAGGGCGTGAACGCGGAGGCATACCGCGCGGTGGTGCTCCCCGTGGCGGGGCTGCGAGCGAAGGCCGGCGGCTGGGAGCTGGCCACCGGCGTGCGGTCGCGGACGGTGGACCTGGCCACGCCGGGCCATGCGTCGCTCGTCGGCTACGTGGACGTGCCCGAGGGCAGCGCCGACGTGGAGCTGACCCTGACGTGGGACGAGGCCGGCGGCTACGAGTCGGATCCGGACGCGGCGGACGGCGCGGCGGGCGCGGAGGCGGGCGTGCTGGACGCCCGGCCGGGCACGGTGCGCCTGCGCGTGAGCCCCGCCGCCATGGCCCGGCACGGGCGTGTGGTGCTGGAGGTGGACGTCGCGTCCTCGCTGGTGAAGGGCGCGGATGGCCGCCGGTTCCTGCCCCGGTTCATGACCGCGTACTGAAACGGAACGAAGAAGGGGCCGCCACCCGGTGTGCTGGGTGGCGGCCCCTGGAAACTTCAGGCGTTCAGCGGAAGGACTACTCCCCTTCGGCACGCTCTTCGCGCTTGCGCTCGCGCTCGGCGCGGTAGCGCTCGCCCACGGCCAGCGCCTTCTTGCGCATGCGCACGGACTTGGGCGTCACCTCGACGAGCTCGTCGTCGGCGATCCACTCCAGGGCCTTCTCCAGCCCCATCTCGCGCGGCGGGACGAGGATGACGTTCTCGTCGCGGCCGGCGGCGCGGATGTTGGTGAGCTTCTTCTCGCGGCAGCAGTTGACGTTGAGCTCGGACGGGTGCGCGTTCTCGCCGATGATCATCCCCTCGTACACGGTGGTGCCCGCGCCGATGAAGAGCTGGCCGCGCTCCTGGATGCTGAACAGCGCGTACGGCACCGTGTCGCCCAGGCGGTCGGAGACCATGGCCCCGTTGGCGCGCTTGGGGATGTAGCCGAACCACGGCTCGAAGCCGTCGAACTGGCTGCTCATGATGCCCTCACCGCGGGTGATGGTGAGGAACTCCGAGCGGAACCCGATGAGGCCGCGCGCGGGGATGCGGAACTGGAGGCGGGTGCGGCCCGAGCCCAGCTGCGTCATGTCCGTCATGCGGCCCTTGCGGGGCCCCAGGCGCTCGGTCACCACGCCGACGCTGTTCTCCGGCACGTCGCAGAAGAGCAGCTCCATGGGCTCATGGAGCTGGCCGTCCACCGTCTTGGTGATGGGCTCCGGGTTGGAGGCCGTGAGCTCGTAGCCCTCGCGGCGCATGTTCTCGATGATGACCGCCAGCGCCAGTTCGCCACGGCCCACCACGCGGAACGCGTCCGGCGTCGCGGTGTCCTCCACGCGCACGGCCACGTTGCGGTACGCCTCGCGGTACAGGCGCTCGCGCAGGTTGCGGGAGGTGACGAACTTGCCTTCCTTGCCCGCCAGCGGCCCGTCGTTGACCTTGAAGATCATCATCATCGTGGGCTCATCCACGGTGATGCGCGGCAGCGCCACGGGCTTCTCGAAGTCCGCGATGGTGTCGCCGATGGAGATCTCCTCGATGCCCGCGATGGAGACGATCTCGCCGGGGCCGGCGTCCGCGATCTCCGCGCGCTTCAGGCCGGAGAAGCCGTACAGCTTCACGATCTTGCCCTGCTGCACCTTGCCGCCGTCGCGGACGACGGACACGGGCATGTTCGCCGTGATGCGGCCCGCCTGCACGCGGCCCACCGCCAGACGGCCGACGTAGTCGTCGTAGTCCAGGTTGGCGACGAGCAGCTGGAGCGTCGTCTGCTCCGCCGGGGGCGCGGGCGGGGGCGGGATGTGCTTGATGATGGCGTCGTACAGCGGCTCCAGCGTCTTGCCCGGCACGTCCAGCGACGTGGAGGCCTGACCCTGGCGCGCGACGGTGTAGAGGACGGGCATTTCCAGCTGCTGCTCGTCCGCGCCCAGGTCGATGTAGAGCGAGTACACCAGGTCCAGCACTTCCTTGGCCCGGGCGTCCTGACGGTCGATCTTGTTGATGACCAGCACGGTCTTCAGGCCCATGGCCAGCGCCTTGGTGAGCACGAAGCGCGTCTGGGGCAGGGGACCTTCGGCGGCGTCCACCAGCAGGATGACGCCATCGACCAGGCGCAGACCGCGCTCCACCTCGCCACCGAAGTCGGCGTGGCCCGGGGTGTCGATGATGTTGATCTGCATCCCCTTGTAGGAGACCGCGGTGTTCTTCGCGAGGATGGTGATGCCCTTCTCGCGCTCGAGGTCGTTCGAGTCCATGACCCGTTCGGTCATGTGCTCATTGGCGCGGAAGGTGCCCGCCTGCCGGAGCAGGTGGTCGACGAGAGTGGTCTTGCCGTGGTCGACGTGAGCGACGATGGCGACGTTGCGGATGTTTTCGCGAGAGAGCATGCGGACCAACTGACTGAAAGAAGGTGCGAGGAGAGACGCCCAGGACGGGGTTTCTCAATCCCACCGGAACCCGGAAGGCGGGGGCTTATATGCCGGGGGCTTCCCGCCTGCAATGAAGGCGGGTGCCCGGCAGGCAGACAATCAGGCCGCCTGCTCGCTGGGCGCTTATCCCACCTTTGGCCGTGACTCCGCCGTTTCAACCCCCAGCCGCTCTCTCAGGAAGCGCTCCACGCGCAGCTCCACCAGGCCCGGGACTTCCAGTGGGGCGGTATGGGTGCCCTCGGAAATCATCAGGAGCTCGGAGGCGGGGATGCGCTCGGCCATCTTCCTGGACAGCCACCCGGGGGTGAAGCGGTCCTTCTCCCCGGCGACCACCAGGGTGGGCACGTCCACGTGCTCCAGGTGGTCCTCGGCGGTGTGGTTCGCCAGCGAGTCCAGGGTCCGCACGAAGACGACGGGGTCCATCCGGGCCAGGTGGGTGAAGTAGGGGGCCAGGTCGTTGCGCGCGATGAGCTCCGGGTTCATCTCCAGCCGGATGGCCAGCTGGACCACCAGCTCCGTGGTGAGCGCCCCGTGCACGATGCGCGCGGTGTGGCGGGGGAAGCGCTCCACCGCGGCCCTCAAGGTCGGGAAGAGGCGCTTGAGCAGCGTGGAGTCATGGAACGTGTCCAGCGGCAGGCCGTAGCTGCCGCACACCAGCACCAGCCCCTCCACGCGCCGGGCGTAGCGGCGGTGGAACTCCAGCGCCACCTGCACCCCCATGGAGTGGCCGAAGAGGACGGCCTTCTCCATCCCCGCCGCGTCCATCACCCGCGCCAGGTCATCGCAGGTGTACTCCATGCCAATGCGCGTGCGGTCCGTGGGGATGGTGCTCTTGCCGTGGCCCCGGTAGTGCCAGCGCAGCACCTGGTGGCGCCGGCCCAGGTAGGGCAGCAGGTACTTCCACGCGAAGCCGTCACAGCCCAGGCCGTCGCACAGCACCATGCCCGGGGCGCCGTCTCCCCGCACCTGGTAGTAGAGGTCCGCGCCGTCCGGCACCCGCAGCGAGTCCTGGCGGAAGGAGACCGCCTGTCCGTGGGGGGCGCTCACGCCTCCACCTCGTCCGCGTCCAGCCCTTCGGGGATGCCCTTGTCCAGCCCGTAGCGGGAGATCTTCAGGATGAGGTTGGAGCGGCTGATGCCCAGCTCGCGCGACAGCCGGCTCTTGTTGTAGCGGGTGCGCACCAGGCCCTGGTGGATCATCTCCTTCTCCAGGGACTCCACCGCCTCGTGCAGCTTGCCGTGCGCGCGCGGGGCGATGAACGGCCCGCCTCCGGGGACGACGGCGTCGCGGATGCGGCTGGAGAGCAGCTCCGCGGGGATGACCTCCAGCTCGCCGCCCAGCACGAGCAGCCGCTCGATTTCGTTCTCCAGCTCGCGGATGTTCCCCGGCCACGCGTACGCGCCCAGGATGCCCAGGGCCTCCGGCGCCAGGCCCCGCGCGCGCTGGCCCTCGCGGTGGTGCTTGCGCAGGAAGTGGTCGATGAGGACGGGCAGGTCGTCCTTGCGCTCGCGCAGGGGTGGCAGCTGCAGGCGGATGACGTTGATGCGGTAGAAGAGGTCCTCGCGGAACTCGCCGCGCTTCACCAGTTCGCCCAGGTCCTTGTGGGTGGCGGCGATGACGCGCACGTCGACCTCGCGGGAATGGGTGCCGCCCACGGGCAGGAAGGTGCCCTCCTGGAGGACGCGCAGCAGCTTCACCTGGAGGGCGGGGGACATGTCGCCCACCTCGTCCAGGAAGAAGGTGCCCTGATCCGCGACCTCGAAGAGCCCCTTCTTGTCCTTGAGCGCGCCGGTGAAGGAGCCCCGGGTGTGGCCGAAGAGGGCGCTCTCCAGCAGGTTGTCGTTGAAGGCGGAGCAGTTCTGCACGACGAACGGCTTGTCCTTGCGCGGGCCGTTGTGGTGGATGGCGCGCGCCACCAGCTCCTTGCCCGTGCCGGACTCGCCGTTGATGAGGACGGTGGAGTCGGAGTGGGCCACCTTCTCCATCAGGCGGAACACTTCGTTCATGGCGCCGGAGCGGCCGATGATCTTCTCGAAGCGGTAGCGGTTGGACAGCTCGGAGGCCATGGACTGGATGGTCTCCTCCTTGCGCGTGAGCTCCACCTCCTGGTTGGCGATCTCCGTGACCGCGAACTCCAGCAGGTCCGACAGCTTGCTCAGCTCCGAGCCGTCCAGCACCGGCACGCGCTCCGCCGCGCCCTCCAGCTCCAGCAGCGCCCCGGGCGCGATGTCGCGCATCTTGCTCAGCAGCACCTGTCCGTCGCCGGGCATGAGCGGCTGCCGGGCGAAGCCCTCCACGAAGAGGAAGCCCTCGTACTCGTTGCGGATGTAGAGCGGCGCGCCCACGATGGACAGGCGCAGGTGGCAGTCGTGGAAGAGCGACCGGCGCAGGTTCTTGGCGGCCTTGAACTTCTCGTGGAGCACCCGCACCGACTGGGCACACCGCCGCATCCCCTCCCGCGCCCCCAGCGAGTGGCGGCAGAAGTCGTTGGGCGGCGGGATGAAATCCCCGCGCTGCCAGTCGTGCACCACGCCGTTACGATCCGCGAACGACAGCTCCACCTGCCACCACTTGCGGATGACATCCCTCAACATGACAATGGTGTGCAGATTCTGATGCTTCTCGAAGTCCATCCCCGCGGTCCTCGCCCTGTTGCGGATCAGGACAACGGATCTACGGGGTTGTCTGAAATCAATCCAGCGGCACCTGTCCGAATGACGGCGCTGTTCGCGTACCCTGGTTCCCTGTGAGCGCACCCCCACATACACCCAGCAGGGCAGGGCACGGCCATTCGCACGAGCACGAGCATGATCACTCGCACCATGGGCATTCGCACGGCCATGGGCACGGTCATTCGCACGGCATCAAGAAGGGCGGACTGGCGGAGGAGCGGCGCAAGGACCGCCGCCGGCTGCTCTTCGCGCTGGGGCTGACGGCGACCATCATGGTGGCGGAGGCGGTGGGAGGTTTCCTCACCAACTCGCTGGCGCTGCTCTCCGACGCCGGGCACATGCTGACGGACGTGTCGGCCATGGTCCTGAGCCTGCTGGCGCTGTGGTTCGCCGGGCGGCCCGCGGACCTGAAGAAGACCTACGGCTACTACCGGATGGAAATCCTCAGCGCGCTCCTCAACGGGGTGCTGCTGCTGGTCATCACCATCTTCATCCTGATGGAGGCCTGGCAGCGGATGCGCACGCCGGCGCCGGTGGAGCTGGGGCCCATGGCCCTGGTGGCGGGCATTGGCCTGGTGGCGAACCTGGCGGCGCTGGGCTTCCTGCACCAGACGCACTCCATGAACGTGCGCGGCGCGTTCCTGCACGTGCTGGGGGACACGCTGTCGTCGGTGGGCGTGCTGATTGGCGCGGGCGTGATGTGGTGGACCGGCTGGTACGTCGTGGACCCCATCATCTCCGTGCTCATCTCCATGATCATCGTCGTGGGGGCGCTGCGGCTGGTGAAGGACGCGGTGGACGTGCTGCTGGAGGCGGTGCCCGCGCACGTGGACCTGGAGCAGGTGCGGGATCTCATGGGCAAGGTGCCGGGCGTGCAGGCGGTGCACGACCTGCACGTGTGGACCATCTCCAGCGGGATGTACGCGCTGTCCGCGCACCTGGTGGTGGCGGACCCCATGGTCTGCAACAACGACGACATCCTGTCCGCGGTGAAGCACGACCTCTTCGACCGCTTCGGCATCGACCACACCACCATCCAGATCGAGAGCCAGTCCTACGCCCACCTGGGCGAGGTGCACTGACTCGCGCTTGCGAAAGGCGCGCGGGGCGGGGATTCTCGCCGGCTCCTATGAGCGTGCTGGACAAGGTGTTGTCGCTGCGGCCGGGCAACGTGGTGGCGCGGGTGGGCCCGGGCTCCCGGGTGCCCTTCCTGGATCCGCGTGAGCTGCTGCGGGCGCTGGAGTCCACGCCCATGGCGCTGCCGTGCCTGCCGGTGCTGTCCAAGGGGGCGCTGCCGGGCCTGCTGGGCGCCGCGCGCGCGGAGGACGCGGTGCTGGGCCTGTCGTGTCCGCACCCGCTGGCGGATCGGGGCGCGCCGGAGCGCTTCGTGCTGGCGGTGCACGCGGCGGCTCGGGAGGCCGAGCACACCCGGCCCCTGTTCCTCCAGGCCGGGCCCCTCCGGGTGACGTCCACGGACGCGGACGTGCTGGACGCGCTCCAGGAGGGGCTCTTCCGCATCGTCGACGCGGGCTTCGCGCTGGTGTCGTTGGACCTGTCGCGCCTCACGTCCTACGAGGCGGTGGAGGCGGCGAACGCGCTGGTGGGCCCGCTCAAGGAGCGCGAGCTGTCGCTGGAGGTGTCTCCGCCCCAGGTGTCCTCCGGCGGGCTGGTGGACGCGTGCGCGACGCTGCTGGAGGGGCTTTCGCAGTGGCAGGTCCCGCTGCGCTTCCTGCGCGTGCCGGAGGCGCAGTTGGGGGATGGCGAGCTGGACGTGGAGGAGCTGCGCCGGGTGGTGGAGACCGCGTCGGCGAAGGGCGTGGCGGTGACGGTGGGGGATGCGTCCATTGGATCCGCGCGGGGGCTGTCCAGCTACGTGGCCGCGGGCGTGCGCAAGGTGGACCGGGGAGGCCCCTTTGGCCCGCTGACCCTGCGCGCCTGGCCTCCGGAGGTGCGCGAGCGGGTGGTGGCGCGGGCCCAGGCGGCGGGCATGCCGGCGGGCGAGCTGCTGTCCGTGCTGGAGGAGGGGCTGCCGCCCCTGTCGCCGGGCGCGCGCGAGACGCTGGAGGCGCTGTCCTTCTCGGAGGCGACGGAGGCGCTGGGGGCGCTGGGGGCACGCCGCTCGGCGTCGGTGGCGATGGCGTTCCTCGCGAAGCCGGACGGCGACCTGGGTTAGAAGGGCGCCCATGCGCATCGTGGCAGGCAGCGCGAAGGGCCGGGCCCTGACGGGACCCAAGCCGTCGTCCGGACACATCCGCCCCACGGCGGATCGGGTCCGCGAAACCATCTTCAACATGCTGGGCCAGTTCCTGGACGGCCAGGCCGTGCTGGACCTGTACGCGGGCACCGGCGCGCTGGGGCTGGAGGCCCTGTCGCGGGGCGCGGGCCGGCTGGTGCTGGTGGACCAGGACCGCGAGGCCCTGGAGCTGTGCCGGAAGAACACCGACGCGCTGGGCTTCACGGCCCAGGTGTCCATCCTGGCGCAGCCCGTGGTCCGCGCGCTGGGGACGCTGGGCAAGCAGGGGGAGAAGTTCGAGCTCGTCTTCGCGGATCCGCCCTACGCGGCGCACGTGGTGGAGACGGTGCTGGACGCGGTGGTGGCCGCGGGCGTGGTGACGCCGGGCGGCACGGTGGTGGTGGAGCACGACAAGCGGGAAGAGGCCCCGGACGCCCACGCGGGGCTCAGCCGGGAGGACCAGCGCCGCTTCGGCGACACCCTGGTGAGCTTCTACCGCGCTCCGTGACGTGCGCTTGACCCGCCCCGTGGGCCCGCCGAGACTTCCCGGCACCCATGCCGGTTGCCATCTATCCTGGTTCGTTTGATCCGCTCACCAACGGGCACCTGAGCCTCATCCAGCGCAGCCTGAAGATGTTCGACCGGCTCATCGTCGCCATCGCGGTGAACCCGAAGAAGACGCCCCTCTTCAGCCAGGAGGAGCGCATCGAGCTCATCCGCGAGGCGGTGAACGACCCCCGCGTGGAGGTGGACGCCTTCCACGGCCTGCTCGTGGACTACGTGCACCAGCGCAACGTGAGCGTCGTCATCCGCGGGCTGCGCGCGGTGTCGGACTTCGAATACGAGTTCCAGCTGGCGAACATGAACCGCAAGCTGGCGCCGGACATCGACACCGTCTTCATGATGACGGGCGAGGACTACTTCTACATCTCCTCGCAGCTGGTCCGGGAGGTCGCCACCTTCGGAGGGAACGTGGAAGGGCTCGTCCCCCCGAACGTCAACGCGGGCCTCAAGAAGAAGTTCGGCCCGAAGCCGTAGCGCCGCGGGGCCGTGGAAGGGCAGCCGGGCAACGCAGCGCGCCAGTAGGGCTTGTCCGCCTCGGGAGTTCCGCGCTAGGCAGGGCGCATGAAACTCGCCCGCCGGCTGCAAGCCATCAAGCCTTCCGCCACCCTGGCCCTCAACGCCCGCGCCAAGGCACTCGCCGCGAGCGGAAAGGACGTGGTGGTGCTCGCCGCCGGTGAGCCGGACTTCGACACGCCGGAGTTCGTGAAGCAGGCGGCCATCGACGCGCTCCGTTCGGGCTTCACCAAGTACACCGCCACCGCGGGCATGCCGGAGTTGCGCGAGGCCGTCTGCCGCAAGCTGGAGAAGGACAACGGCCTCAAGTACGCGGTGGATCAGGTGGTGGTGACGGCGGGCGGCAAGCAGTCGCTCTACAACTGCTTCCAGGCGCTGCTGGACGAAGGCGATGAAGTCATCATCTTCGCGCCGTACTGGGTGAGCTACCCGGACATGGTGCACCTGGCGGGCGGCACGCCGGTCATCGTCCCCACGCGCGAGGAGGACGGCTACGCGCCGGACCCCGCGGCCATCAAGAAGGCGCTCACCCCGCGCACGCGCGCCATCGTGCTCAACAGCCCGGCCAACCCCACGGGCGCGGTGTACTCGCGCGCCACGCTGGAGGGCATCGCGGACGCGGTGCGCGGCCACGACTGCCTGATCGTCACGGACGACATGTACGAGAAGCTCCTCTACACGGGGGAGCCGTTCCTCAACATCGGCAACGTGGCGCCGGACCTGGTGCCCCGGCTGCTGGTGTCCAACGGCCTGTCCAAGTCCCACGCGATGACGGGCTGGCGGCTGGGCTACGCGGCCGGCCCCAAGGCGCTCATCTCCGGCATGCAGCTGGTGCAGGACCAGTCCACGTCCAACGCGTCCTCCATCACCCAGAAGGCGGCGCTGGCGGCGCTCAACGGCCCCACGGACACCATCACCGCGATGGTGAACGAGTACCGCGAGCGCAGGGACCTGTTCGTCGCGGGGCTCAACGCCATCCCCGGCATCCGCTGCCGGGTGCCGGAAGGGGCCTTCTACGCGATGGCGGACGTGCGCGGCCTGCTGGGCCGCGCCTACAAGGGCGCGCCGCTGACGGACTCGCTGCAGCTCTCCGAGGCCCTGCTCAACGACTTCCTCGTGGCGGCGGTGCCGGGGGATCCGTTCGGCGCGCCGGGCTACATCCGCATGAGCTTCGTCACCTCGCGTGAGGTGCTCCAGAAGGGCCTGACGCGCCTGCGGGACTTCGCCGCGACGCTGGGCTGAAGTCCGCTTGTGACCCCGACGCCGAGACCTCCAAGGCCCCCGTCAACGAAGAGCCCCGGCCCGGCCGGGTGACGGGCGTCGTGCTGACGGAGGAGGGCGCTCCGCTCAAGGACTTCGAGGTCACGCTCCTGGAGACCGACAAGACGGTCACCACGGACACGCAGGGCAAGTTCACCTTCGAGTCGCTCACGCCGGGCACGTACACCCTCATGGCCGTGGGGCCGGGCTACGACGTGGCGCAAGACGAGGTCGAGGTGGAGGCGGGCATGACCACGGCCATGTCCTTCAACCTGAAGGCCACCGTCATCCGCGTGACCGGCAAGGTCCAGCAGGAGGACGGAACGGCGATTGTCGGCGCCTACGTCAGCATCCTGGACCAGGACACGGGTGAGGTCTTGAAGCGCGTCACCTCGGATACGCAGGGGGCGTTCACCGTGGACCTGCCGCCCGGCCTCTACACCCTCGAAGCCGAGCGCGATGGCTACGCGACCTACTCGGATTATCTGATCGTGCTCCAGGAGCCGGAGCCCGTGACCATCACCCTGCAGTTGGTGCCTTGACGGAAAACCCGGTGGAAACGCCGGGCGCCCGTGGGATCTTCAGTCCGTGTAGGCGAAGGCGTGCCAGGTCAGGTCCGGGGTGCCGCGGAAGAGGATGATGGCCGCGTGGCCGGAGAGGTTGCCCACCGCGGCCCAGGTGTCCTTGAGCGCGCGCGGATCCAGGCCCAGGCGCGCGGGAGGCTTGCCGTACTTCTTCTCCATCTCCGCGATGGGCAGCACTTCGATGTCGTAGAGGGTGACCAGGTCCGTGCGCCGCGCGCGCAGCTGCTTCACCCACGCCTGCACCAGCTCGTCGGGGGTGTTGAAGCGCTTGTCCTCGAGCTGGAACGGGTACGACAGCTCCGCGGACGCGTTGCGCACGTCCCCCGTCAGCAGGCTCTGGAAGAGGAAGCGCGCCTCGTTGTGGATCACCGCGCGCGCGATGCCCTCGGGAGACAGGTCCTCCTCGCTGGGGCGCGAGGCCTCGCGGCCCGGGGGCAGCTGGGGGGTGCCCGCGGTGGAGGGAGTGGTCGGCGTCGGCGGGCGCGCCGTGGGAGACAGGGGCACGGCGGCTGGAGC
>NZ_RAWE01000107.1 GCF_003611695.1 Corallococcus carmarthensis | reverse complement strand
CCATGTCGGCGGGCAGCCTGCCGGGGGGCGGAGGGCCTGGAAACCGTTTTCGGAAACGGGCCTGCCGAAATGTCGGACGCCGATGGTAGGCATACGCGGCAGGTAGGGACGCCGGTTCGTTGATCCGGGGGTAAGGTCGTGAGAGAAGGACGGGGATGGCGTTGACGCAGCAGACGAAGACAGGCAAGGCGGCGAACGTGGTGCCGCCCGACGAGGACACGACTCCGGAAGTCGGAACGGGTGAGGCGCCCGCGGGTGCGCGGGAGATCGCTTCCCTGACGCCGATGATGCGCCAGTACCTGGAGGTGAAGGCGCTCCATCCGGACACGGTGCTCTTCTTCCGGCTGGGTGACTTCTACGAGATGTTCTTCGAGGACGCGGTGAGGGCCTCGGAGCTCCTGCAGATCACCCTGACGGCCCGGGCCAAGGGCGCGGACAAGATCCCGATGTGCGGGGTGCCCTACCACTCGTCGCGCCGGTACATCGCGAAGCTGGTGGAGCACGGCCTGAAGGTGGCCATCTGCGAGCAGGTGACGGAGCCGGGCGCGGGGCCGGGCATCGTGCAGCGCGAGGTGACGCGGGTCATCACCCCCGGCATGGTGCTGGACGACGAGGTGCTGGAGCCGCAGGCCAGCAACTTCCTCGCGGCCGTGTGCTGGGGCGAAGCGGGCTTCGGCGCGGCGCTGCTGGAGGCGTCCACCGGCGAGTTCTACACCTTCGAGGCGCAGGGCCTGTCGGAGCTGGTGGAGGGCCTGTCGCGCGTGGAGCCGCGCGAGCTGCTGGTGCCCGCGGGCATGCGCGAGGCGCCAGAGGTGGTGCAGGTGTGCCAGCGGCTGTCGCGCGCGCCGGCCGTGGCTGAAAGCGAGGGCGCGGCCTTCGAGCACACCCGCGCGGCGGCGTTCCTGCGCTCGCACTTCAACGTGCAGTCGCTGTCCGCGTTCGGGCTGGATGGCTCACCGTTGGCCACCGGGGCGGCCGGGGCCGCGCTGCGCTACCTCAAGGACACGCAGAAGACGCCCGCGGCGCACGTGGACCGGCTGTCGCGGCAGGAGCGCGCGGGCTGCCTCGTGATGGACGAGTCCTCGCGCGGCAACCTGGAGGTCCTCAAGAGCCTGCGCGACGGCGGGCGCAAGGGGTCGCTGCTGGGCGTGCTGGACAGGACGGCCACGGGCCTGGGCGCGCGCAAGCTGGCGCGCTGGCTGTCCGCGCCGCTGTGCTCGCTGCCGGAGATCGAAGCGCGGCTGGACGCGGTGGAGGAGTTGTCCGGCAAGAGCGTGTGGCGCGAGGAGCTGGTGGCCACGCTCAAGGAAGTGGGCGACCTGGAGCGGCTGTGCGGCCGGCTGTCGCTGGGCGCGGGCAACGCGCGGGACCTGCGCGCGCTGGGGTTGTCGCTGGCGCAGCTGCCCAGGCTGGGCGCGGCGCTCGCGCGGTGCGACGCGGCGCTGCTCAAGTCGCTGTCCGGGCCGCTGGGCGCGCTGCCGGAGCTGGCGGACCTGCTGATGCGGGCGGTGCTCGACGAGCCGCCGGTGATCATCCGCGAGGGTGGCTTCATCCGGCCGGGCTTCAATCCGGAGCTGGATGACCTGGTGGCGCTGTCCACCACCGGCAAGGACTACCTGCTCAAGCTGGAGCAGCGTGAGAAGGACCGCACGGGCATCGGGTCGCTGAAGATCCGTTACAACAAGGTGTTTGGTTACTACCTGGAGGTGACGAAGGCGAACCTCCACGCGGTGCCCAAGGACTACATCCGCAAGCAGACCACGGTGGGCGCGGAGCGCTTCGTCACCGAGGAGCTGAAGGAGTACGAGGAGAAGGTCCTCACCGCGGAGGAGCGCCGCGTGGTGCTGGAGCTCCAGCTGTTCGAGGAGCTGCGCACGAAGGTGATCGCCGCCGCGCCGGCCATCCGGTCCGCCGCGGAGGCGGTGGCCACGGCGGACGCGCTGGTGTCCTTCGCGCGGTGCGCGGCGGAGTACGGCTACACGCGGCCCCAGGTGGACTCGGGTGAAGGCCTGACCATCACCGGCGGACGGCACCCGGTGGTGGAGCGGATGCTGGGCGCGGGGGAGTCCTTCGTCCCCAACGACGTGCGGTTGGACCCGGAGGACGCGCAGCTCCTGGTCATCACCGGCCCGAACATGGCGGGCAAGAGCACGGTGATGCGGCAGGTGGCGTTGACGGCGCTGATGGCGCAGGCGGGCTCGTTCGTGCCCGCGAAGGCGGCGCGCATCGGCCTGTGCGACCGCATCTTCACGCGCGTGGGCGCGGCGGACAACCTGGCGCGCGGCCAGTCCACGTTCATGGTGGAGATGACGGAGACCAGCCACATCCTCCATCACGCCACGAAGAAGAGCCTGGTCATCCTGGATGAGATTGGCCGTGGCACGTCCACGTTCGACGGCCTCTCCATCGCGTGGGCGGTGGCGGAGCACATCCACGACAAGGTGGGCGCGCGGGCGCTCTTCGCCACGCACTACCACGAGCTGGTGGACCTGGCGCGCGAGCGGCCCCGGGTGAAGAACCTGTGCGTCGCGGTGAAGGAGCAGGGCGGCAAGGTCATCTTCCTGCGCAAGCTGATTCCTGGCGGAGCCAGCCGCTCCTACGGCATCGAGGTCGCGAAGCTGGCCGGCCTGCCGCCGGAGGTGGTGTCGCGCGCCCGTGAGCTGCTCCAGAACCTGGAGTCCGGTGAGCTGGACGACGCGGGCCGTCCCCGCGTGGCCGTGCGCTCCACGAAGCGCGTGGCGACGAACGCGGGGCAGCTGGGCCTGTTCGGGGGCGCGCCGCAGCCGGCGCCCGTGGCCGCGCCGCCCGTGCCTCCCGCGCACGCGGAGGTGCTGGAGTCGCTTCGGACCGCATCCATCGACCGGATGACGCCGCTGGACGCGCTCAACCTGCTGGCGAAGCTGAAACAGACCTTGGGTTGAGCTGAATACACTCCGTGTCTGACCGGTCCGTGAGCTTGAGAGCAATCATTGCTCTCCTCACGGGAAAAGGCAGACATGACGAGCCGCTTCAGATTTCCAGATGTTTCGCTGTTGAATTCATTCTCTGTCACAACCCTGCTGGCGGTGGCCGCGTTGTCGGCCCCGTCGCTGGCGCTGGCGGCCACGACGGTGACGCTCACGCCGGTCGCGGACTCCTACGTCACGCCCGACGCGCCGGACGCGAACTTCGGGAACAGTGGGACGTTCGTCGTGAACCGGGGGTACAGCGAAGCCTACCTGCGGTTCGATTTGAGCAGCCTGCCCGCGAACGCGGTCATCACCTCCGTCAGTCTCAGTGCGCTGGCCTACTCGGGCTACGCGTACGGAGGCGACGGCAACGTCTACACGTCCTTCGTCGCGGACGATTCGTGGCAGGAGATGGGCATCACCTGGAACAACCGGCCCACGCCGGCGGCGACGCCGGTGGGGGAGTGGTTCCTCTGGTACGACTTCACGCCCGAGGACAAGCGGGGCATCAACTCCAACGCCGCGCTCATCCCCGTCGTGCAGGGTGAACTGGCCGGCGACAAGCAGGTGAGCTTCCGGCTGCACTCCCCCGGCTACAAGACGAACTACCGCTCACGGCATGTCACCAATGCGGCCCAGCGTCCGGCGCTGACCCTCACCTATGAGTTGGCGCCCGTCACCACGGTGCTGGAGCCGGAGGCGGATGCCTACGTCAACCGCGACTACTGGGGGGAGTCCGACTGGAACTACGGAAGCGCGCTGGAGCTGGTCATCAACTACGGCTTCGACCGGAAGATCTTCCTGCGGTTCAACCTGGCCAGCATCCCCGCGGGGGCGGTCATCCAGTCCGTGAAGCTGTCCGCCACGGCGTTCACGGGCGTTTCGCCCTTCGGCGATGGCAACGTCTACGCGTACCTGGTTCCCGACAACAGCTGGGGCGAGTCCAGCATCACGTACAACAACCAGCCCGCGGCCACCGGTTCACCCCTGGGCTGGTGGTGGCTCTGGTACCCCACCAACAACGCCTACTTCGACCAGGTGGGCGTCACGGAGGATCCGAACTTCATCCCCGTGATCCAGGCCGCTTCGGATGCCACCGACCGGCGCGTCTCCTTCCAGCTCTCCAGCCCGTACTACCTGACGAGCTACTACTCGCGAGAGACGTCGAACGCGTCGAAGCACCCCAAGCTGGAGGTGACGTACCTGCCGTGATGCGGCGGACCCTGTCCTGAAGGGCAGGGCGCTCCCACGCAATCGTTTCCGTCCTCGTTCGATAAAGGAATCAGGACGGAAGCGAGGGGGCTGTTTCCACAACGGTGCTTCCGTCCGTTCGCCCTGGGGGAGGGCAGCGTATGAGCACCATTTCGAGTGCAGGGTCGTCGTCTGGCGTGTCACAGGTGAACACGACGTGGGAGCCGGAGCCGTATGTTCCGCCCCCGCCGCCTCCTCCGCCCGCGCCGGCGGATGATTTCGAGCGGGTTCCTCCGCGCAAGGGGCCGGACCTGCTGGGGTACAGCGCGACGGCTTCCGCCAACTCCACGGCGACCGGTGTTTCTTCCACACAAGCGTTGGAGGACAGCGGCTCCACCGTGAACGTGGCGGAGGCGTGGACGCTGCTGACGCAGGGGTATTCGCAGGCGCGCAACCTCACTGGCGCGGCGAACGCGGCGCTGGAGAAGGCGGCGGGCAACCCCGCGCTCCAGGCGAAGCTCGTGGATTTGTTGCAGGCCACGCCCGCGCGCACGCTGGAGGATGCGCTGTCGAAGGACTTCGCCCACGGCGTGAAGGAGGCGGTGCCCAATCCGCCGCCCCGGCCTCCGGGCATCACGTCCGTGGGCACGCTGCGCGTGGCGGACTGCGCGCTGGAGGCGGTGGCGAAGCAGGGGAAGCCCGCGACGCTGAAGCCCGCGCTGGACGCGGCGGCGAAGCGGGGCCACCTGCTGCCCGCGGACCGCGACGTGCTGGTGTCCTGCCTGGGCAGCGCGGGCGCGGCCGTGGACGCGAAGCTGGACAAGGCGGTGGCCCAGGTGCACGCCGCCGAGCAGGCGTACACGGCGGCGCTGACGGAGCGCGACGCGCTGGAGCAGCGGCTCGCGGGAGACATCGCGTCGTTCGGGCCGTACCTCACCGACACGCAGCAGCGCGCGTACATCGAGGAGTTCCGCAAGCTGCACGGGGGCGACTACACCCGCTTCGACACGAACGCCAAGGCGCTGGAGACCGCGCTCGCGAACAACGCACCCCAGCTGGAGCTGGCCCTGCGTGGGCCGGATGGCTCCGCGCACGCCCGGTCCATCCAGGCCGCGTACACCGCGCTGGCCCAGTCGAAGGGCGCGTCCGAGGCGCTCAAGTGGGCCGCGAGGATGGAGGCGCCCGGCTCCGCGTTCGCGCCCTTCATGGAGTCGCTGCCGCTGGACACCGTGCGCGAGAAGGCCGTCTCCGGCGCGCTGGTGAGCTTCTACGAGAAGTTCCCCAAGGCCACGCCGACGCAGGCGGTGGACCACGTCCAGAACCTGTTGCTCACGGGCTACCTGACGCAGCAGGGCGGCAGTGCGACCGCGGACCTCCGGGTGAGCAGCCTGCCTCAGGGCATGCGGACGGGGCTCGCGGGCCTGCGGGAGCTGGCGGCGGGAAGGCCGCAGGCGGGCTTGAAGATGCTGCAGGGACTGGAGGCCGGTTCGTCGCGGTGGGGTGCGCCGTTCGCGGCGGCGGGCCTGGCGATGGGCATCCTCCAGACGAACCACTCCGCGAAGTCGCAGGACGCGCTGGGCACGCTGTGGGCGGGGACGTTCTCCGCGCAGCAGCTGACCAGCCTCACGAGCACCGCGCTGAGCGCGGCGAACAAGTCCGGCGGCGCGCTGGTGGCCACGAAGTTCGCGGGCGGCCTGGGTGCCATTGGCGCCGCGCTGGACCTGGTGGTGCAGGGAAAGGAGATCGCCAACGGGCAGGGCAACGTGGGCACCGGCCTGTCCATCGCGGGGGACACGATGGGCATCGTGGGCGGCGCGCTCATCGCGCTGGGCTCCACGGGCGTGGGGGCGCCGCTGGCGGCGGCGGGCGCGGCGGTCTACGTCGTTGGCGAGCTGGTCAGCCTGTACATGGTGTCGCGGGATGAGTACGAGGCCGCGTCGCAGCTGCGCGCGGAACAGCACAAGCTGCTGAGCCGGGCCGGGGCGGACGCGGAGCAGGTCACCACCCTGGAGAAGTACTCGTCACCGGAGCAGGTGGCGTGGATCGTGAAGTCCACTGGCTGGACGCGGGACCAGGTGATCGACCTGGGCAAGACGTTCCCGGACTTCTTCCCGGGAGCGGAGGCGAACGTGGCTTCGCTGAACACCGTGGCCAATGACTTCGGGCTCACCCCGGCGCAGCGCTACCAGATGCTCTTCGCGCTTTCCGATAACGCCCTGACGAACGGCAAGGGCAGTGGGCAGGCCCTGGGCGCCTTCACGTCCGTGGTGCGGGATTACGCCAGCTACGCTCCGAGCATGTCCATGCCGCCGGGGATGCCGAAGAAGGACCAGTGGATCCACTACCTGCGAGAGATGGGCAACCGCCTGGGCTCCTACGAAGGCATCGGGCCCCGCAACGCGGCCACCTTCCTGGAGCGGCTGAAGCGCTGACGCGGGCGTGAATGGGGCGCGAGGTGTCGGGGAGCGCAGTGGCGCGGCTCCCGGGTTGAAGGCGATGAGAACCTGAAAAGTCCATATTGTATGGACTTTAAAGGTTTTATTGGTGAAGACTCCTCATGCGCCGCGCTTGCGCCCCTTCTCATGCGCCGGAGGAGTCATGTCCACGTCCACCCCCGGAAGCGGAGGGAGCCCCCGTCCCGAGCGCCGCCCGCCGCCGACGCCTGACACCCCTCGCTTCCTCTTCTCCGTGGAGGGTGTCCGATACGAGGCCATCCGCGAACTGGTGCTGATGCAGTCGGGGGAGCTGCTGATGCTGGCCCGACGGCGTGCGGAAGCGGACGGCACACTGCCGGGCCTCTGCTTCGTACGTCGGCTGCCCAACCCCTCCACCTACCTGCGCCGCAAGCGGCTGGCGGAGGAGGTGCAGCTGGCCTTCCGCCTCAACCATCCTGGCATCGCCCTGGTCTACTTCCTCAAGGTCCACGAGGACGCACTTCACGTCGTGATGGAGTACGTGGATGGCCCCTCGTTGGAGACGCTGGTGAGCGCGGGCGTGGCACGCGGCCAACCCGTCTCCGAGTCCTTCGCCCTCTACGTGGGCGCGGAGCTCGCGGAGGCGCTCCACCACGCGCATACGCTCACGGACGACGAAGGCAAGCTGCTGGGCGTCATCCACCGCGACGTCAACCCCCGGCACGTCTTCGTGGGCGCCCATGGCGGCGTGAAGCTGACGAACTTCGGAGCTGCCTACTCACTGATCGTGGGGCGCGAGCAGTCTCCCCTGCGCCTCGTCCGGGGGGACGTGGCCTATGCCTCACCCGAGTACCTGGAGAAGGAGCCGCTGACGCCGCGCTCCGACGTCTTCAGCCTGGGCGTGCTGCTGGTGGAGCTTTTCACGGGCACGCACCTCTTCGACGTGCAGGACGTGTCCCTCGCACCGAAGGGGTTGGCCCCGCTGGAGATCGAGATCCTCCCCTCGCTGCCACTGATCCAGATGCGCATCCTGCTCTCCAGCTTCAGCCCCGCGGACGTTGAGGCGGCCGTGGCAACACTCTCTCCGGACGTGAAGGCGCTGCTGCATACGGCCTTGCGCGCCAACCCGGAGGAGCGCTTCGCCACGGCGGCGGACCTGCGCGACGCGCTCAGGGCGGCACTCGCGAAGCGGCACCCAGGGTACGGCCGGCAGGAGGCCGCCGCGGAGGTGGCCCGAGTGCTGGCCGAGGGCAGTTGTCTCCGGGACGCGGTGGAGTTCGGCGAGGGCGGCCTCTTCCCCGAAGGGCTGGAGGCGCACGAGTTCGAAGCCGCGCCGAAGCGGAAGTAGTGGCCGTCAGCGTGTCAGGGCGGGAGCGACGTGGAGGAGTGCTTCCAGCCTCTCCACGTCCAGCTTGCGCGCGAGGTAGAGCAGCGGCGCAACTCGGGTGTCTCATCCTCACGCGCTTCGCGGGCGCTGGCCCTTGCGGCCTCGCACCAGGGCGGGTGCGGGCCGCGCGGGCGATGCTGCCCATGGTGAATCCGCGTGAGCGCCCCGCTGGGAGGGCATCACATGCGAATGGTCCGCAGTCCCCAAGGAAGGTTGCCATGAGGCCGCCGCCCGCCATCCTGCCGCCCGGGGCCGAGGTGCTCGGATACACGGTGGAGCGCCAGTTGGGGCAGGGCGGCTTCGGCACGGTGTACCTCGCGCGCAACGCGGGGCAGCCCTTCGCCTTGAAGCTGCTGCACCTGCCGCGCGTGGGGGAGCGGGTGGAGCGCGAAATCTCCATCCTCTTGAAGCTGCGCCACCCCAACGTGGTGGGCCTCCAGGGCCATGGCTTGTGGCCGCCAGGGGCACCGCAATTCGCGGTCATCGTCATGGAGTATGTGGACGGGCGGCGGCTGGACGTCTGGGCGGACGAGGAGAACCCCACGGCACGGCAGGTGGCTTGCGTGGTGCTGGACGTGGCGCGGGCGCTGGCGGCTTCGCACGCGGCGGGAGTGCTGCACCGGGACGTGAAGGAGGCCAACGTCATGGTGCGGGCCTCGGACGGCCTGGCCAAGCTGGTGGACTTCGGCATCGGCGACTACGAGGGTGCGCGGGGCCTGACGGTGGACATCCTCCCGCCGGGGACGCCGGAGTACCGCGCTCCGGAGGCATGGCGCTTCTTCCTGCGGCATGCGCACTCGCCCGGAGCCCGGTACAGCGCCGGGCCTTCGGACGACTTGTGGGCGCTGGGCTTGGTCCTCTACGCATTGCTGACGGCGCGGAAGCCCTTTGATGGCACTGACGACCCTGGCTTCATCGAAGCCGTCATTGCCGGTGCGCCGACGGCTCCCCACGAGGAGAATGCACGGGCACCTCGAGCGCTGAGCGACGTGTGCATCCGCCTCTTGGAAAAGACGCCGGAGACACGCACGTTGAGTGCCCTGGCGGCCGTGACGGAGCTGGAGCGGGTGCTGGCAGGCGCGGACACGACCTGGGACGTGCCGCTCTGTGATGCCTTCGGCGAGGACACCGCGACGACGGAAGGCGGGAGGGACAGCAAGGACAGGTGGATGCGTGCACCGCTGTACCGTCCTCGGCGTGGCAAGCGGCCGCCGCCGCCGGGACTGCCGCCTCCTGCTGTTTCGACGCCGACAGCGCCGGGGACCCCCGTGAAGTCGGCGCCGAAGTCGCGCAGGCGTTCTTCTCCATGGGCCGTCGCGGTAGCGCTGCTGCTGGTGCTGATGGTGGGGGCGGCGCTGATGCTCTGGACGTCACGAGTCGCAGGAGTGGCGCCCTCACGTCAGGAAGTAGCGGCCTCTGGCAAGTCGCCTCAAGCTGACCGCGCCGCGGCTCCCATCGCGCCGGAGGCCACCGCCGCGGCCGTCGCACTCCCCGCGACGCTCCAGGAGGTTTCAGCCACCGTGACGACGCCGCCGAAAGACACGCAGCCCCTTCAGCTCCCCTCGAAGCCCGCGAAGAAGGGCATGAGCGTCATGACCCGTGCGGTGAGCACGGCGGCGGCTTGCACGGCGCTCGCGTGCCCAGGCACCCAGGTGCGCCCGCCTCCGCCGCCAGAGCCGTGTCCGATTGGTGCGGTGAAGGCCATGGCGAAGCGGGGGATCGACATCGGGGACAAGCAGCCCGCGCGCTTCGTAAAGGGATTAGGTCGGATTGTTTCAATCGGAGAGGGCCCTGTTGAAGTCCACCTCATTGGTGGCTGGGAAGGGCTGCCAGGCGGCAGCATCTTGTCAGGGCGGAGCATCGTGCGTGACCGTGTCTATGCTCGCCTCACCTGGGCGACGACGTCACAGGGCGACAGTTTCCCTGTATGCCTTGATGTCTACGCCGAAGAGGGGCCGCTAGGAATGGCGCGAGAAGCAGGTGATGACTCTCCCTCCCGGGCGCGCATCTGGACGATTGCTTATGTGAAGGCGGTAGCTGAGTTCGAGTAGCGACTCCCACGGAAAGACTGTCGAGTGCCTCCTTCATCACGGGTCGTTTTCCTGGGGCTGCTTCTCATTGGCATTGCGGCGACTGCACAGCAGGAGGTCGTGTCTTCAGTACCAGGCGCACGGCGCATCGAACTGATACCGGAGGATACAGGGAGCGCCAGTGAAGTGGTGGTCAGCCCGGGCCTCTCCACGATGCTTCTCTTTGACTCAGAGTTGCAGCGGGAGGGCATTGAGCTGGAAGGCCGACAACGCTTTTCTCTGGTGGATGTGGGGCAGGCCACCCTCAGGCTCGTGCCCTCGGCGAACGCCACTCCAGGCGAGCGGTTCAAACTGGTGGTGCGCTTCAGGGACGGTGCGGCGCCATTGACCGCAGTGTTCCTGCTGAAGGTTCATCCTGCGAAAGCGGAGGCCACAATCGAGGTCTACCGGGAGCAGAGGACGATCGAGACGTATCAGCAAGAAATCCGGAATGCGCGCGCGGAGGTTTTCCGTTGCAAGGAAGAACAGGCGCGCATGATGTCCGAGCACAAGTCGCCAGGTGGCTTGACGGGGATCCTAATCAACGGGGGCTTGGACCCGCGCGGTGTGGCGGGGCAAGTCCTGGCCAGGGCCGCCGCGAATATGGCGGCCAATGGACTGGAGGCCCCCGTCGTCAACAGCTATCGCTCCAGCAAGCTGGTGGCCGTGGATGTCTGGATTGATGTGAAGACGGGAACGCTGCCGTGGAGGGCGGAGGGGGCGACACTCAAAGGCAGGTCTGGCGAGGAATTGAAGGTCCTTCGAGTGTGGCAGGTCACGCCAACACTTCCAGGAGTGCCCGGAGGGCGCGTGATTGTCGAGGCAGAGGCTCCGGCGGCTGCTGTCCAGGGGCCCTTCGCGCTCAAGCTCTGGGAAGCGGACGGGCCTCGGAGCATCACACTCGGCAACGTGACGTTCCCCTGAGGCCTCGGGCCAGCAACGGGTGGTCGTCGGTCTCCGCAGGCCAGCGCTCGACCCCGTCATCGCAGGCTTCATGGCGCCTTCTCGAGCTCGAAACGCACGACGAACTCACCGCGTGCACCCTGCAATTTCTCGATCCCCGACTCGATGCGGCCCAGCCTGACGAGCCCGCTTGAGTACCCGAAGTCACGATAGAAGATCGCCAGATTCCCCCACGGTGCGTAGTAGGCGAGGTCTCCCACCTCCGGGTCCACGCCAGGTGGCGAGCCGACGGTCGAGAGTCGTTTCGGCAAGTCGCTCACCTTTTCTGTCCCCGCGTAGTCGCGCAGTGTGAGGCTGAGCGGCAACAGCGAGACGAAGTCACGCGCCGCTGCGCTGTCGTCCAGGGTCGCGGTCAGGACAGCGCCTTCGATGATGAGTCTGAGCTTCACTGGCGTCACCTCTGGGGTGGGTGTGTCGGTACCGGAGTCCCCGGTGTCCGTCGACGGTGTCGGCGGGCCATCGGTTTCCGGCGTCCGCGACGCCCCGGCGCAGTCGCAGCCCGCCAGGGCGACGACCGTGATCACCGTCTTCAGGGTCCAATGCCTGTGCATCGCTTCGGCGCGCATGGCTGATTCCTTTGTCTGGTCGGGGTTCGCGAATGGAACATGCGGCGCGGCGAGCCTTCCGTGAAGGCGCTGGTCGCGGATGGGCTGTCAAGCCGGGCTTGACAGTCGTGGCCCGGCTGATGATGTAGCTCGTAGGCTCGACCCGTGAATACGACCCTCTTCCCTCAGCTCCAGACCTTCCTCGCCGTGGCCCGGGCGAGGAGCTTCAGCGCCGCCGCTCGCGACCTGGGTGTTTCGCGCTCGGCGGTGAGCCAGAGCGTGCGCCAACTTGAGGAGAAGCTCCGGGTGACCCTCGTCGCACGCACGACGCGCAGCGTGTCCCTCACCGAGGCAGGCAGGCGCCTGGTGGAGTCCGCGGGCCCGGCCGTCGCACAGGTACAAGCGGCGCTCACGGAGGTCACCGCGAAACCTGGCGAGGTGGGCGGCCGCGTGCGGTTGACGGTGCCCCGCGCCGCGTTTCATCTGGTGCTCGCGCCCGTCCTGCCGAAGTTCCGCGAGCGTCATCCTCGCATCGAGGTCGAGCTCGTCTTCGAGGACCGGATGGTCGACCCCGTCGCCGAGGGGTTCGATGCGGGCTTCCGCCTGAGCGAATTCGTCGAGCGCGACATGGTGAGCGTCCGGCTCACCGACGCCTTCCGGTTCATCGTCGTGGGTGCCCCCGACTACCTCGACCGGCACGGCATCCCCGAGCGCCCCGAGGATCTTCTTCAGCATGAATGCCTGACCTTTCGCTCGGCCACCACGGGCTCGCTGTATGCGTGGGAGCTCGAACGCGGCCACCGGACGTGGCGCGTGCCCGTCCGCGGAAGCCTTGTCGGCAACGACGGTCTTTTCTGCACCTTGTGGGCTGAGCAGGGGCTGGGCCTCGCGTATGCGATGGAACCCCTGGTCAGCGAGCAGCTCCGCAAGGGAAGTCTGCGGCGCGTGCTCGAGCCGTACGCCGCGGTCGTCCCCGGCTTCTTCCTCTACTATCCCAGCCGCGCCCAGAGCTCCGCGCCACTTCGGCTCTTCATCGAGACGATTCGCGAGCTGACCGGGAAGCCGCCAGCGGCGAGGAAGCAGCCCGAGCCCTGAGGCGGCCTGCCCTCGGGTCTTCGACTGTCCAGCATTGCTTACCAACCCATGCAGTGATGGACAGCTGGTCCGGCCGCGAGTGCGAGTGAATATTGCCGTGGACTCCGCCACAACCCTTCAGCACGGAGAACACGATGAGCGATTCACAGCACGGTGATGGACCCGTCTTCCTCGAGAGACGGAAGATGCTCCTGGGGCTGGTGGCCGCGCCGCTCGCGGCATGCGCGGCGGCAGGAGCGGGAGCCCGCACGGACGCTAGCGCGGCAGCCGCCGGTCCGGCGAAGGCCTCCACGGTCGGTGCGGGACCGGGGCCATTCCAGACAGAGGGCATGGCCGCCTATTCCCCGAGCGGTCCGCTCAAGCCGATGCAATTCCAACGGCGCGTCCTGGGACCGAAGGATGTCGCGATCCAGCTGCACTACTGCGGCGTCTGCCATTCCGACATCCACACCGTTCGCGGAGACTGGGGGCCAATCCAGTACCCACAGATTGTTGGCCACGAGCTCGCGGGTGAGGTCGTGGCGGTCGGCTCGAGCGTCAGCAGGTTCCTCGTCGGATCGCGGGTCGGCGTGGGGACCATGGTCGACTCCTGTCGTCACTGCTCGGAGTGCGAGGCAGGTCACGAGAACTACTGCCTCAATGGCAACACGCAGGCGTACGGATCGAAGGACCGGGACGGGTCCATCACGCAAGGTGGATACTCGACGTTCGTCGTCGTGGACGAAGACTTCGTCATCCACATCCCCGACGTCATCGATCTCGCGGAGGCAGGGCCGCTCCTGTGCGCGGGGATCACCGTGTACTCCCCGCTGCGCCGATGGGGCGTGTCCCCTGGAAAGAAGGTCGCGATCATCGGGTTGGGCGGCCTCGGTCACCTGGCCGTGAAGTTCGCGAAGGCGATGGGCGCGGAAGTCACCGTCTTCACGACCTCTCCGGAGAAGACCCAGGACGCGAAGCGCTTTGGTGCAGCCAACGTCGCCATCAACAAGGACGGCGCTGACTTCTCAGCGTTCAAACACGCGTTCGATTTCGCGCTCGACACGGTTCCCTACCGACACGATTTGAATCGCTTCGTTCCGCTCCTGAAGCGGGATGCGACCTACTGCAGGGTCGGCGTGGGCAAGACCGTGGACACGGTGGACGTCGGCCAGATGAGCCTCGTCCTGTATCGCAATGCCATCGCTGGCTCGAACACGGGCGGCATCCGTGAGACGCAGGACATGGTCGAGTTCTGCGCGCTCAATCACATCAAGCCAGAGATCGAAAAGATCCCGATGACGGGCATCAACGAGGCCTGGTCCAGGGTCGTCGACAAGAAGGCTCGCTATCGTTTCGTCATTGAACTCAAGGGTTAGGGGCAGAGGAACCAACGTGAATCCCACATACGATTTCAAAGGACAGGTCGCGCTCGTCACCGGCGCGAGCTCTGGCATGGGGCTCGTCACCGCGAAAGCCTTCGCCGCGGCTGGCGCCTCGGTGGTGCTTGCGGATGTCAACACGGCGGCGCTGACGGGGACTGTCGATGCCCTGACGTCATCCGGTCATGCCGCGATCGGAGTCACCTGCGACGTGTCCGACGAGGAGCAGGTCGCCGCCCTGGTCCGGCGGGCAGTCGAGGCCTATGGCCGGTTGGACATGGCGTTCAACAACGCGGGCATTCAGGCGCCTCCCACGGATGCCGCGGACGAGCCCGCGGACCTGTTCGACCGGGTCAACGCGATCAATCTTCGCGGGGTCTGGACCAGCATGAAGCACGAACTCAAGCAGATGCGACAGCAGGGCAGCGGGGCGATCGTGAACTGCTCGTCGCTCGGGGGGCTCGTCGGCCTGCCGGGTCGCGCCGCCTATCACGCGTCGAAGCACGGGGTCATCGGCCTGACGAGAAGTGCCGCGCTGGAGTACGCGCCCCGGGGCATCCGGATCAACGCCATCTGTCCGGGAACGATCGCGACCCCCATGGTCACGGACATGCTCGCCAAGGGGGAGCTGGAGCTCTCCGCGGCGATCGCGAATCAGCCGATCGGGCGCCTGGGGGAGCCCGAGGAGATAGCAGCCTCCGTGCTCTGGCTCTGCAGCCCCGGCGCGAGCTTCATCGTTGGCGTGGCACTGCCGGTCGACGGCGGATACACCGCACGCTGAGAGGCAAGCTTCCTGAGGTGCTTGTTCCCGGGTCACACGAGGTGCCGCCGCTGCCGGTCAGGCTTCCTCGTCGGGAAGGAGCGTCCGGAGAAGCTCGTCATCCGGTCCGAGCGGACGCCAGCCGGGCGGAGGAGGACTCGCGCGAAGTGCTGCCCTGGCCTGCCTGACCCGCTCATTGTGGGAATCAGGCGTGTCGGCGGACCAGCTGGACGTGATGCTTGGGCGCGTCGGACATGCCCGCTCCCGCTCTGCCAGTCTGACGTTCCCCTGAGGCCTCGCGCCAGCAACGGGCTGACGACATAGGGACGGTAGGGGTCAGGAGCCAGTGGCTGCACCGGGGCCCGTGACGTCCGTGAACCTCACGCCGGTGATGCCCGCGCGTTCCAGGGCCTCCTTGATCTCCTCGGACACGATCAGGGCCACGGTCCAGCCCCAGGTTCGGAACACCTTGGCGCCTTCCACCTTCGCCGTGTCGATGCGCATCCCGGACACCGATGAGTACGTCCCTACCTTTTCGGGCAGCCCGTCCTCCGGCGCCCAGTAGCGCACCTCCTCGCACGCAGCGTCGTCGATGCACTTCACCCGTCGGGTGGCGTTGAGGATGAAGTGCTGATCCGGCTGGGAGTCGATCTCCACCGGGATGATTTGCACATCGTCGGGCGCCACCTCGGTGAAGAGAGAGGCCACCCGGGCGTGGACGACGGGGATGCTGAATGCCGCGTGGGAGTAGTCGAGCGGCTTGCCGGAAATCTTGATGGGGATTCGGATGCGCTCTTCCGAGGGAGCCCGCTGCCCGATCCTGAACTGCCACGGGTCATCGAGCTTCCGGCCCTCCTGATCGAGTGGATGCCCCAACTCCCACCGGCCGGGGAGGTACACATCATCGGTCAATTTGAAGAACCGCTTTGGCATGAGGTCATCCTTCCGTCATTCGGTTCGGGTCACCAACCGGTTCAGCTTGGTCCCCTGTTCCGAGATCTCGCGCGCCAACACACCGAGGATCCTTGTCAGCGCCTCACGGCAACGCTCAATGCTCTTGCAGGTCGATGTTGCTTCGTCCAGCCGCTCGTAGACCTCCTCGTGGTACTCCCTCGGGTGTGGCCCCTTGTGGCCTGGGACGCGGACCTGGTTCGTCGCATCGTCGAGCGACATGCCCGCCCGGTCGAAGATTTCCTGGTACCTTGGCGTCCAGGGCCCCCCATTGTTGGTGGACGCGCTGAATTTGTCGGAGGCGATGTGGTGCCAGGGACCCGCCACGTCTACTGCGGACGTGCTACCGGCGCTCGGCCCTCGCGCAGCCATGGCCAGTGCACCCGGAGCGAGCGTGATGGTGACGGCCCCCTCGACGGGGACGGACACCGAGCCCACTTCCGTGATTGCTGAGAACCGGAAGCCTCCCTCGACTTCGGCCAGCCGTGCCGCCTGTACCGATCCCGGAAGCCCCGAGGCCTTGGCCGCCAGCCCTGCGGTGCTCCCAATAGCGGCGGTCGCGAGCATGATGAAGACACGCGCTGCGTTCTTGCCCATGACCTTGCCGTACTTTTCGCCGGCCGTGCGTACCTCATCGAAGGTCGTGGCGAGTGCTATCTCTTTGGAAAGCTGCCGCCACCCTGCGATCAGGGTCCAGACGGTATCCACCCCCAAGTAGGCAATGAGGCATGCCGTCAGGGTGGCGGCCACGCCCTTGCTCACCGGCTCAGGCAGTAACCAGAGGCCGAGGTACACGGCCATGGCCGTGATGACGGTGTTCCGCACTGCTATCGGATCCACCATCTCTCCCAGCGCATCCTGGGTCTCGCTCATGACTGAGCCCATGGCGAGTTGGAGCGCCAGGGTGCGCTTTGCCTCTTCGTCAAGAGTGGGTCCGTCCTCCAGCAATCGCAGGCAGTCGCGGGTGCGCTGTGTTCGCTCGCACCAGCGGCCATAGGCGCTCGTGAGTTCTGAATCTGCCACCGGTCTCCATGCTCTGGCCGGAGGAATGTGGTTCTCGTACGACTCCTGTCCCGAGCCAACAGACACAAGACGGAGGCGCTGTCGTGCGCCTTGATACGCATCTTTAGCCGGGAACCAGAACAGCCTCCGAGCATCCGATCGAGGCTCCGTGGAACGGAGCACGTCTTGACCCAACTTCGCCACGGTCTCCTCGAAATCGTCCTCGTCCAATTCCACCGGTCTTGCGTCGCCGGCGCGCGAGGTAAAGGTGATGGGTTTGCCCCGGCCCGTGTCCAGACGCACTGCTCTTGTCGCGCTACTGCACCCGGCCAGCATCACGAGCAGCAGGGGAATCGACCATCGTGGCAGCATGCGGAGTCCTCCTGGCGCTGGCCCCCTCCTGTCGGGAGTCCATCGTCGACACCTCGTGAGCGTGTTCTACTTGTCCAAACGCCAGTTCATCACCGGATCAGAATCGCTGACCGTGAGGCAGTGGCTGGGTGCTCAGACGCTCGAAGCTCCACAAGCGTTCGGCCTGCGGAGCATCCAGAACATCAAGAAAGGCGTCTGGCGATGATGCCTGCGGCACTTTTCGATGAACTCGCCTCTCACGTCGCGGCGCAGACTGACGCGATCTTCCGGGGGACGCCAGGAGCGGCAACAAGCACGCGAAACAGAACCGACGAGGCGAAGGCCGTCCTGGAGCATGCCGCAAGCGGGGAGGGGTTGGCGGCGTTCGAGGCCTCAGAGGTGCTGAATCGATGGGTGGAGGGGGCATGAAATCTGGATCCGGTCTGACCAGATAGCGATTGAAGCGCTGATCCAGACGCGAATGAAGCGCGGGCGCCACACGTGAAGTAGGCTCCGCGTCCGCCATGCAGCTCGCCATCCCCCATGCCCCCCGCGGTGTCCGACTCGCCCAGGTGCCCGGTGCGGTGGCGCGGCTGGTGCGTGGGGTGTTGCTGGGCCTGGTGGTGATCACCGTGCTGGGCCTGGGTGCCAGTTACGTGGGCCGCTACTTCGTGGAGGAGCAGCGCTTCACGGCCCGCGCGGAGCTGGTGGACGCGCTGGTGGGCCAGAGCCACTCGCCCCCGCCTGGTCAGCAAGAGGACGCGGAGGGCACGCTGGACGTCCTCTACACGTTCGCGGGCGAGGATCACTCCGTGTCGGGGGTGCGCACGAGCGCGGATCATGCGGCGGGCCTGGGCCACGGGGCCCGGGTGCAGCTGCTGGTGGACCCCTCGCAGCCGGGGCGGCCTCGCGAGGCGACCCACGCGAGGGCCCAGGCGGCCCGGGTGGGCCTGCTGCCCTGGGGCCTGGGCCTGGGCGCGCTGCTGGCGCTGGGCGGCTTCGCGTGGGAGGTGCGGCGGCTGTGGCGCCGGGAGGTGGTGCCCCTGCGCCTGGGCGCGCTGGTGTGGCTCACGCCGGACGACGGCTATCTGCCGGAAGGGAAGGGCGAGGCGGTGTTCCCCGCGCACTTCTTCCGCCAGGACGTGAAACACGCCGTGCGGGCGCGCTGCCGCCCCCAGCGGGCCCCGGTGCGCAATGGCGGCAAGGTGCTGGCGGCCGTGGTGCCCAGCGAGCCGGGCTGGTGCCGGGTCATCGACGAGGAGCTGGCGCGGACGCTGGGCTGGGTGCGCTGAAGGACGGACGGGCGGGGTTGAAAAGTTGCTGGCCCCCGGAGGCCGTGTGACACACGCCTGTAGCTGCAACGTCCGGAGGCTTCCATGCGCGTACGCTTCTCCCACTTCGTGCTGCCCGTGCTGCTCCTCACGGCCCCTAGCGCCGTCGGAGCCAGCAAGCGCAACGAAGCCGAGGAGGCGTACCAGCAGGCCCGCCGCGCCTACTACGCGCTGAAGGACGACGCGTCCCGCCGCAAGCTGCGCCACCACTGGCTCAACGTGGTGCACCGCTTCGAGGCCGTGGCCACGCGCTTCCCCAAGAGCGAGCGCGCCCCCGACGCCCTCTTCACCGCGGGCGACCTGCTCCAGGAGCTGAGCCGCATCTCCTTCGTGGAGGAGGACCTGCACGCGGCCATCACGGACTACTCGAAGCTGGTGGAGGCGCACCCGAAGCACCGGCTCGCGGATGACGCGGCGCTGGCGCTGGCGCGCATCCACGTCAACCGCCTGGACAAGCCGGAGGCGGCCCGGAAGATCCTCAACGAGTCGCTGACCACCAACCCCAAGGGCGACCAGGGCAAGGAGCTCAAGGCGCTGCTGGCCTCGCTGCCTCCGCCCAGCAAGACGCCTCCCGCGAAGCCCACGGTGAAGCCGTTGCCCCCGGTGGTGAAGTCCTCTCCGGACACGGCCGTCGCCGCCGCGAACCCCAACTCGCCGCTCGTGGATGCCATCACGAAGCTGGCGCGCGAGCCGTCCCCGGTGCTGCCGCGCCTGGATCCGAACGCCTCGGCATCAGGGACTGACTCCGCCGCGAAGGATGCGGCGGCGAACATCGTGGACGCGCCCACCGTCGCGGACCGGGGCCTGGACGTGAAGGACGCCGCGAAGGCTCCGGAGGCGGTGGCGTCCTCGCACGGGACGTCCCAGCCCGCGAAGCCGGAGGCCCGCGTGGAGGTCCCGGCCGTGGCGTCGAAGGCGCCCGCTCCCGTGGTGGACAGCGCTCCGGTGACGAAGCCGGCGCAGCCTGAAGTCGTGGCGTCAAAGCCGCCGCGCGTGGTGCCGGTGTCGCCCATGCCGGAGGCTCCTCGCCCCGTGACGGCGCCGGTGGACGCGCAGGTGGCGCAGGCGCGGCTCAAGGCGGTGGCGAAGCAGTCGCGCCACGCGGAGCTGACGCTGGCGGAGCAGCTGGGGCTGAAGGTGCGGCGCGTGGTCATCGACCCGGGCCACGGCGGCCACGACTCCGGCGCGGTGGGCAAGGCGGGCACGAAGGAGAAGGAGGTGGCGCTGGCCATCTCCAAGAAGGTCGCGGACGGCCTGCGGGAGAAGGGCCTGGAGGTGGTGCTCACCCGCGACGACGACACGTTCATCCGCCTGGAGGACCGCGCGAAGCTGGCCAACGAGGCGCACGGCGACCTGTTCATCTCGGTGCACTGCAACTCGGCGGCGACGCACAAGCTGCGCGGCATCGAGACGTACACGCTCAACACGTCCGCGGACCGCTACTCCATCCGCCTGGCCGCGCGCGAGAACGCGTCCTCCGAGAAGGGCATCAGCGACCTGCAGTTCATCCTGGCGGACCTGGCCACCAAGGCGAACACGGAGGAGTCGTCGCGGCTGGCGAACTCCGTGCAGCACAACCTGGTCACGGGCCTGTCCACCCAGTACGACGGCATCAAGGACCTGGGCCACAAGGAGGCGCTGTTCTACGTGCTCCTGGGCGCGAAGATGCCCGCCATCCTGGTGGAGACGTCCTTCCTGTCGCACTCGGAGGACGAGAAGCGCCTGGCGTCCGAGCGCTACCAGGACGAGGTGGCGAAGAACATCGTGCTGGGAGTGGAAGAGTTCCTCGGTGATCGCCGCCGCATGGCCAAGGTAGACTGACGCGTTCGTCGTCGTCAGTCGCCATGGCCGAGCAGTCCCCCCCGTCCAGCCCCAAGCCCGCGCAGGATCCCCACGCGCCCCCGTTCCAGACGGAGGCGGACCTGCGCGCGTGGCTGAGGACCGAGGGCCTGGAGCACCTGTCCCGCCTGAGCCTGGCGCTCCTCACCCCGCGCGTGGAGGCCGCTTATCTGCCGCAGATTCGCGCGGTGATCTCTCGCCGCCGGTTGGTGGAGGTGCTGGCCCAGGACACGCTCGATCGCTGGACGGCGGAGATGCTGCCCACGCCTCGCATGCGGGACCTGCTGCCGAAGCTCGCCTGGCGCTATGTGGAGGACGAGCGGCAGGGCGTCATCGAGGCCCGGGCCTCCGTCGCGGAGCGGCTCGCGTCCCCGTCCGACAAGCGCACGCATGTCGTTCACGGGATGCTGCTCGCATGGCGTGCGCGCGTGCCGCCGGGCATCGCGCCGCGGCCGGAGCGCGTGCTGTCGCTGGAGGCGCTGGTGGAGGAGCCGGACCTGCCGGGCTTCCGCCTCAAGGAGACGCGCATCTCCGAGCTGCCGGTGTCGCCACCGGGCTCGGGCTTCATCCTGCCGGACGCGCGGCTGACGTTCAGTCCGTCTGGCGTGACGGTGGACTGTTCGTGCGGCGCGACGTTCTGCGTGCACCAGCTGGCGGCGGTGGACACCACGCTCCTGTGGCTGCGGCAGCGCTGGACGGAAGACTTCGGCGAGACGCTGGAGGAGCTGGTGCGGCCCGCGTGGGCGCGGACGCTGCGCGCGCTGGAGCGGGCGGTGGAGGAGAGCCCGGGCGGCGGTGGGGGCGTGGAGATCTCCTGGCGGCTGGACGTCATCGAAGGGTACGGCGTGGAGGTCGCGCCGTACGTGCACAAGCGCACGAAGAAGGGGCAGCGCACGACGGGGGCGAAGGTCGGCCGGCGCAAGCTGTTGCAGGAGTACGGCTCGCAGCTCAGCCCCGCGGACTCGCGCATCGCCGCGCTGCTCACGGACTCCACGGCCCCCGCGTCGCGCGCGCTGCTGTTCGAGCTGATTGATCACCCGCGCCTGTCGCTGGAGGGCACGCAGGACATCCCCGTGCGCATCGAGCGCGAGAAGGTGGGCCTAGTCGCCGAGGACCGGGGCGGCACCGTGCTGGTGAACGCGGGCGTGGATGGCGCCGCGCTGCCAGCGCCACTGCTGGAGCGCGTGCGCAAGGCGAAGCCGGAGGACGCGGTGTTCCTCTGGGACGAAGGGGCGCACGTGCTCACGGTGCTGGACGTGAGCCCGGAGGTGCGCGCGCTGGCCACGGTGCTCCAGCGGCACGGCAACGCGTTCCCGCCGGAGAGCCACGGCGCGCTGCTGGAGCAGCTGTCGAAGTTCTCCGTACGCCTGCCGGTGGCCATGCCCCGCAGCGTGATGGGCGAGTCCATTGCCCCGCAGCAGCTCCCGGTGCTCCGGTTGGAAGGACAGCCCGGAGGCGCGGTGCGGCTGGAGCTGCGGATGCGCGCGCTGCCGGACGGCCCCGCGTTCCTGCCCGGCGAGGGGCCTCGCGATGTGCACGTGCGGCGCGACACGCGCTCGTTCCACGCGGTGCGCGACTTCGGGCGCGAGCTGACCGCGGCCACGGTGCTCCAGGCCCGGTTGCCATTGCAGACGGCGGAACCCCAGGAGCTGCCGTTCTGCTTCCTCTTCCACAGCGCGCAGGGCGGGCTGGCGGTGCTGGCCGCGTGCGCGGAGATGGAGCCCCGGCCGGAGCTGGAGTGGGTGGGCACGTCCATGCGGCTCGTGCCGAAGCGGGGCGCGGGGGATCTGAAGGTCGTCCTGGAGCGCAAGCGCGAGTGGTTCGGCGTGCTGGGCAGCCTTTCCGTGGAGGGCGAGCGGGTGGAGCTGGCGCGGCTGTTGGACGCGGCCCGGCGCAAGGAGCGCTTCATCCAGGTGGACGCGCGCACGTGGGTGGAGATCGAAGCGGCGCTGCGCGAGCAGTTGGAGAAGCTGGCGGATCACGCGTACCTGTCGCGCCACGGGCTGGAGGTGGGCCCGTCCGCGGCGGAGGCGCTGGCAGGGCTGGGCACCGCGGGCGCGCTCATCGACGCGGATGCATCCTGGAAGACGCTGGTCGAGCGCATCTTCGCGGCGAAGGAGCTGAAGCCCAAGGTGCCCGCGTCGCTCAAGACGGAGCTGCGCGACTACCAGCTGGAGGGCTTCCGCTGGCTCACGCGGCTGGCGTCGTGGAACGCGGGTGGGGTGCTCGCGGACGACATGGGCCTGGGCAAGACGGTGCAGGCCCTGGCCGTGCTGCTGGAGCGCGCGAAGCAGGGGCCCGCGCTGGTGCTGGCGCCCACGTCGGTGGCCTTCAACTGGCGCGACGAGGCGAAGCGCTTCGCTCCGTCGCTCAAGGTGACCCTCTTCTCCGACGCGGAGGACCGGGGCGGCACGCTGGAGCGGCTGGGGCCTCGCGACGTGCTGGTGCTCAGCTACGGCCTGCTCGTGCGCGACATCGAGCGGCTGGCCGCGCTGCGCTTCTCCACCATCGTCTTCGACGAGGCCCAGTCGCTGAAGAACGCGGCCACGCAGCGCTTCCGCGCGGCGCGGGCGCTCCAGGGCGACTTCAAGTTCGCGCTGTCCGGCACGCCGCTGGAGAACCACCTGGGCGAGCTGTGGGCGCTCTTCGCCGTCGTCTTCCCGGGGCTGCTGGGCAGCCTGGAGGCGTTCCGCAACCGCTTCGCCGCGCCGATTGAAAAGCAGGTGGACCCCACGGCCGCGCCCGCGCTGGCCCGGGTGCTCCAGCCCTTCCTCCTGCGCCGGACCAAGGCCCAGGTGGAGGCGCAGCTGCCGCCGCGCACGGACGTGCACGTGCCCGTCGTGCTGTCCCCGCCGGAGTGGACGCTCTACGAAGACGCGCGCCTGGCGGCCCTGTCCGACCTGGAGACGCGCAAGTCGAAGATGAAGGACCAGGAGCGCCGCATCGAGGTGCTGGCGGCGCTGACGCGGCTGCGGCTGCTCGCGTCGCATCCCCGGCTGTACGACGCGGCGTCCAAGCTGGAGTCCTCCAAGCTGGAGCGCTTCCAGGAACTCATCCAGGAGCTGCGCGAGGAGGGCCACCGTGCACTGGTGTTCAGCCAGTTCACGTCCCACCTGGCGCTGGTGCGCGAGGTGCTGGACGCCCAGGGCATCGCCTACGAGTACCTGGATGGACAGACACCCGCCTCGGCCCGGGCCGACCGCGTGCGCGCCTTCCAGGAGGGCGACGCACCCCTGTTCTTGATTTCACTCAAGGCGGGCGGCTTCGGTCTCAACCTGACGGCCGCCACCACCGTCATCCACCTGGATCCCTGGTGGAACCCGGCCGTGGAGGATCAGGCCTCCGATCGCGCCCACCGCATCGGCCAGCAGCGCCCGGTCACGGTCTACCGGCTGGTGGCGCGAGGGACGATCGAGGAGCAGATGCTCTCGCTCCATGAACAGAAGCGGGCCCTGGTCGCCGGCGTGCTGGAGGGCAAGGACGCCGCCGCGCGCCTGTCCACCCAGGAGCTGCTGGGTCTGCTCGCACGGCGGTTGCCGGGCATCGAAGGCCTGGACACCGACGCTCCGAAGCACTGAACGGTCTTTCCGTGGTTTTTGGATGGGCCTTTCGTGCGGCTGAACAGGCACTGAACAGATTTTTAGCCATTTCCGCCACGACCCAGCCTGAACGGTCGAGCAGTCCTGGGTTGCAGATCGGTCATGCCTACATGAAATCCTGATCAGGTGGGGAGGGGGCGCCGTTTGTCGGTGAACATCCCGTCCCAGCGCCTACGTCTTCCTACCGGATCAGAATTGCCATGCCTACATGAACAGGAGTTCATTGGGTCGCCAGCCACCCGATGAAACATGTATTGAATAAATACATGCTTCATCGGTGGTTTGTGTTTGTGGTTGATTGCAATCAATTGCAGATGTGTCTGTGTTTTAATCCTGAATCAGCGGGAAGAAGTGCCCGATCGGGCCGTTCCCGTGACCCACCGCGAGGGGGTAGCGCAGGGCGGAGGTGACGTACTCCTTCGCCAGCCGCACGGCCTCCAGCGGCGGTGTCCCCAGCGCGAGCCTCGCGGCGATCGCCGCCGACAGCGTGCAGCCGGTGCCATGCGTGTTCGGCGTGTCCACGGGCGCGACGGACAGCGTCTCCATCCGCGTCCCGTCGAACCACACGTCCGTGCCGCGCAGCGCGCCCGGCATGCCGCCGCCCTTCACGAGCACCACGCGGGAGCCCAGGGCGTGGATGCGCCGGGCCGCTTCGCGCATGTCCTCCAGCGTCTCGATGTCCATGCCCGCGAGCAGCTTCGCCTCGTGGCGGTTGGGCGTGAGGATCGCGGCCAGGGGCAGCATGCGCGCTCGCAGCGCCTCCACCGCCGCGTCGTCGATGAGCCGGGAGCCCGCGCGGGACACCATGACGGGATCCACGACGATGGGCCCCAGCGACACGCGGGCCAGCTGATCCGCCACGGCCTCGATGAGCGCGCGCTGGGCCAGCATGCCCACCTTGACCGCGTCCACGCGCATGTCCGACGCGACGGCGTCCACCTGCGCGGTGACGGACTCCGGCGGGAGCAGGTCCACGCGCGTCACGCCACGCGTGTTCTGCGCGGTGATGGCCGTCACGGCGCTGGTGCCGTGGACGCGGTGGAAGGAGAAGGTGCGGAGATCGGCCTGGATGCCCGCGCCACCGCCGCTGTCCGAGCCGGCGATGGTGAGGGCGGTTGCGACAGGGAAGGGCTTCATGGGCGCGGCATCCTAGCCGCGCCCCGGCGCCACGGGCCCTGGAACTAGAACTGGTTCTGCCGGGCCTGGTCGAAGTCCACGCGGTGCTTCAGATAGAGCGTGTCCAGCATGTGGTTGCTGATGGGGTTCAGGTTGCCGTCGGTGAAGCGGTGCACCACCGCGCCCTTGCCCGCGTCCTTCAGGAAGGCCAGCGGATCCACGTCGCCGCCCAGGCCCGTGAGCGTGGGCACCGGGTCCGCGTTGTTGACGTAGTGCACGTACTGCGGACCGTCCGGGTACTTCGTGGACGCGGCGCCGAAGGTCTCCACCTGCAGGTGGCTCATCTTCGCCTCCACCTGCGCGGGGGACAGCCCGTCCTCCACACGCAGCCGCTTCGCCACGTCGTTCAGCGCGCGCGCCGTGATGAGCCCACCCTGGCTGTAGCCCACCAGGTGCACGTCACGGCCGGCCTTCAGCTCCGAGTAGAGCGTGTCCGCCAGCGTGTCCACGGCGGGGTTCTTGCCCTTGTCCAGCTTGTCCGTCACGCACTGGGCCAGGTCCTTCACCAGGCCTTCGGTGGCGTTGTGGATGCCCACCACCTTCGCGCCTGAGGTGTCCGCCAGCGCCTGCATCTCGCCCAGCTGACCCGCCGTCGGCGTCATGATGCCGTTGACGTAGAGGATCGTCTTGTCCGGGTTCGGGTTGTTCTTCGGCGTGACGCCCGGCACGTCGCCCAGCTTCGTCGTCGCCGGGAGCGTCTTGCCGCCCGCGCCCACGAACATGCCGTCCTGCGCGCGGTCCGGCTTCTCGCCGCCAAAGAGGCTGGTGATCTCCTTCACCGTGGTGGCGTTGAAGACGTTCGCGCCCATCTCCACGAAGCGGGGGATGTCCTTGATGCCGCCCACCGCCGCGTCGATGAGTCCGCCCAGGAGCCCGTTCTTCTGCGCCGGCGCGGCCTGCGCGGCGCCCGCCAGCTTCGCCGTGGACGTGGCGGCGCGGGACGGCGACTGCTCGAAGGACGACTTCTGGAACGCGGGCTGGTGCGGTGCCGGCTTCTTCGCCAGCGGCTCCGCGGCCGTCTTCGGGGTGGAGGACGGCACGGCGAGGGAGCGGGTGCGGTCAATCGTGCTCATGAGAACCTCCAACCACCGGGGGAAGTGGGTTTGGGTAGGTTATCCGCACCTTGCCCGGGAAGTTGCGTTCCCCCGCGTCATGGCCCCGCAATCCACCCCACGTCGCTGACGCAGCTGGTCAATTCCAGACACCCGGCATGGTTTCAGCGCTTCACGACGTGGATGTTGAAGTCGCCGGTGCGAAGGGTGCCCCACAGACGCAGCCACAGCGGGAGGAAGGCCTCGGTGCCGCGCGCGGTGGTGATGTCGCCCAGGTCGATGACGTGCTTCCAGCCGAAGCCCTCCGTGAGGAGCTGCTTCACGCGGGCCTTGGCGTCCACGTCGTTGCCGGACACGAAGACGTCGTGATCTCCGGGCACGCGTGACGGATCCACCATCACCTCGCAGTTCATCGTGTTGAGCGTCTTCACCACCTTCAGCGACGGGAAGGCGCGCTGGAGCTGCTCGCCCAGCGAATCATCCGGGGGCGTGGAGAGCACCGGCGGCATGCCCTTGGTGAAGTCGAGCGGGTTGGACACGTCCACCAGCACCTTGCCGCGCAGGGCCTCCTCGCCCGCGGACTTCAGGACGTCCAGCGAGGCATTGCCCAGCGTGCAGTTGAAGAGCAGCTCCGCGAACGCGGCGGCGTCCCGGAACGTGCCCTGGGACGCCTTGGCTCCGGACTTCTTCACCCACGCGGCGGCCTTCGCGTTGTCCGGCGTGCGCGAACCCATGCGCACCTCGTGGCCCAGCGCCACCAGCTTGCCGCCAATCGTCTCACCCACCATGCCCGTGCCCAGGATCGCGATCTTCATGAGGACTCCCTTTCGTGTGGGGTGAACCCTAATCGTCAACCGCGGCGGCCGTGAGCACGTCCGGGTTGAACCATCATCAACCTTGGGTTGACAATCCGGCCCATGGACCTGTTCTCGGGCGTGTTGCCCTTCCTCCACGTGGCGGAGGAGCGGAGCTTCCGGAAGGCGGCGGAGCGGCTGGGCGTCACCGTGGCGGCGGTGAGCAAGGCGGTGCGGAAGCTGGAGGAGGAGCTGGGCGCGAGGCTCCTGGAGCGCACCAGCCGGCAGGTGGCCCTCACGTCCGAGGGCGCCGCCTTCCTGGAGCGGGCGCGCGAGGCCGTGGCGCAGATCCGCGCCGCGCGCGAGACGGTGGCCCAGGCACACCGCGCGCCCAAGGGACCGCTCACGGTGTCGCTGCCCTTCATCCTGGGACCCGTGCTGTTGCCCCGGTTGGCCCGGCTCCAGGCCCGGCATCCGCAGCTCACGCTGCACGTGCGCATGAGCGACCGGCTGAGCAAGCTGGTGGAGGACCAGGTCGACGTGGCCATCCGCCTCGGTGGCTTGGAGGACTCCAGCCTGGTGGCTCGGCGGCTGTTCTCCACGCGCTGGATGACGCTCGCGTCTCCGGCCTACCTGGCGCGGCACGGGACGCCGGAGCACCCGTCGCAACTGGAGCGCCACGCGTGCCTGAAGTTCGTGGATCCGCGCGGCCTCACCCGCGAATGGCACTTCCGCGAATCCCCCGGCGGCAAGCCCGCGGTGGTGCGCACGCGCGCGGCCATCGACGTGGATCACGGCCCGGCGCTGCTGGACCTGGCCGCCGCCGGGGCAGGGCTCTGCCAGGTGCTGGACTTCATGAGCGACGCCCGGCTGCGTGAGGGCGCGCTGGTGGAGGTGCTGCCGGAGTACGCGGCGGAAGGGCCGCCGGTCCACGCGCTGTGCCTGCCGGGGCGCCAGTCCGTGCCCCGCGTCCGCGCGCTCCTCCAGCACCTGGTGGAGGAGCTGCGCGCCGTCACGGCGTGGTGAGCGCTTCCTTCGTGCCGGGCAGCTCGCGCGCGGGCTCGGCTTCAGGCACGGGAGCCTCCGCGGGCGCTTCGTTGACCTCCTTGTAGAACCGGCGGCCGAAGATGACGCCCAACACCAGCGACACGACCATGCCCACCGCGGACACGGCGGTCATCACCGTGCGGCCCTGCGCGAGCCCGCTGCCGAACTGCGCGGTGAGGAAGGTGCCCGGGATGGTGCCCAACACCACGCCCAGCACGGACGGCCAGAAGCGCGCGCCGCTCGCCGCGCCGGCGATCAGCATGATGTCCGTGGGGCACAGCGGGTTGAGGCACGCCAGGAACGTGAACTGGAAGTCGTGCCGCCGCGCCGCCCGGGCGATCGCCGGATACTTGCTGCCACACAACCGCTGCATGGGCCGCGTGCCCAGCTTGCGAGCAACGAAGTAGAGCAGGGTGGCGGACAAGAAGCTGCCCGTTAGTGAATAGAGGGTCGCGGCGAGGGTTCCGAACATCATCCCACCGACCGCGGTGAGGACCTGACCGGGCAAGAGCGTCAGGGGCCGGACGGCCAAGAAGGCCACGTACGCCACGGGCGCGTAGTCGCCCAGGGGGAGCAACAGCTCCCGGATGGTTCGCTGATCGATGAAGTCCGGCCCCAAGAGCCGGAGCATCACCAGACCGCCAATGGAGACGACCATGGGCGCGAGGATTCGCAACCAGGTCTTCAGTCCGTTCCTGACACTCACCAAAGAAACCTCCCCACCGCCCGCGGACACATGTGTCAGGCGTTGCGCACAAGGTGGGAACCGAGCAGGGAATCGGCAACGTGATCCGAATTGTTGTGAACAGTGAGAGCGTCCTGCCGGGCAATCACCCGTCCCGTCCGGATGCCCAGCAGGCCTGACAAGCGCGCGAAATCCTTGGGGATTATGCATGCAATGTCAGGGGAGAACGGCTGGCGGTGTACGGAGCTTGCTTGCATCGGGGCGCTTCCGTCCCAAGGTTTCAGGCAAGGGACACCAAGGCGCGGACGGGGTTGGGCAGTCACGAGAGGAGATACGGACATGTCGGACAAGGACAACAAGGGCAGCATGACGGTGGCCGAGGCGGGGCGTAAGGGCGGAGAGACTGTCCGCAACGAGCGCGGTCGCGAGTTCTACGAGACCATCGGCCGCAAGGGCGGAGCCACGGTGAAGGCCGAGCGCGGTCGCTCCTTCTACGAGGAGATCGGCCGCAAGGGCGGCGAGACCGTGAAGGCCGAGCGCGGCGCCAAGTTCTACGAGGAGATCGGCAAGAAGGGTGGCGATCGCGTCAAGGCCACCCGCGGTCCGAACTTCTATGAGGAGATCGGCCGCAAGGGCGGGCAGAAGGTCAAGAAGCTGATTGAAGAGGGCAAGCGCGCTGCCCGCGCCGCCATGGAGGGTCAGGCGGCCGGGAATGCCCCCGCGACCGAGAGCCCCTCCACCGCTCCGGCCGCGAAGCCGGAGGAGCCCGCGCAGCCGGGTGGCAACGAGTAACGGGGGACAGGATGCGCGGTCTTCCGGTATGACGGCCGCGTGTACCTCGTCATCACGTTCCTCGAACAGGTCGAGACGACCGAGCGGGCGATCCGCCGGCTCCGGGATTTTGGCATCCCGGAACCGATGGTCATCCGGGCGCGCAGCGCCGCCGCGGCCCTGTCCGCGGAGGTGCCGGTGTTCGCCGGCCTGCGCAGCCTCGCGCTGGGCGCGGATGAGGACCGCGTCGTGCTCGTGAGCGTGCTGCCCGCCCTCCCACAGGAGGAGTTGGACCGCATGCTCCAGCGCGTACAGCTGGAGATGGACGCGGACGACCCTCCCATGGGGCGCCTGGTGGCCCTGCCTGTCATGGCGGCGCCCACGCACCGGCGTTGATGACGCGCGGGGGCGCACGGGTGTAAGCACGTTCGCGTGCAAGCGCTGCTCGTCTTCCTCATCGTCGCGGCGTTGTCGCTGCTCGCGTCCAGCCGGTCGCTCCTGGATCCGGGCCGCTTCCCGGCGCTGGCACAGCTGGCGGCCAGCGGCCTCTTGTTCCTCGTCTTCGGGGCCCTCCTGGGCCCGTCCATCCTGGGCGTGCTCACCGCGCGCAACCTGGAGTCGCTGCGCCCGCTGGTGGCGCTGGGGCTGGGGACGGGCGGAGTCCTCCTGGGGCTCAACCTGGAGCCGCGCCTGTTGCGGCTCCTGCCCCGGCCCGTCTACGCGGCGGCGGTCGCGCACGCGGGCACGGCGTTCCTCTTCGTCGCGCTGCCGCTGTCCGTTCCACTCTTGCTCTCCATGGGCTTGAGGCCCCTGGTGGCGGTGGGCGCGGCGGCGCTGCTGGGCGCGGCGGCGAGCCTGTCCTCCGGCCACTTCGCGGTGCTGGGCTACCGCAACGGGCGGTTGGAGCGCGCGCGCGGCCTGGGCGTGGCACTGCTCACGATGATGGACGACGCGGTGGGCCTGGGCGTGCTCGCGCTGGGGCTGGTGCTGGGCGCCACCGGCAACGCGGCGGAAGGGCTGGGCCTGCTGGGGCTGACGCTGCTCCTGGGCGTGGCGTGCGGGGCGCTGCTGGCGTTCCTCACGTATTCGCTGAAGGACCTGGCGGAGCAGACCACGGTGACGCTGGGCATGGTGGCGCTGGTGGGCGGCGCGGCGGCGTACCTGCGGCTGTCGTCGCTGCTGGCGGGCGTGGCCTGCGGCGCGACGCTGGCGCTCATCGGCGGGCGCACCGCGGAGCGGGTGGCCCGGGCGCTCGGGCGCGTGGAGCGCCCCACGTACCTGCTGCTGGTGTTCCTGGTGGGCTGTCACGTCCACGCGCGAGACCTGTCAGCGTGGGCGCTGCTGCCCGCGTTCGTGGGCCTGCGCTTCCTGGGCAAGGTGCTGGGGGGACGGTTCGCGCAAAGGCTCACCGCGGGCGTGTTGGATCTGCCGCCGCGCTTCGGCTACGCGCTCATCTCCCAGGGCGGCCTGGCGCTGTGCCTGGTGGCGGAATACGTGCTGCTGGTGCCGGGCTCGCTGTCGCAGCGGGTGCTGGACGTGGTGGCGGTGGGCGCGGTCGTCAACGAGATGCTCGCGCACGGAGCCTTCCGGCAGGTGCTGGCCGCGGAGCCCCGCTCCACCCCCTCACAGGACACGCCTTCCTCGGGTGACGCGGGGGTGGCGGCGTGAAGGGGTCCGTCTTCCGGTTGCTGCTGCTCATGGCGCTGCTGGCGGCCATCACCCAGGCCCAGGTGGTGCGCGCGGACGCGGGCACGCCGGTGCTGCTGGCCGCGGGCGCGCTGCTCCTGTGCGGCCTGTTCGCGGGCAAGGTGGCCAAGGGCCTGGGCCTGCCGCGCCTCACCGGTTACCTGCTGGTGGGCGTGGCGGTGGGACCCTACGCGCTGGGCTTCATCCCGAACGCCGGCGTGAAGGGGCTGGAGCTGGTGAAGGGGCTGGCGGTGAGCCTCATCGCGCTGGTCGCCGGCACGGAGCTGCACCTGGGGCTCCTCCGCCGGGTGGGCGCGCGCGTGGCGCTGCTCTGCGCGGCGGTGTGCGGGGTGACGTTCGCGGTGTGCTTCGGGGCCACGTTCGCGCTCAAGCCCGTGCTGCCGTTCCTGACCCCCATGACGGTGCCGCAGGCGCTGGCGGTGAGCGCGCTCCTGTCCACGGTGGTGGTGTCGTTCTCCCCCACGGTGACCATCGCCATCGTGCAGGAGACCGCCGCGAAAGGCTCCTTCACGGAGTTCCTGATGGCGCTGGTCATCATCGGGGACCTGTTGGTGATGGTGGCGTTCGGCCTTGCGGCGGGCATCACCCGCGCGACGTTCGGCAACGGGTTGGACGTGCCCGCGCTGGTGGGCGG
>NZ_RAWE01000106.1 GCF_003611695.1 Corallococcus carmarthensis | reverse complement strand
TCCGTCCTCCGTCCCGGCGCCCGGCGCATTCCGGGCATCCAACGGCCACCACGAAGGAGGACGGCGAAAGGTTACAGCGCCGGACGCGGAGCCTCGCCGCGAGGCGACGCCCGGGACGGAAACGACCGTGCCGCTCCCGCCCTCAGCTCTTCACGGAGGCCTCATGACGGCGCACCAGCACGTACGCCGCCGGCAGTCCCACCAACACCGTCAACGTGGACAGGGACAGGCCCCCCAGCACGGTGATGGCCAGCGGCCTTTGCAACTCGCCGCCCTCCCCCAGTCCGAGCGCGAGCGGGACGAGCCCCAGCAGCGTCGCCAGCGTCGTCATGAGGATGGGGCGCAGGCGCACGGCGGTGGCGTGGCTCACGGCCTCGGCGGCGGCCAGCCCTCCGGCGCGTCCCTCCTCTGCCCGGTCGAGCAGGAGGATGCCGTTCTTCACGACGAGCCCGACGAGCAGGATGCAGCCCATCAACGAGGAGACATTGAGCGGCGTGCCGGTGATTCGCAGACAGGCGACGCCCGCCGCGAGCGCCACCGGGACCGCGCCCAGGATGAGCAGCGGGAGCACGACCCCGCGGAAATGGAAGGTCAGCACCAGGAAGACCCCCAGCGTGGCCAACACCAGCACGAGCACGAGGGCCTGGAAGGACTCGCGCTGACTCTCGCGCTGACCGCCCAGCCGCACCTCCACCCCCGCTGGCTTCTTCAGCGTGGCGAGCCGCGCCTCCACGTCCGCGGTGACGCCGCCCAGGTCCCGCCCCGCCAGCCGCCCCGTCACCGCCACCAGCGGACGCAGGTTGTCCGACAGCAGCTCCGCGGCCTGGCACTCCTGGCGCACGCGCGCCACCTGCGTCAGCGGAACCATCCCCCCGGAAGCGGTCCGCAGGCGCAGATGCTGGAGCACCTGGGGATCCAGGCGGTCGGCGTCGCGCAGCCGCACGCGCACGGCCACCTGCCGGCCCTCGCGGGGGAGGGTCCCGACGACATCGCCCAACAGCGCGGTCCGGACCTGCGCCGACACATCCCGCGTCGTGAAACCCAGACGTCCCGCCTGGACCAGGTCCACATCCAGGTGCGCCTCCGGAATGCACCCGGTGACGCCGTCGAACAGGTCCGCCAGGCCCGGGATGTCCTGCAACTGCTCGGCGACACGGGGCGCGAAATCCCGCAGCACCTGGACGTCCTGCCCCAGCAGCTTGACCTCGACGGGATCCGGCGCGCCTTCCAGGTCGGAGAGCACGTCCTGCAGCAGCTCGACGAACTCCAGCCGGACTCCGGGAAGCGCGGCTTCCGCCCGCGTGCGCGTCGCCTCGATGATGTCCGGGCCATGGCGCGTCCGCTGGGGAGAGAGCGACACGGTCAGGTCGCCACGCGAGGACTCGGTGGCCGCCGGCGGCCCCAGCTCCGCGCCCAGGCGCCGGCTGGTGCCCATGACCTCGGGGATCTCCGCGACCACCGCCTCCAGCGCGCGCCCCAGCCGGTCCGCCTCCGCGACCGAGGTGCCCGTCGGCGTGAAGTAGTCCACGACGAACGCGCCCTCATCCAGCTCCGGCAGGAACCCGGTCCCCACGCCCCGGCCCAGCACCGCCAGCAGCACGGTGAGTAGCGCCACGCCGGCCACCAGCACTCCCGGCCGCGCACGCCACTGCGCGAGCATGAACCCCGGGATGACCGGCGCGGGCGCGTGATGACCGCCGGGAGCGACGAGCAGCCACCCGCACAGCAGCGGCGTCAGCGTGACGGCCAGCACCCACGAGAACAGCACCGCGGCGCACAGCGTGAACGCCAGCGCGGAGAAGAACTGGCCGGACACGCCGGGCAGCAGCGACAGCGGCGCGAAGACCACGACCGTGGTGAGCGTGGAGTTGGTGACGGGCCAGGCGATCTCCCGGAGCGCCTCCGCGGTCGCGGCCCACCGCTCCGTCCCCGCCGCCACCCGGCGGTACACCGCTTCCACCACGACCACGGCGTCATCCACCACCAGTCCGATGGCCACCGCCAGCCCGCCCAGCGACATCAGGTTGAGCGTCCCGCCCGCGAGCCAGAGCGCGCCAAAGGTCATCGCCAGGGTGGCCGGGAGCACCACCGCCGCGGCCGTCATGGCCCGCCAGGAGCGCAGGAAGAGCCCCACGACCGCGAGCGTGAGCAACCCGCCGAGGATGACCTCGTCCCGCACGTGGGCCACGGACCGGGCGATGAGCCCGGCCTGATCATAGGAGAGCTCGACCTGGATGCCCGGCGGCAGTCCCGCCCGCACCCGTTCGAGCTCCGCCTGGATCTCCCGCGCCAGGGTGACGGCGTCCGCCCCGGGACGCCGGCCCACGTTGACGAGCACCGCGGGCCGGCCGTTCGCGTAGGTCAGGGAGAGCCGGTCCGCATGCCCCTCCTGGATCCGCGCGACGTCGCCCAGCCGCACGGGCGCCTCGGGCGTCCCGCCCACGACGAGCGCCGCCAGCTGGTCCGGCGAGTCCACCGGCCCCCGCACCACCACCAGCGCCTGCTGGTAGTGCACGTCCACACGGCCCGCCGGTTCGAGCATGAGCGCGCTGCCCACCTGGGTGGCGAGCGTGGGCAGGTCCAGCTTCGCCTGCTCCAGCCGTTGTGCGTCCACGGTGATGCTGAGCTCGCGCACGTCGCCGCCGACCACGTCCACGCGCCCCACGCCCGCGAGGCCCGCCAGGCCGGGACGCAGCGTCCGCAGGGCGAACTCGCGCAGCCGGGCGGGGTCCGCCGTCCCGGTGACGGCGAGCGTCTGGATGGGAAAGGACGACGGGGTGAGCCGCTCGGCATAGAGCGTCGTGTCCGGGGGCAGTGCGTTCTGCACCTCCGCGAGCCGGGCATTGACGAGCCCCAGGGCCCGCTCCATGTCCGTGTTCGAGTCGAACCAGAGCGAGATCTCCGCGGCCGCGCGGATGGTCCGGGAGCGCACCTGCCGCACGCCGATGACGGTGGACAGCGCTTCCTCCACCGGGCCGGTCACGGACAACCGCAGGGTCTGCGCGCTGGCGCCATTCAGCGTCGCGGCGACGACGATTCGCGGGAAGGTCACCTCCGGGTAGAGCCCACCGGGCAACCGGGTCGCGCCGAGCACTCCCGCCAGCGTCAGCGCCGCCAGCAGCACCACCACCCCGGGCGCGTTGCGCCGCAGCAGCATCAGCCACGTCACCGCAGGACCTCCACCCCGGCGTCATCCGGCAGCGAGTAGCCCCCTTCCACGACGACGGGCTCGCCCACCGCGAGCGGCCCCTGGACGACGGCCCCGCCCTCGTCCTCGGAGATGACCTGGACCGGCACCCGGTGGACCCGCCCGTCTGCGAACCGCGCGACCGCGACGCCTCCATCCTCCTGGGGCAGGAGCGCCGACGGCGGCACGGCCAGCGCGCTGCCCAGCGACGCCATGACGATGTGGGCTCGCGCGGTCGCGCCCAGGCGCAGCTCCCCGCCCGGGTTGGCGAAGCGCAGGCGGATCAGCACGTTGCCGCTCTGCGGCTCCACGGAAGGCGACACCGCGGCGACCTCGCCCTCGCGGGCACCGTCCAGCCCGTCCACGGTGAGGGTCGCGCGTTGACCGGGCTGGACCGCCGCGGCCTCCTGCTGGGTGACGAACGCGCGCAGCTCCAGCGGATCCGTCGCGGAGACCTGGACCACGGGAGGATTCGCGCCCTCCACCATCTCGCCCTGCCGCACCCCGATGGCCGTCACGACGCCGTCGAAGGGGGCCTGCAACGAGGTGCGCCCCAGGCCCCGCCGGGCCAGCTCCAGGGCGCTCCGGGCCCGGGCCTCGGCGGCGCGGGCGGCGGCCTCCGCGCTCCGGTCCTGCTCCGCGTCCTGACGGGCCGCGACTCCGTGCTCGGCCAGGACGTCCGTGCGCGCACGCTTCTCCTTCGCGGCCTCGAGCGCCGAGGTGGCTTCGCGCAGGGAGGCCTCCGCCTGCTGGAGCTCGGCGGTGGCGTTGACCGTGTCCACCTGGGCCAGGACTTCGCCCGCTCGCACCCGGTCCCCTTCCGCCACGCGCAGTTGCGACAGCCGGCCGGGCACCCGCGGTGAGAGCCGGACCTCTCGCCCGGGCGGCGCCGACAACAGGCCCGCGACGCGAAGGCCGCGCACGGCCTGTGCCGGAGCCACGATGGCGACGCGGACGCGCGGAAGGGGCGGCGCACCTTCCTGGGGCGGTGTCCGCTGGCAACCCACGCCGGACGCGAAGAGACAGGCGAGCAGCGCGAATCTAGGGCTCATCGAGGGGCATCCCGGCGGCGAGTTCGAGGTCCGCGAAGGCGGTCTGGGCGGCGAAGGCGGCCTCGATGGCCTGCGTCCGCATGTCCGTGGCCGTCTGGAGCGCGGCGTTGAGCGCGACCCGGGGAGTGCGCCCCACGCGATAGGACTCCAGGGCCATGCCCTCCGTCTTCTCCACGGCGGGAAGGATCTCCTCCGTGAAGCGCGCGAGTCCCGCCAGCGCGGCGGACAGGCGCGCATGGCTGGAGGTGAGCTCGGTCCACCGGGAGCGCCGCTCCTCGTTCTGGCGGGCGCGCGCGAGCTCCAGCGAGGCCTCGGCGCGGACCGTCTCTCCGCGTCCCAGGCCGGGAAGGAAGAGGTCCAGGTCGAGCCCACCGCGAAGAAAGGTGCTGCGTCCCCCGGGGCCGTCCGCCTCCACGGAGACCCCCACCGTGGGCGTGGGCCACCGTTCCCGCCGTGACGCCCGCAGGGTGGCCTCGGCCGCCGCCACGTCGGCCTGACGTGCCTCGGCGGCGGGAGACAGCGCGCCTCGGGCCAGCACGACCTCCAGTGGAGGCAGGGCGGGAGGGGGCGCGTCCACCGGCTCCAGCGCCGCACCCGGAGGCCGGCCCAGCAGCAACGCCAGCGCGGCCGTGGCGGCGGCGAGTTCACCCTGGCGGGTCAGCCATTGGACTTCGGCGGATCCCCGCGCGATGCGGGCCTGGAGCAGGTCCAGCTCCGGAGCCGCGCCGGTATCGAAGAGGAGCTCCGCGGCGGCCTCCGACTCGCGCGAGAGCGCCAGGGCGCGCGCGGAGGCATCCAGGAGCTGGTGGGCGCGCACGCATGAGAAGTAGGCACGCCGCGCATCCGCCCGGACAGAGGCCTCGCTCGCGCGGCGCTCGTCGGCGGCGCCGCGTGCCGTCAACTCCGCGGCGAGCACACGGGCCGCCCGGGCTCCCGGGGCAGGAAGCTTCTGGGTCAGTCCCACGGTCCACCGGGGATCATTTCCCCCTCCCCCCAGTGACAGGGTCAACGGGGAGAAGGTCCGGGCGACCTCCTCGTCCCCGCGGGCCACGGATTCCTGCGCCCGGGCCTGTGCGAGCGCCGGAGCCTGACTGCTGGCTTCGAGGAGCGCCGAGCGCAGCGTGAGCGGCTCACCCTGCGCGGTGCCGCCCCACAGCAGCAGCAGGACGACCCTGGAAGGCAATGCACTCCCGTGCCACATCGACGGACAGTCCTCCCGACAGCACCGTCGCCGCCATCACCCACCGGGGCTGCTCACTGCGAGGCATGCGGCGCAATGCCCCGAAGCCGGTGGCCGTGTCAGCCCGGCGGCGGTTCGCGCCCCGGCACGGCCATGACGCATATAGCGACGTCCGGCCTGCGCCGTGAGCGCATGAGAAAAGCCTCATCCCCTCCCCAGGCGGACTTCATGAGCCCCGGCGGGCACGGCGCACGGTGACACTCAGGCGCCGCGGTCGACCGGCAGCCCCGAGCGCGCGAAGGAGAACACCAGCGACGTTTCGATGCGGCTCACCTCCGGACGGCTGGTGAAGGACTCGATGGTGAGCACCCGCAGGTGTTCCGTGTCCCGACACACGACGTGCACCAGGAAGTCCGTCGTGCCCCCCAGGCAGTAGACGGCCACCGTCTCCGGCAGCGAGCGCAGGTGGTCGCCGATGCTGCCGAAGGCCTCGCCCACGTGGAGCCGGAGCTGCACGGCGATGAGCGCCTGGAGCCCCAGCCCCAACGAGCGCGCATCCAGGTCCGCGCGGTAGGAGCGGATGACGCCGTCCGTCTCCAGCCGCTTCACCCGCGCGAGGCACGACGACGGGGCCAGGCCCACCTTCGCCGCCAGCTCCTTGTTGGACAGCCGTGCATTGTTCTGAAGGGCCTCCAGAATCTCGCGATCAATTCTGTCGAGTGAGGACATTCGGGGCTCCCGGACGAATTTTATTCGATGGATGGCGCCGAATCCTGACCCGTATTCTGTCCACATGCCACGACACAGAATCGCAGCATGCCTCCTCTTCCTGGCGGGCACGGCCTTCGCGGCCCCCGCTTCGTCGCCGGAGGTCCTGCTCGCGCCCTGGTCCGGGCCCCATGGCGGCGTCCCGCCTTTCGACCGCGCGCGAGTGGAGGACTTCGCGCCGGCGCTCGAAGCCGCCATGGCGCAGGCACGGGGAGAACTCGCCGCCATCGCGGACTCGAAGGAGCCCCCCACCTTCGAGAACACCGTCGCCGCGCTGGAGGACTCCGGCCGCGCGTTCAACCGCGTCCACGAGGTCTACAATGCGTGGTCCTCGTTCGTGAGCTCACCGGAGTACCAGGCCGAGGAGCGCGCGATGGCGCCCCGGCTGTCGGCGTTCTGGGATGAGCAGTCCCAGAACCGGAAGCTCTTCCGCCGCGTCAAGGCGGTCCAGGACTCGGCCGCGAAGGCGAAGCTGACGCCGGAGCAGCAGCGCGTCGTGGCGCACTACTCCAACGACTTCGTGCGCTCGGGAGCCCTGCTGGACGCGGCGGGTTCGAAGCGCATGGCCGCGCTCAACCAGCGGCTCGCGACGCTCTACACGACGTTCAACCAGAACGTGCTCGCCGACGAGCAGCGCTACACCCTCCTGGAGAACGAGGCGGACCTGGCGGGCCTGCCGGAGCCCCTGCGAAAGGCCGCGGCGGCCGAGGCCACGGTGCGCGGACAGCCGGGGAAGTGGGCCGTGGCCAACACCCGCTCGGTGGTGGCGGACTTCCTCACGTATTCGGAGCGGCGGGAGCTGCGCGAAAAGGTGTGGCGCAACTACGACAGCCGGGGTGACCACGGCGACGCGCATGACAACAACGCCGTCATCACGCGGATCCTCGCGGCGCGCGCGGAGCAGGCGAAGCTCATGGGCTTTCCCACCCACGCGCACCGGCAGCTCCAACGCGCGATGGTGAAGACTCCCGAGCGCGCGATGCAATTGCTGGAGACGATGTGGACGCCCGCCGTCGCGCGCGTGCGGGAAGAGGTCGCCGCGATGACTGCCATTGCGCGGAGCCAGGGACAGCAGGAGCCCATCGCCCCCTGGGACTACCGCTACTACGCGGAGAAGGTGCGCAAGCAGGCGTATGACTTCGACGACAGCGAGGTGAAGCCCTACCTCCAGTTGGAGACCCTGCGCGAGGGCATGTTCTGGGTGGCGGGCGAGCTCTTCGGCTTCACCTTCACGCCCGCGCCGGAAGTGCCCGTCTTCCACCCGGACGTGCGCGTCTTCGCGGTGAAGGAGCGCGAGAGCGGCCGGGAGCGGGGGCTCCTGTACTTCGACCCCTACGCGCGGGAGGGCAAGTACAACGGAGGGCAGACGGAGACGTACCGCGTCCAGGAGCGCTTCCGGGGCGAGGTTCTGGCCCTGGTGACCATCAGCATGCCCTTCGTGAAGCCGGGGGCCGGAAGCCCCGCGCTGCTCGGCTGGCGCGACGCGCAGACGCTGTTCCACGAGTTCGGCCACGCCCTCCACACGCTGAGCGGGGACGTGACGTACCCGGCGCTGGGTGGCGGCCGCGTGGTGAGCGACTACTCGGAGTTCCCCTCCAAGCTGTTCGAGCACTGGCTCGCCACGCCGGAGGTGCTGAGCCGCTTCGCCGTGCACCACGCGACGGGCCAGCCCATGCCCCAGGCGCTCGTCGCCCGCATCCAGAAGGCGGCGACGTTCAACCAGGGCTTCTACACCGTGGACTACCTGACCTCCGCGCTGGTGGAGATGAAGCTGCACCTGGCGGGAGCGAAGCGCATCGACCCGGACGCGTTCGAACGCGACGTGCTCCGCCAGCTTGGCGCGCCCGCGGAGGTCGGCATGCGCTTCCGCATGCCCCATTTCGGGCACGTCTTCGCCAGCAACGCGTACGCGGCGGGCTACTACCGCTATCTCTGGGCGGACATGCTGGCGGCGGATGCCTTCGAGGCGTTCCAGGAAGGCGCAGGCGCCTATGACGCGAAGGTCGCCGCACGGCTGCGCGAGCATGTCCTGTCCGTGGGCAACACCGTCGACCCGTTCGAGGGCTACCGGAAGTTTCGTGGAAAGGACGCAAGCCTCGACGCCCTGATGCGGGAGCGAGGCTTCGTGCCCATACACTGAGGACCATGCTCGACCACACAGGCATTGGAGTCGCGGACGTCGCCCGTTCGGCCGCCTTCTACGACGCGGCGTTGGGGGCGCTCGGCCTCCGCCGCTCCATCCAGCTTCCCGAGGACACCGGGGCGGATGGCATTGGCTATGGCCGCGACTACCCCATCTTCTGGATCGACCGCTTCCATCCCCACGGCGTGAAGCAACACACGGCCTTCGCGGCCACGAGCCGCGCCCAGGTCGACGCCTTCCACGCGGCCGCGGTGGCGGCAGGTGGAACCGACAACGGCGCTCCCGGGCTGCGCGGCGTCGAAACAGGCTACCCCGCGGGCTACTACGCCGCCTTCGTGCTGGACCCTGACGGCAACAACATCGAAGCGGTCTTCCGGGAAGGTTCTCGCTAGCGCGGTGACGGTGGCCTCACTGCACGGCGCGCACGAACTGCCCCGGGGTGATGCCGACGATGCGCTTGAAGTGCCGGTTGAGCTGGCTCTGATCATAGAGCCCGACCTGGAGCGCGGCCTCGGCGGGCGTCAGTCCCTGTGACAGCAGCCGCCGGGCCCGCGACACGCGCAGATGGGTGAGGTACGCGTGGGGAGGCATGCCCAGCTCCTGGCGGAAGGCACGGCACAGGTGGAACCGGTTCCAGCCCACCTGACGGGCCAGCGACTCCAGCGTGATGCCCTCCGGGATGGCTTCGTGCAGCGCTTCGACCACGCGCCGGACGGGCCAGCGGTAGCGCCGCTCCACCGCGTCCGGTTGCCCCAGACATCCCACGAGGGCGGCGAGGGCTTCGGCCAACGCCGTCTGCGGTTCCAGGGCGTTGGACCGTCCCGCCAAGCCTTCCTCCAGCAAGGCGTGGAGGCGCACGAAGGCGGCCGCCGCGGGCTGCTCCCGTTCCAGTTGGAGTTGGCGAAGGCGCGCGGAGGCCGGAGCCCCCAGGGCCTCGCGGGCTTCCGCGACAAGTGATTCGTCGAAGGCGATCGACTGGAACCGGGCAGGCCCATCACGGCGCAGGTCCCGGTGCACTTCGCCCAGTTGCTTGAGGTCGACTGTCCGGGGCGTGGTGGCGCGGACCTTGCCGCGCCCCCACCACTCCGAGCAGCCCCGCTGCGTCATCGTCACCGAGAAGCGTTCCTTCACGGAGCGCAACAGCCGGCCGTCGGTCCTGAAGCGCACCCACTGCACGCCCGGCAGTTCCGGAAACAGGAAGGTCTGGACGGACAACGGGCCATCCAGGACGGCGCGATGGGGAACAGGCACGGTGGGATCCTAACGCCGGGCGTCCCTGGCGCTTGGGCGAAGTTGACATGCACGGCGTGTCAACAACGTCCAAGCCGCGCGTGCCTCCCACCCGTTACGCCTGGGTTCGGAATCCCGGCCATCCCCTCCCCCGGCCGGGCAGGAAGGCGTCATGACAGGCATCCAGGACAAGGTCATTGCCATCACCGGAGCAAGCAGCGGCATTGGCGAGGCGGCGGCATTGCTGCTCGCCGGGCGTGGGGCCAAGGTCGTCCTCGGCGCGCGCCGGCTGGAGCGGTTGGAGCCGCTGGTGGAGCGCATCACGAAGGCGGGCGGAGAAGCCATCGCTACCCGGATGGACGTGAGGCGGCGTGAGGACGTCGCAGGGCTCGTCCGCCTGGCCTGTGAGCACCATGGCAGGCTGGACGTGCTCATCAGCAACGCGGGCAGCCTGGCTGTCTCCCCGCTGGACGACCTGCGCGTCGACGACTGGGAGGAGCTGGTCGATACCAACATCAAGGGCGTGCTGTACGGCATCGCCGCGGCACTGCCTGTCTTTCGCAAGCAGGGCTTCGGACACTTCATCAACACCGCGTCGACCGCGGCGCATCGAATCGTGCCCGGTCAGGCGATCTATGCCGGAACGAAGTTCGCCGTGCGCGCCATCTCCGAAGGCCTGCGTCAGGAGGCAGGCGCCACGCTGCGGGTGACGGTCATCTCTCCGGGAATGACCCGGACGGGCTTCATGGAGCACGTGAAGGATCCGGAGCTCCGGGCCCGGATGGAGATCGCGATTCCACCGGATGCGATTGCCCGGGCCATGGCCTTCGCCATCGAGCAGCCGCCCGACGTGGACGTGGGCGAGGTGATTGTGCGTCCCACGGCGCAGGGCTGAGCGGTCGAGAAGCCGTGAAGGGCCCTGGCCTGGCTACCCGCCAATCACCTGGACGTTGTAGGCGATGTCCTTCGACTCGGCTTCGCGGATCCACGCGAGCAGGCCTTCCACCAGGGCTCCCGGCTGGAGGATGAGCTTGCCCAGGTCAGCCACCACCTGATCGTGCGCCGCGATCATGGGTGCCCACTGCTCCTGCGGCAGCGGCGCGAGCAGCTCCGCCAACAGCCAGGCCCCCTCGCGGGCGGCGTCCATCGCGAAGTTGAAGATCTTGTCCTCCCCGTCCGGGCTGATGGCCTCCAGCCGCTTCAGGCGCGGGGACACCTCTCCAAGCTCCACTTCAATCACCGACACCAGCCTCGACAGCAGCGTGTTGATGCGGTTGAAGTCCTCCTTCAACGACGCGAGCTCGTGCCCCGGCGCCACGGTGGCCGCCGCGATGCCCAGGTCCAGGTTGATGTGAGCGTTCATCCCCAGCAGCAACTGCTGGAGGATCAACGGCGAGTCGTCCGGCAGCGAATCGAACGCCAGCTTCCAGGACTTCGTCAGCGGCCCTCCGGATGAATAGGCATTCCAGGCCGCCAGGAAGCGGCTGGCGAAGACGACGTCCAGCTTCCCCATCCGCTCGTTGTCCTGGAAGACATTGCCCGCGATGATCGCCCGCCGCACGTTCACCGTCACCCGCTCGTAGAGCGCCGTGAAGTAGCCAATGCGGTTCGGTGTCCGCAATGACTGGTCGATGATGTCATTCGCCTGCGCGATGACCCCATCGATGGTCGTGGGAGGAGCCGGAGGCGCGGACGGGACAAGGGGAACTGCGAGGTTCAGGGCCATGGTGCGCAAGAGCAGAGAGGATTTGGGAGTTCCCTGCAACCTGGAGTAAGGGCCGCACGAGCCCTGTCCCGAAATGGAGCCCCTTCTGAAGATCTCGAACATTCCCTTCAGCACAGCGGACTGGAACACGATCCAGCCCACGGAGCACCCGGGGACATCCGGGAAGGCGCTCTGGCGGACGATCCAGGCAGGAGACATCCGGGTCCGGCTCGTTGAGTACACACCCGGGTACGTGGCGGACCACTGGTGCAGCCGCGGTCATATCCTGCTCGTGCTCGAGGGAACGCTGCACACGGAGCTGAAGGACGGCCGGCATTTCGAGCTCGGACCGATGATGAGCTACCAGGTCGCCGATGATGACGGGGCCCACCGCTCGTCCACAGAGACAGGGGCCCGGCTCTTCATCGTGGACTGAGGTCGCTCAGCGGTGCTGGGCGAGCATCCAGTCCCAGAACGCGTAGTTGTCGTACTGCTGGGTCCAGCAGTCGTGAACACCTCCGGGCAGCACGGTGAGGCGCGCGATGGCGCTCCCGGAGGCCACCACGCCGGGCTGCGGCGTCCACGTGGGGCTGCTGGCGCCCGGGAACAGGTACGTCACCGGCTGGGCCGGCGCCGTCACCTGGACCGGCTGGAACAGGCCGTAGTTCTTCGTCACGCCCGTCATCCAGGAGGTCTCAGCCGAAAGGGAGCTGCCGTCCGCGAACGAATGCACCGCCCACACCGGCACGTTCTTCAGCTGGGTGATGGTGGGGCCCGGCGCGCCGATGTTGGTGGCCATGGGCGCCAGCGCGGCCAGACGGCTCCCATATGTGTACGCGTACTGCCAGCTCCCATACCCGCCGAAGCTGATGCCCGTCAGGTAGATGCGCGTCGTGTCCACGCGGTAGTTCGCCACCAGGAAGCTGACGAACGCATCGATAGCCGCCGGCTGCCAGTTCGTCGCCGCGCGCGGCGTGAAGACCATCACTTGGTGCTGTCCGAAGTACGCCTTGCCCTGGCTCGAGTAGCGGATCTTCTTCAGCGCTCCGTGGCGGGTCACCACCTCCAGCAGGTTCGCCTCCGTCGGCGACGTGCCGAACTCACCGTTCCCGTTCAGGTGGATGATGACCGGATAGGTGCCAGTGGACGTCAGGTAACCCGGCGGCAGGTACTCACCGTAGCCGTAGCCCGCCCCCGTGCTCGCGGGCAGCCGGGCCACGACCTGGTCCTCGGTGGTGATGGTGAGCGCTGATTCGTGCGTTCCCCACGCGTCGGCATCCCCCGGCTCGAAGCCGCTTCCGCAGGCGACGGCTCCCACCGCGACAACCAGCGCAATCCATTGCATCCGCATGGTGCCCTCCAGGTCTGGGTTTGGCGCACCCATATTCTGCTATTACAGATAAAAATAGGAAAGCAGCTATATCCAGGAAAATTACAACCATGGGTACCACGGGGTCAGCGCCGGGCCTCTTCGAGCACCCAGGCCTTGAAGGCCGCGACGTCCCCGCGGCCCGCCAGGGGACGCGGGTGCACGAGCCAGTAGCTGTAGTCATTGGGAAGGACCGCCTTGAAGGGCTGCACCAGCCTGCCCGCCTTCAGGTCGTCGGCCGCGAGCATCAGACGCCCCAACGCCACGCCATCCCCGAGCCGCGCGGCCTGGAGCGCGAGCCCGGCGTCGTTGAACACGGGGCCTCGCTCGGCGTCCACGCCCGTGACTCCGGCGGCATCCAACCAGCGCCGCCAGCCATCCTTGGGCGAGTCATGAATCAACCGGACCTTCTCCAGGTCCCCAGGCGTACGGAGCCGCTTCGCCAGCGCCGGGGTGCACACGGGCGCCAGCCTCTCCGGCGCGAGCTGCTCCGCCTTGAGCCCCGTCCACCGGCCCAGTCCGGAGCGGATGCCCACGTCGAAGCGGTCGTCGAGGAAGTCCCAGAGCGCCTCGGAGCTGCTCACATGCAGCTCGATGTCCGGATGCTGCTTCCGGAAGCGCTCCAGGCGCGGCAGCAGCCAGCACGAAGCGAAGGACGGCAGCACGGTGAGGCGCAGCGGTCCCTGCTCGCGCGCGTACAGCCGCGTGGTCGCTTCGGACATGCGCTCGAACACGGGTGTCAGTTCGCGCAGGTACGCGGCGCCCCTCGCCGTCAGCGTCAGCGCATGGCCCCGGCGATCGAACAGGGAGACCCCGAGCCAGTCCTCCAGCTGCCGCACCTGATGGCTGATGGCCGCCTGGGTCACGCGCAGCTCCGTGGCGGCGCGGGTGAAGCTCAGGTGCCGCGCTCCCGCCTCGAAGGCTCGGAGGGCACCCAGCGGTGGAATGCGACGCATGCTCGATGAGCCCCTTTTATCGAGCACGCGAGGATAGCTCGCTGGGTCGGCGCCCAGAAATGGAGTCTGTCCTGTGCAGCGAGAAGGCGCGATGGACGCGCCTCGCGCGCGAGGTGCCCCGTCATGATTTCCGCCGAGGTGTGGGTGTTGTTCCTGGGCTACGCGGTGCCCATGGTGGTGAGCCCCGGTCCGGGCAACACGGTGCTCGCCACCGCCGGAGGGCGCTTCGGCGTCCGGGGCAGCCTGCCCTTCTGGATGGGTTTCGAGGCGGCCAACGTCGCGCTGTGCCTCCTCTACGGCATCGGGCTGGGACGGGTGCTGCAAGGGGTGCCAGCGCTGCACCAGGTCCTGCGCTGGGGCAGCGTCGCGTACCTGCTCTACCTCGCGTGGGGCTTCTTCCGCGCCTCGGCCACCCCGGGTGAGGCGAACGACGCACCCGCGCGCCTGGGGTTCGTGGAAGGGCTGCTCGCGGTCGCGCTCAACCCGAAGATCCACTCGATGATCCTGGTGATGTTCTCCCAGTTCCTCGACCCCGCCCGGGGGATGTTCTCCCAGGCGGCGCTGCTGACCGCGGCCTTCCTCGCCGTCTGCGTGGCGTGCCACTTCCCGTGGATCTACGGCGGGAAGCTCATCCTGGGGCGCTTCCGCTCCGAGCGCGCGATGCGCATCCAGGGCTGGACCTTTGGCGCCTGCATGGTCGCCGTCGCGGCCTACGTGGCCCTCGCCTGACACCGGCGCTGCCGCGCGCCGTGAAGGTGCACTTCAAGGCCCTTGCCGAATCCGGCCGTTCTCCCGCGCCCGCCGCGCGGACAGACTCCCCCGCATGAACATGAAGACGAGGCGGCGATGAGCACGGTCCTGGTCACCGGCGGGTCTGGATTCATCGGCGGTCATTGCATCGTGCAGCTCCTGGCGGCGGGCCATCAGGTGCGCACCACGGTGCGGAACCTGAAGCGCGAGGGCGAGGTGCGCGCCATGCTGAAGGAGGGCGGCGTGGAGCCGGGCCCCCGCCTGTCCTTCGCCGCCGCGGACCTGATGCAGGACGCGGGCTGGGCGGAGGCCGTGGCGGGCTGCGACTTCGTGCTGCACGTGGCGTCCCCCTTCCCTGCCGGCGTCCCCAAGCACGAGGACGACCTGATCATCCCCGCGCGGGAAGGGGCGCTCCGCGTGCTGCGCGCCTCGCGCGACGCGGGCGTCAAACGCGTGGTGTTGACGTCCTCGTTCGCCGCGATCGGCTACGGACATCCCCCCGGCAAGACGCAGTTCACCGAGGCGGACTGGACGGATCCGCAGCGCCCTGGCGTGGCCGCGTACCAAAAGTCGAAGACGCTGGCGGAGCGCGCGGCCTGGGACTTCATCGCCCGCGAAGGCGGCGGCCTGGAGCTCTCCGTCGTCAACCCGGTGGGCGTGTTCGGGCCCGTGCTCGGGCCGGATTACTCCAGCTCCATCATGCTGCTGAAGCAGTTGCTGGACGGCGCCATGCCCGCCGTTCCCCGGCTCTACTTCGGCGTCGTCGACGTGCGCGACGTCGCGGACCTGCACCTGCGCGCGATGACGCATCCGGCAGCCAAGGGAGAGCGCTTCCTCGCTGTCGCGGGGGACTTCCTGGCGCTCATCGACATCGCGCGGATCCTCCGGACCCGCATGGGAGACGTGGCCCGGAAGGTCCCGACGCGGCAGCTTCCGGACTGGCTGGTGCGGCTCGCGGCGCTGTGGACTCCGGTGGCGCGGCAGACCCTGCCGGAGCTGGGCAAGGTGAAGAATGGCTCCAACGAGAAGGCGCGGCGCGTGCTCGGCTGGGCGCCGCGCTCCAACGCGGAGTGCCTGGTCGCCACCGTCGAAAGCCTTCAGCGTCTGGGATTGCTGAAGGACGGCCCGAAGCCCTGACGGTGCCCGGCCGGCCGGGGCCCGGCGCGTCCGCTCCCTGTCGTCGCGGAACGGCGGCTCGCGGCCCGCGTGTTTCATGACCTGGAGGAGCCGTGGCACGCATGGAGTGCACCCACGCAGGGCAGAACACGGATGTGCTCTTCCGCTTCCTCGTCCAGAGCGCGAAGGACCGGGCCATCTTCGGCATCGACCTTCAAGGGCACATCATCAGCTGGAACCCGGGCGCCGAGCACATCAAGGGCTGGCGCGCCGACGAGGTCCTGGGGCAGCACTTCCGCATGCTCTTTCCCGAGGATTACCGCCAGCAGGGGCTTCCGGAATCAGAGCTGCAGGAGGCCTTCCAGACGGGCCACTTCCAGGGCGAGGAACCCCGGCTGCGCAAGGACGGGAGCCTCTTCATCGCGGAGGTGGACCTGTGGCTCCTGCGTGACGACACGGACCACCCCTGCGGGTTCGTGAAGGTCACGCAGGACGTCACCGAGCGCAAGCAGGCGGAGGCAGCGCTGCGGCAGAGCGAGGCGCGGCTGAGCGCCATCCTCGCCTCGCTGGACGAAGGCGTCACCCTGCACGACGAGCACGGGACCATCCGCTTCGCCAACACCGCCGCCGAGGAACTGCTGGGCCTGTCCGCGAACCACCTGCTGGGCCGCACCCCTTTTGACCCACGCTGGGGCGCCATCCGGGAGGACGGAAGCCCGTACTCCGGCGAAGAGCATCCGCACATGCATGCGCTTCGCACGGGCGAGAGCGTGGCCGGCGCCGTGGTAGGCATCCACCATGCGGGGGGAAACCGCATCTGGCTGTCGGTCAATGCCCGGCCGCTCCGCACGCCCGGCGACCACATCACGGGCGCCGTGAGCTCCTTCATCGACATCACCGCGCGCAAGCAGGCGGAAGAGGAGCGCGCGGACCTGCTTGCCCGCGAGCGGGCGGCGCACGCCGAAGCGGAAGCCGAGCGCCACAAGCTCTACGCCATCTTCGAGCAGGCCCCGGTGGGCATCGCCATCTTCCGGGGCCCACGCCACGTCGTTCAATACGCCAACGCCGTCCAGTGCCGCTTCTGGGAGCGAAGGTACGAGGAGGTGCTCGGCAGGCCCTTCATCGAGGTGCTGCCGGAGGAGCTGGGGCCGTCCGTCATCGCTACGGCCTGCGACCCTGTCTTCCAGAAGGGGGAGGCCCGGGTCTTCACGGAGGAACGCTTCCAGTTCACCCGCCGGGACACGGCTGAGCGGGTGGAGCGCTATTTCAACTTCACGCACGTGCCCATGCGGGACCGGGATGGCACCGTCGAGGGTTTCATGGCGGTGGCCTGGGACGCCACGGACGCGGTGAAGTCGCACCAGCGCGCGGCGGTCCTGACCCAGCAACTCCAGGACCGCGTGAACTTCGAACAGCAGCTCATTGGCATCGTCAGCCATGATCTGCGCACCCCGCTCAACGCCATCCACCTGACGGTGAGCGCCATGGCCCGCCGCGAAGAGCTCGACGCGCGCACCGCCCAGTCCGTACTGCGCATCCAGTCCGCCGTGCACCGCGCGGTCCGCCTCGTCGGAGACCTGCTCGACTTCACCCAGGCCCGCCTGGGCGGAGGCATCCCCATCGCGCCCCGCGCCGCGGACCTGCACCAGGTGGCCCGGCAGGTGTTGGATCAGGTGGATGCCGCCCACCCCGGCCGCACCCTGCGGGTCCAGGAACGGGGCGACGCGACGGGGGAATGGGACTCCGAGCGGATTGCCCAGGTGGTGCAGAACCTGGTGACGAACGCCCTCAAGTACAGCCCTGAATCCAGCCCGGTGCAGGTGAAGACCCGAGGCGAGGAGGGATGGGTGTGCCTGTCCGTCCACAACCAGGGCCCGCCCATCCCTCCAGAGAAGCTGCCCAGCATCTTCGAGCCCCTCCAGCGCGCGACATCGGAGGTGGACTCCACCGGCCGCAGCGTGGGCCTGGGGCTCTACATCGTGAAGCAGCTGGTGGAGGCCCACGGCGGCACCGTCGCCTTCACCTCCACCCTCAAGGAAGGCACCACGTTCACCGTGCGCCTTCCCCGGAGCAGGCCCGCGGCCACCGGCTCACGCGGGCAGTGACTTCAGGAAGGCCAGCAGGGCCGCGTTCACTTCCTCGGGGCGCTCCTGCTGGATCCAGTGGCCCGCCCCCGGGAGGACGAGCATTTGCTGGAGGTTCGGCACCAGCGCCTTCATGGCGTCCACGGGAGCGAAGGCGCGGCCCGGATCCTTCTCACCGATGATGAACAGGGCGGGCTGCTGGATGATGGCCGTCGCGAGTTGGGGCAATTCCTCCCAGTCGCGGTCCATGTTGCGGTAGCGATTGAGCCCGCCGCGAAAGCCGCTGTGCGCGAGCTCCTTCGCGAAGTGCGCGACGTCCGCCTCCGTGAGCCACGCGGGCAACGCATCCGGCACCTGGAGGCCCGTGAGGAACCCGTCGCCCTTCCGGCGTGACCGCACGGCCTCGGCCTGCGTGTCGAAGCCGGGGACGCCGCCCAGGGTGATGCGGAGCGTCCTCGGGATGTCCGCTTCGAGCTCCGCCTCGGCGACGCCCGGCTCCTGGAAGTAGAGGATGTAGAACCACTTCTCCGCGAACACGCGCCGGAAGAGCTGCGTGGGCGGCATGGGCGCGCGGCCCAGGTGCGGCACGCTCATGCCGACGACGGCGCGGAAGCGGTCCGGGTGCAGCGCGGCGCAGTTCCACGCCATCGCCCCGCCCCAGTCGTGGCCCACCACCACGGCGGTCCTCTCCCCCAGCGCATCGAGCAGGCCCACGAAGTCCGCCAGCAGGTGCTTCATGCTGTACGCCTCGATGGGTTCGGGTCTGTCGCTCTGTCCGTAGCCGCGAACGTCGGGCGCGACGGCGTGGTAGCCGGCCTCGGCGAGCGCACGGAGCTGGTGGCGCCACGAGTAACTGGACTCCGGCCAGCCATGGAGGAGCAACACCAGGGGCCCCTGGCCGGCTTCGGCGAGGTGCAGGTGGATGCCATTCGTCCGGACGGTGCGGTGGGTGATGTCGGCCATGGGGCCGTTCTGCACGACGCACTCCCCTCCCGCCACCCGAGAGTACGCGCGGGTTCGGATGATGACGGTGGGCATCGGGCCGGTGACAGGAGTCATCAGACGCGCTCCCGGAGGCCACGCGCGTTGCCCGTGAAATCCGTGGGTTGCCAGCACCGGTCCGGCCCGCGGGGGCTGGCACGGCCGCTGCTATGGGGTCCCGTATCGCTTCACCCGAAACCCAATCCCTTTCGAGGAACCCCCACCATGGCCATCTCGCCCCTTCGCAGCGCCTCCGCTCCCGTGTCCCACATGCCGGTGCAGGACGCCGCCAGCGCCCGTCCCGCCAGCTTCCAGGTTTGCGGTGGGGAGGGAGTCGCCTCCAGCCAGAAGATGGGCATGAAGCGGCCCTCACCGGGGCTCGCGGCGCTCCAGCAGGACGGCTTCGACGCCGGCTCCGGCAAGGGCGCGGAGCTGGGCAAGCTGCTGCAGGACACGCTGTCGGCGCTGACCTCCATCGTCCAGTTGGTGGCGCAGGCCGTGCCGGGCGGCGCGCAGGCGCTCCAGGGCGCTTCCGGAGCGCAGGGGGCCGCGAGCGGGAAGTCCGGCTCGGGTTCGCCGCCGTTCTCCGACAGCAGCTTCACGCCGCAGGCTTCCTCGGGCCGTCCTCCCGTGGCGCTCAATGGCAACACTGGCGTCGTGGGCCCGGCGGCTTCGCAGGGCAACACCGGCGTCGTGGGCCCGGCGGCTTCGCAGCAGACGCAGTCCACCGGCGGCTCGAAGCTGGGCGGCAACCTGCCCGCGGGGCTGGAGAAGTTCCGGGGCGCCATCGAGTCCGCCGCCGCCAAGACGGGCATGCCGGCGGAGATGCTGGCCGCGCAGATATGGCAGGAGTCGCGCGGCAACCTGGAGGCCGTCACCACCAACGGCGGCAACGGCCTGACGGACACCGGCCTGATGCAGGTCAACCCCAACACCTACGGAGAGCTCCAGGCGAAGCACCCGGAACTCCAGGGCAAGAACCTCTCCGACCCGGAGACCAACATCCTCGCGGGCGCCTTCTACATGAAGGACATGAAGGCGCAGTTCGGCAGCGATGAGCTGGCCCTGCGCGCCTACAACTCCGGCCCCAACGGCGTGGACCGCAGCAACCCGGACGCCATCCCCGCCGGCACGGGCGACGCCACCTACGTGCAGAAGGTGAAGTCCTTCATGAACACGCTGGCCACCGGCCAGGGCACGCTGCCCCCGTGACGCACCCATGACGGAAGCATTGCGCCCCCCGGGGGAAAGGGGCGGGAGCGGCGTCTGGCTTCACGCCTCATGACCCCTGCCCTCTTCCGTCCATTCGCGTTGGCGGCAATCTCCTCCACGGGGCTGCTCCTGGCCGCGTGCGCTGGCGTGACGCCCACCCCGTAGCCTGGGTCAGCGCGTCGCGGGAGCCCCGCCACCCTGGCTGTAGCTGTCGCAGAGCGCCATGTACTCGTCGCTGTCCATGGCGAGCGCGGAGACCCGCATCTTCTTCACGCGGGGCTTCGCGAGCGTGGTCTTGATCTGAACCATCTTGATGCCGGGCAGGCCCATGTAGGACTGCTCGACGAAGAGGTTCTCCTGCATGTCCTCCCACGCGATGAGCACGCCGTCCGGGAAGCGGATGCCGTCCCGGCCGATGAGCAGCACGGGGCTGTCCAGCTGCCCCAGCCCCCGAACGCAGTTGAACAACATCCAGGCCGAGGCCAGGGTGATGAACGCGACGAAGATCCAGACGTTGCTCTGCGAAAGCGACTTCCAGGTCAGCACGCCGAAGAAGACCGTCGCCAGCGCCCAGATGACGACGCCCGCGATGAGCTTGGCCCGCGAGTAGTAGATGGCGCGCGGCTGTTCCGCCTGCTTCTTGGACTGGGGGGAGCGGTAGATTTCCATGTCGGGGTGCCCGTGAGGGTCAGCCGGCCAGCCGGTCTGACAGATAGGCCAGCAGGACTGGCGCGTTGATGACCTTCGCTTCGTCGAACTTCCGGGTCCTGCCCTGGGCGACGATGACCAGCTCGCGGGACGAGTAGCCCTGGTCCACCTCGTCCTGGAGGCGGATGCTCTCGATGTCGGCCCAGCGCAGCAGCCGCCCCCGGTGGATGAGCCCCGCGTCGCCCAGGGTCAGCGGCCCGAAGCGCACCGGCTTCCCCGCGGACACCTGGAGGTTCACGCGCTCCAGCAGGCGCGACACGACCTGGGCCGTCACCGCCTCGTGCAGCGTCTCCGCGTCGCTCCACAGGTCCAGCCGCAGCCGCAGCGTTCCGCCCGTGTGGCGCAGGATGACGCGGTCGTGCGCGTGCTGTTCGATGATCTCCCGCACGTCCCGCCACCGGATCCGCGTGGCGTCGGCGCGCAGTCCCTCGTCATCCACCGTCAGCGCGTGCGGCGCCCACAGCCAGGCGAAGAGGTCGCGGGCCCGCCACCCGAGGACGTAGAGGCAGCAGGGGATGCCCAGCAGCAGCAGGTGGAACCCGAACGGGCTCCGCAGCACGTCCTGGATCATCCGGTGCGGAAGCAGGGGCACGCCCAGCGGATCCAGCAGCGCCGCGGCCTCGACGTAGAACAAGGCCAGGCCCGCCAGGAACCAAGACAAGGAGTGTGTGGGAAAGATCTTGTGGTGCGAGTGCTTCAGTGACGCCTCCAAACAGCCCGGGCGTCTATAAACAATCACCCCTGTCTCCGCGACGTGTTTCGCCCCTCGGGCGTACGTTCTCGCGGGCTGGGAAAAACACGCTCGCGGGCTGAGACAGCAATGTCTGACTTTGCCTGGAATCTCCTTTATCCAATCACAGACGCGTTCCAGCCCCCGGGCCTCACGCCTCCGGCTTCGCCGCGGGCACGCGCACGGTGAAGCGCGCACCGCCCAGCGGTCCATCCTCCACCTGGAGGGTGCCGCCGTGCTGCGTGACGATGGCATGCACGATGGAGAGGCCCAGCCCGCTGCCGCTCGCCTTCGTCGTGAAGAAGGGCTCGAAGAGCCGCCCCCGCGCGTCCACCGGCACGCCCGGCCCGCTGTCGTCCACGCACAGCGCCACGTCCCCGCCGTGCGCGCTCGCGCTGAAGCACACCCGGCCTCCTGGCGGCGCCGCCTCCAGGGCGTTGAGCGCGAGGTTGAGCAGCACCTGCCGCAGCCGCTCCTCCTCCCCCCACACCTCCAGCCCCCCCGGAGGCTCCACCTCCAGCGTCACGCCGCGCTGCTCGGCCTGCCAGGACAAGAGGCCGCGCACCCGCTCGAACAGCGGTGCCACCGCCACGCCGCTCGACCTGAACTCGCGCGGGCGGGCGAACTGGAGGAAGTCCTCGAGGATGTGGTCCAGGCGGCGGATCTCGTCGCGCACCAGCAGGAGCGGCTCCAGCAGCGGCCCCTGGACGGCCTCGTCCAGCCTGCGCACCCGCCGCTCCAGGACGGTGAGCTGCAGGGCGGCGGCGTTGAGGGGGTTGCGGATTTCATGCGTCAGCCCCGCGGTCAGCGTGCCCACCGCGGCCAGCTTCTCCGACATCTGCGCCCGCCGGGCCAGCGCCTGCTTCTCGCGGTGCAGCCGCACCTGACGCAGGGCCTGCTCCAGGGTCACCAGCAGCTCCGGCGTGGCGCAGGGCTTGAGCAGGTAGGCGCAGGCCCCCGCGTGCACCGCGGCCACCGCCGCCTCCAGCATGCCCAGGCCGGTGAGCAGCACCACCTCACCGTCCGGCACGCTCGCCTTGAGCTGGGGGGCCAGCCGCGTGCCCTCGCCATCCGGCAGCCGGACGTCCACCAGCGCCACGTCGAAGCCCGCCCGGGCCCGCTCCAGGGCCCCCGCGCAGTTCGTCGCGACGGCGACCTGGTAGCCCTGGTCCTCCAGCAGCTCCTTCATGTTGTCCACGAAGGCCGCGTTGTCATCCACCACCAGCACGCGGGGACGCTCCGCCGCGCTCCGCGGCCCCGGCGCCGTCACGCGCGGCCTCCGTGCACCTGTTCGAGCGCGGCGAGCAGCGCCCCGGTGTCGAAGGGCTTGCACACGAGCCGGCCCTCGAAGTCCCCGGGCAGCGCCTCCGGGAACGCCGTGACGACGAAGGGGGTGGTCGCGGGGAAGCGCTCCTGAACGCGGCGCAGGGCCTCACCGTCGGGGCCGCCCGGCACGCGCAGGTCCACGAGCGCGGCGAAGGGGCGAAGGGGTTCGAGCCCCGCCACGTCCGGCACCGAGCGCGCGACCACGGCCGTGAAGCCGCGCTCGCGCAGCACCTCCGTGAGGTTGTCCGCGAGGCGCGCGTCGTCCTCCACCAGCACGACGAGCCCGTCGCGGCGGGCGTGCGCGAGCAGCTCCACCAGCGCGCGCACCGGCACCGGCTTGGGCAGCACCGCGAGCACGCCCTCGGCGCGCGCCCGCGCGAGCTCGGCCTCCGCCGGGTGCGCGGTGACGACGATGGCCGTGAGCCCGGGGTCGGACTGGCGCAGGTGGTGCACCAGCATGGCGCCGCTCATCCCGGCCATGCACATGTCGGTGATGAGCACGTCGTAGTGCTGCTCGCGCGCGGCCTGGAGCGCGGCCTCGCCGCAGTCCACCACCGTGGCCGTGTGGCCCTCGTCCTCCAGGATCTCCGCCAGGTTCTCCGCGAAGGCCCGGTTGTCATCCACCAGCAGGAAGCGGCCCATCAGGAAGGCTCCGGCGTCAGGGGAAGCTCCACCACGAAGCGGGCCCCTCCCGGCCCCCCGTCCCCCGGGGCGTACGCGATGCCGCCGCCATGCCGCTCCAGGATGCGCCGCACGAGCGCCAGGCCCAGGCCCAGGCCCCGCGCCTTGGTGGTCATCAGGGGCTCGAAGACGCGCGCGCGGATGGCCGCGTCCAACCCCGGGCCGCTGTCCTCCAGCACCAGCTGGACCCGCCGCGCGCCGGCCTGGGGAAGGTCCGCCGTCAGCCGCACCTCGCCCTCTGCCTCGCCCAGGGCCTGCACGGCGTTCTGCACCAGGTTCACGAAGACCTGCCGCAGCTGCACCGCGTCCCCCTCCAGGGGCGGCAGGGACTCCAGCCCTTCCGCGAGCACGCGCACGTGCCCGGGCGGCGCGACGGTCTCCAGCGCGGAGGTCCAGACCTCCGCCAGCCGCAAGGGCGCGCGGACCAGCGGGCGGGAGCGGATCATGTCCAGCAGGCTGGTGACGATGTGGTTGGCGACCTCCACCTGTTCGCCGATGCGGTCCAGGTGCTTGGCCACGCGCGCGTCCTCCCGCGAGGCGGGGCGGCCCTTGAGGATGAAGAGCGAGGTCTCGATGACGCCCAGCGGGTTGCGCAGTTCGTGGCCGATGGAGCCCACGAGCTGCCCGAAGGTCGCCAGCCGCTCGGCCCGGGCCGCCTGGGCCAGCAGGTCCTCGCGGTAGGTGTGCAGCATGATGGCCAGCTCCAGGTCCAAAATCTTCCCCAGCGCGCGGCCCAGGCGGGCGGACCGGCCGGGCGCGTCCCGCAGCGCCTCCTCCAGCACCGCCGTCAGCTCCTGGCGCAAGAGGTTCATGGCGCCGAACATGTAGTGCTGCGGCAGGTGGATGCGCACGTGCACCCGCCCGATGCGGCAGCGGCGCTCGAAGTACGCCGCGTCCCAGGGGCCCAGCAAGAGCGACCCCATCCAGTCGCGCAGGGTCACCTTGAGGTGGCCCACCTGGCTCTCGCCGCCCTCCAGGGCCGTGCGCGCCTCCGGGTGTTCGAGGATGCGCCGGTAGAAGACGTCCGCGATGCGCTCGAAGTGCGCGCAGGCAATGGGGTGCAGCTCCCGCAGGGCCTCCCCGTCATCGGGGGAGAAGCCCACGTAACGCTGGAGCTCCTCCAGGACGTTGTCCGTCGCGCCTCCGGTTCCGGCTTCCATGGCGATTCCCTTCTTCCTTCTTCCGTGCGCGGGCCTAGGAGGCGGCGGCCGGGTCCTCGTCCGGCGCGGGGCCCCCGCCGCCGTACTCCTTGAGCTTGTATTGGATCTTCCGCACGCTGATGCCCAGCACCTCCGCGGCGCGCGTGGTGGACCCCTGCACCATCTCCAGGGTGCGCAGGATGGCCTCCCGTTCGATGGTGGCGAGCGTCGCGCCGGGGATGAGCCGTTCGCCGGCCCCGGCGCTGGGGCGGGGCCCGCGCAGCACGGGCGGCAGGTCGTCCGCCGTGAGCTCCTCGCCCCTCGCCAGCACCACGGCGCGCTCCACCGCGTTCTCCAGCTCGCGGATGTTGCCCGGCCAGTCATGGCTCATCAGCGCGTCCAGGGTGCCGGGGGCCAGCCCCTTCACGGCCTTGCCGTGCAGGGCGTTGCAGCGCTCGATGAAGTGGCTCACCAGCGCGGGGATGTCCGCCTTGCGCCGGCGCAGGGGCGGCAGCGTCACCGCCACCACGTTGAGCCGGTAGTAGAGGTCCTCGCGGAAGCGGCCCGCCTTCACCTCCGCCTCCAGGTCGCGGTGGGTGGCCGCCACGATGCGCACGTCCACCTTCACCGTCTGCGTGCCGCCCACGCGCTCGAACTCGCGGCCCTGGAGGACGCGCAGGAGCTTCACCTGCACGGCGGGGGAGATTTCGCCAATCTCGTCCAGGAACAGGGTGCCGCCGTCCGCCAGCTCGAAGCGGCCCTCCTTGCGCGCGACGGCGCCGGTGAAGGCCCCCCGCTCGTGGCCGAACAGCTCGCTCTCCAGCAGGCTTTCGCTGAGCGCCGCGCAGTGCACCTTCACGAAGGGGCGCGCCTTGCGCGGGCTGAGCTCATGCAGCGCCTGGGCGACCAGCTCCTTGCCCGTGCCGCTCTCCCCCAGGATGAGCACGGTGGCCCGCGTGGGGGCCGCCTGGTGGATGAGGGCGTAGACGCCCTGGAGCTCCGGGGCGTCCCCGATGATGTTGCCCACGCGGAAGCGCTCCGCCACCCGCTCGCGCAGCTGCCGGGCCTCCTGCTTGAGCCGGCGCGTCTCCAGGGCCTTGTCCAGGACGACGAGCACCGCGTTCAGGTCCAGCGGCTTGGTGAGGTAGCTCTCCGCGCCCAGGCGCATGGCCTCCACCGCCGCCTCCACCGTGGCGAACGCGGTCATCACCACGAAGGTCGCGTCGCTGCCGGACTCGCGCGCGCGGCGCATCAGCGTGAGCCCGTCCATGCGCGGCATCCGCACGTCGGTGAGCACCAGCGAGGGGGCGAAGTCCGCGAGCACGCCGAGCGCCTCGGCGCCGTCCGCGGCCTCGCGCACCTCGTAGCCCTCCTCTCCCAGCAGGGTGGCCAGGGCTCGCCGCGCGTTCGCCTCGTCGTCCACGACCAGGATGCGTTCTTGGGCCATGCCCCTGATTACCAGAGATGCCCCGCAAGAGGCGTCCGGAGGCGGCTCCCCGGCCAGCGTCATCAGCCTCATCCGCGCACGTCCCGGGCCTCCGCGCAGGCCAGGCAGCAGCGCGCCTCCGGGACGGCGAGCAGCCGCTGCCGCCCGATGGCGCCACCGCACCGTTCGCAGCCACCGAAGAGGCCCCGCTCGATGCGCGCCAGCGCCGCCTCCACCTCCTCCAGCTCCCGCCGCGCGGGATCCCCGCCAGGCAGGGAAGCGGCCCCGCCGGGAGGGCACTGGCCGCGCAGCGCGGCCCGGCGGGACGACAGCATCTGGCGCGCGAGGGTCACCATGGGGTCAGCGCGCATCGGTGCCTCCTACGGCAGCCCCGGGCGCGGCCTTGGGCGCGGCCCGCGCCGCGAGCACTCCCGGCACCGCGAGCGCCGCCACGGCCACCGTCACCAGCGCGGCGCCGGCGAGCTCCCGGACGCCCACCCCGGGCAGCCCCAGCCACACCGACAGCACGAACGTCGCGCCCACGCCCGCGAACACGCTGGAGGCGCGGTTGATGGGCACGGTGAAGGAGTTCTCCCGCGCGTCCAGCAGCACCAGCCCGCCGAAGATGCCGCTGCCCTGGGAGAGCAGCCCCACGGCCAGCTCCACGGGCAGCGTGGGGCGGGTGAACATCCCGGTGAAGCCCTCGCGCAGCAGCGCCGCCGCGCCGCCCACGTCCGCCCAGGCCCACAGCGCGAGCAGCACCACGAGCGCGGGCGCGGCCACCATCTGCTCCTCCACGAAGTAGCGCTCGCGCGCGCCGGGCACGTGGTTCTTCGCCAGGCGGCTCATGAAGCGCAGGCGCACGAAGTAGCTGGCCACGTACACCGCCCAGTCCAGCCCGGCCGCCAGCGAGAGGCGGGGGTCCGTGCCGGGCCCCGCCGCGACGAGCAGCGCCGCGAGGCTCAGGCCCAGCGCCACGCGGGAGGGCCACGCCACGTGCCGGCCCCCCAGCAGGTCCACCAGCGGCGCCAGCACCAGCACCCCGCCGCGCATCAGCAGCATCATGAAGACGATGGAGGTGCCGTCGAAGGTGTACGCGAGCGTGGTGGTGGCGATGATGCCCGTGGTGCACAGGCCCGACAGGAACGTCCAGCGCCCCGGCCACGGCAGCTCCACCGGCCCGAAGCGCCGCCGCCCCGCGTGCCGGAACCCGCCGCTCCACCACAAATAGGTGAACATCCCCACCAGCGTGGCCAGCGCCGTGGAGGGCAGGAGCACGAAGCCCGGCAGCCCCGCGGACATGCCCGGCAGCGCGCCCAGGCTCAGCGCCTTGGTGAGCGCGCTGTAGGGCAGGTAGCAGGCGAAGTAGCCCAGGGCGAACCACCCGATGGAGACCGGGGCTTCCCGTGGCGCGCTCACCGGGTCCGCGCCGCGCAGCGCAGGCAGCACCGCGCCTCGGGCAGCGCCTGGAGCCGCTCGGGCTCGATGTCCGCGCCGCAGCCCTCGCACCGGGGCAGGCCCTCCGGCGGAAGGTGCGCCAGCGCCACCTCCACCGCCTCCAGCGCCCGCGCCTCGCGCGCGTCGAGCTCGTCGAGCAGCCGCGTCTCCTCCAGCGCCACCGCGCGGTCCACCCACTCCGGGGCCCCGGTGCCGGTGACCTCCCGCAGCAGGCGCCGGTGCTGGCGCCGCGCCTCCAGCAGGGTCCGCCACCGCTGCCGCAGCTGCTCTCCGACCGCTTCCCGCATGGCGTCCATGGCTCGACCTCCGGTGGAGCGCCCGGAGGTTCCGGGGCCCGGGTCCGTTCATTTTCAGGATGCGTGCCAGTCCGGCGCCAGGGCGGGCCGGCCAGAGCACCGCAGGGATTGCGCGGCGCCCCGTGCACCGCGCAACGCTTGCGCGAGGACGGCCCCGCGGGCCGGTGTCGCGGGCGAGCATGGAGGATGCAGTGTCCGGGGAAAAGCCCCTGGCCGCCCACGGCGCGAGGAACACCCCCATGCGCATCGCCTTCTTCGACACCCACCGCTTCGACCGCACGGCCTTCGAGGAGGCCAACGCTGGCTTCGGCCACGCCCTCACCTGGTTCGAGCCCCGCCTGACGCCGCAGACGGTGGGGCTGGCGGCGGGCTTCCCCGGGGTGTGCTCGTTCGTCAACGACCGGCTGGACGCCGCGTGCCTCCAGGCGCTGGCGCAAGGGGGCACGCGGCTGGTGGCGCTGCGCTCCGCGGGCTTCAACCACGTGGACCTGGTGGAGGCGGAGCGGCTGGGGCTCACCGTCGTCCGCGTGCCCGAGTACTCGCCGCAGGCCGTGGCAGAACACACCGCCGCGCTCGTGCTCGCGCTCAACCGCAAGGTGCACCGCGCCTACGCCCGGGTGCGCGAGTGGAACTTCTCCCTGGACGGGCTGGTGGGCTTCGACCTGTACGGCAAGACGGTGGCCCTGGTGGGCCTGGGACGCATCGGCCGCGCCACCGCGCGCATCTTCCACGGCTTCGGCTGCAAGCTGCTCGCGGTGGACCCGCGGCTCTCCGGAAGCGACGCGCGGGCGCAGGGGCTGGAGCCCGTGACGCTGGAGGACGCGCTCGCCCGCGCGGACGTCCTCTCGCTGCACGTGCCCCTCACGCCCGGCACGCGCCACCTCATCGACGCGGCGGCGCTCGCCCGGATGAAGCCCGGGGCCATGCTCATCAACACCGGGCGCGGGGCGCTCATCGACAGCCACGCCCTGCTGGAGGCGCTCAAGTCGGGCCACCTGGGCGCCGCGGGCCTGGACGTGTACGAGGAGGAGGAAGGCATCTTCTTCCAGGACCTCTCCGGCCAGGTGCTCCAGGACGACGTGCTCGCGCGCCTGCTCACCTTCCCCAACGTGCTCATCACCGCGCACCAGGCCTTCCTCACCCGCGAGGCGCTGCACGCCATCGCCCGGACCACCCTCGAAAGCGTCACGCGCTTCGAGCGGGGCGAGCCCCTGGGGGCGACGGAGGTCCGGGCCGAGCAGGTGCTCCCGCGCTGACAGCCCGGCCCGCCCCGGGCGGCGCGGCCCTACCGCAGCGTCACGCGCTCGCCGTCGCGCGCCACCCGCACGCGCCAGCCCATGCGCTCGCGGATGCTCCTGGCGAGCGCTTCGGAGGCGCCGGGCTCCCCGTGGACGAGCCAGGTCTCGCGCGGCGGGCGCGGGAAGGTGCGCAGCCAGCCGAGCAGCTCCTCCCGGTCCGCGTGCGCCGACAGGCCGTCCACCGTCTCCACCCGCGCCCGCACGGGGACGTCCTCGCCGTGGATGCGCACCGTGGCCGCGCCGTCCTGGAGCGCGCGCCCCCGGGTGCCCGCGGCCTGGTAGCCCGCGAGCACCACCGTGTTGCGCGCGTCCGGCAGCAGGTGCTTCAGGTGGTGCAGCACCCGGCCTCCGGTGGCCATGCCGCTGCCCGCGAGGATGACCCGGGGGCCCGTCCTCGCCAGCAGCGCCTGGGACTCCTCCGCGGTGCGCACCCAGTGGTGCTCCGAGCCGCACAGCGGACAGCGCGCCTGTTCGGTGAGCCGCCGCATGTCCACGTCATGGTCCTCCGGGTGGCGGCAGTAGAGCTCCGTCACGTCCTGCGCCATGGGGCTGTCCAGGAACACGGGGACGTGCGGCAGGCGCTGCTCGCCGCGCAGGCGGTGCAGCGTCCAGAGCAGCTCCTGGGCGCGCCCCACCGCGAAGACGGGGATGACCACCGCGCCGCCCTGGTGGGCCGTGCGCGTGATGACGCGCGCCAGCTTCTCCTCCGGCCAGGTCGCGTGCACGCGGTCGCCGTAGGTGGACTCCAGGAGCAGCACGTCCGCCCCGGGCACGGCTTCCGGGTCGCGCAGGATGGGGCGGCCCGGGCGCCCCAGGTCCCCGGAGTAGACCAGGTGGCGCGCGGCGTCCCCCCGGCCCCAGGCGACGTCCACCGTGGCCGAGCCGAGGATGTGGCCCGCGCGCCGGAAGGTCACCTCCAGCCCTTCGCATGGCGCGAAGGGCGTGCCGTAGGGATGCGTGCGAAGCAGCGCGAGCACACGCCGCGCGTCCTCCACCGTGTAGAGCGGCAGCGCGGGCTGGTGCCGGGAGTAGCCGTGGCGGTTGGCCCGCTCCGCGTCCTCCTCCTGGAGGTGCGCGGAGTCGAGCAGCAGCGGCTCCAGCAGGTCGGCCGTGCCCGGGGTGCAGTGGATGGGGCCGGCAAACCCACCCCGGACCAGCAGCGGCAGGGCGCCGGAGTGGTCCAGGTGGGCGTGGCTGAGGACCACGGCGTCCAGCGTCACCGGGTCGAACGGCGGCGGCTCCCAGTTGCGCAGGCGCAGGCCCTTGAGCCCTTGGAACAGGCCGCAGTCGAGCAGCACGCGGCGCTGCTCGCGCCCCTCTGTCTCCAGCAGGAACTTCGAGCCGGTGACGGTGCCCGCCGCCCCCAGGAACCGCAGCGTGACCGTGGGCGCCCCTTCGTCGTCCGTCAGGTACATACGTGTCTCCTCAGCCGTTCGGCGTCGCCATGGCGCGGCCCACCCCGCGCAGCACGAGCTTGCGCAGCTCCAGCACGCTCACCGGGATGAGCCCCAGGCCCAGGGCGAGCGCGACGTGCGCGGCGTCCAGCGGCACGAGCGAGAAGAACGCGGCGAGCAGGGGCACCTCCGGCAGGGCCACCTGGAGCGCCAGCGTCACGGCGGCCACCGCGAGCAGCGGCCGGTTGTTGAACGACCCGACCTCCCAGTGGAGCAGCCCGCCGCTGCGCGCGGCGAAGGCCCGCAGCACCTGGCAGGACACCAGCACGGTGAACGTCAGCGTGCGTGCCTCCTCCAGGGGCATGCGCTCCATCGACCAGAGGAAGGTGCCCAGCGTGACGCAGGCGTCCAGCAGCCCGGTGGCCAGCACCGCGCCCCACTCCCGCGCGCCCAGCATGGGTTCGTCCGGGCGTCGCGGCGGCCGCCGCATCACGTCCGGCGGCACGGGGTCCATCACCAGCGCCAGGGCGGGCAGGCCGTCGGTGACGAGGTTCACCCACAAGAGGTGCAGGGGCAGCAGCGGCAGGGGCAGGCCCAGCAGCGACGCGCAGAGCATCAGGACCAGCTCGCCGCCATTGCCGGCCAGCAGGTAGACGAGCGTCTTGCGGATGTTCTCGTAGATGCCGCGCCCCTCGCGCACGGCGGCCACGATGCTCGCGAAGTTGTCGTCCGTGAGGATGAGGTCGGACGCCTCGCGGGTGACCTCCGCGCCGGTGCGGCCCATCGCGATGCCGATGTGCGCCTCGCGCAGGGCCGGCGCGTCGTTCACCCCATCCCCGGTCATGGCGACCACCTCCCCGCGCGCCTTCCACCCCCGGACGATCTGGAGCTTCTGTTCCGCCGTGGCCCGCGCGTGCACGAGCCCCTCTGGTGATTCGCCCTCGCGCAGCAGGCCCAGCTCCTTCGCGATGGCCAGGGCCGTGGCGGGGTGGTCGCCGGTGATCATCACCGTGCGCACCCCGGCCTCGCGCGCCGCGCGCACGGCCTCCACCGCTTCGGGCCGGGGCGGATCCGCCAGCCCCACCAGTCCCACCAGCGTGAGGTCCCGCTCGTCGGGGCCCCGCCCCTCCGCCACCGCCAGGACGCGCAGGGCACGCCCCGCCAGGGAGGCCAGGGCCTCCGTCACGCCCGGGGGCACCTGCCAGCACAGCGGCAGGAGCGCCTCCAGCGCGCCCTTCACGTAGAGCACCCCGTCCGCGCGCAGGACGCTCATGCGCCGCCGGTCCGAATCAAAGGGCTGCTCCGACACCCGGGGGCGCTCGCGCTCCACGTCCGCGCGCTCCACGCCCCTCGCCCGCGCGGCCGCGAGCAGCGCCAGCTCCGTGGGGTCGCCCGCGCCGGGCCCCTGGACGGGCAGCTCCGCGTCGCAGCACGCCGCCGCCACCTCCAGCACGCGGTGCGCGGCCTCCGGGGGCCACACCTCGCGCACCTCCATGACGCCCAGGGTGAGCGTGCCCGTCTTGTCCGTGCAGATGACGGTGGCGGCGCCCAGCGTCTCCACCGCCTGCATCCGCCGCACGAGCACGTGGCCCTTCACCATGCGCTGCACGCCCACCGCGAGCGCGAGCGTCACCACGGTGGGCAGCCCCTCCGGCACCGCCGCGACCGCGAGCGCCACCGCCGCGAGCAGCAGCGCCACGCCCGCCTCCCCTGTCTCTGATACACATCTCCGA
>NZ_RAWE01000105.1 GCF_003611695.1 Corallococcus carmarthensis | reverse complement strand
CTCCCCCACCAGCGCGGACTGACAGGCCGTCACACCGGCCCCCGCCTGCTTTTGACAATTTGTCCCGACGTCCTGTCCCGGCCGTCCCCCTGGCCGGGGCCCCGTCCTATTCCGAAATAATTTCAAGGACTTGGCCGTAAGTCGTGGGTTTGACGCCCGCCCAGCGATGGCACCTGCCTTGCTCAAGGTCCCATGTGGGGCTGGCTTTCTCCCGGAAGCGTGATGGAACTCTTCTTTCGCAAGTACTTCTGGAGCGTGAACCTGTTGTTCATCCTGCTCGTCGCCTTGCTGGCGGCGCGCACGGTGAACCTGTTCGTCGAATCCTCCATCTCCCCCGCGCCCGCGTCCGAGGCTCCCGCCCGCGTCGCGCAGCGCACCCACGCCGCTGACAGCGGCCTTGCCACCATCGACGCGGAGCGCCTGTCGCGCCTCACCGGCGTGAAGCTGCCCGCGGAAGAGGTCGCGGTGAAGGAGCCCACGACGCCGGAGTTCGACGCCAACGCTCCGCCGGCCAAGAGCGGCCTGCGCGTGAAGCTCTTGGGCACGCTCGTCGCGGCCAACCCGGACTGGTCCTTCGCGTCCGTCCAGGACATGACCACCCAGCGGTCGCAGACGTACATGATCGGCAACAACCTGATGGGCGCCACGGTCATGGAGATCGAACGCGAGCGCGTCATCATCAACAACAACGGCCGCCGCGAGTTCATCGACGGGCAGCCCGGTGACGGCGCCGTCGCCGCCTACACCCCGCCCCCCGTGGCCACGCCCGCCGCCACCACGCCCAACAGCCTGGGCAACGGCATCAAGTCCACCGGGGAGAACGAGTACGAAGTCCCCAAGGCGGAGATCGACAAGACGTTGAGCAACCTCAACGACGTGGCGATGCAGGCGCGCATCGTGCCCGCCTTCAAGGACGGCCAGGCGGTGGGCTTCAAGCTGTTCTCCATCCGCCCGGACAGCATCTATTCGAAGATCGGCGTCCAGAACGGTGACGTCATCCGCCGCATCAACGGCTTCGACATGAACAGCCCTGAGAAGGCGCTGGAGATCTACTCGAAGCTGAAGGACTCCTCCCGTATCGAGATCGAGATCGAGCGCAACGGCGCGCCGATCCGCAAATCCTACAACGTCCGTTAAACACCCCCGTCAAAGCGCCCGCTCCTCCATGAAGACGACGCTCCCGTCCTGGATGCTCTGCCTGTGCCTCGCGCTCTCTGTCCCCGCGTGGGCCCAGCGCCGTCCTACGCAGCCCGGTACCCCGGCCCCCGCTCCCGCGGCGCAGGGTGAACGTGACCGGACCATCACCCCGCAGGGCGCTGGCGCGCCCGCCAACGCGCCGGAGAACCAGGGCCCCCGCCAGGTGCCCTCATGCGAGCAGGCCCGGCGCAACGCGCGCTACGGCATCTACTTCGACAAGGTGGACATCGAGAAGCTCGTCCAGACCGTGTCGGACGCCACCTGCCGCACCTTCATCCTCCCGGAGAACGTGCGCGGGAAGATCTCCATCATCGGCCCGGAGAACGGCCGCGTGGAGGTGGACGCGGACTCGTTCTACTCCGCGTTCCTCGCCGCGCTCGACGCGAACGGCCTGGCCGTCTACCCGTACGGCCGGTTCCTGAAGATCGTCGACAAGCGCTCGGCGAAGCAGAACCCCATCCCGACCATCGTGGACGACGAGACCCCGTACACGACGAACGAGCAGATGGTCACCAAGCTGTTCAAGATCAAGTACGTGGAGGTGGAGCCGCTGCGCGGCGTCCTCCAGCAGCTCGTGTCCAAGGACGGCGACACCATCCCGTACCCGCCGGACACCATCATCGTCAACGACGTGGGCTCCAACATCCACCGCCTGGAGCGCCTCATCAACCAGCTGGACAGCCGCTCCTCCAGCGACGAGATGCGCATCATCCAGGTGCAGTACGCCACCGCGCAGGACGTGGCCAACACCATCCAGAAGCTCTTTGAAGCCAAGGCCGGCGCGGGCGGCCGCGCGGGCCAGCGCCCCGGCAACTTCACGCAGGGCGTCCCCGGCCAGCCTCCTCCCGGCGCGGAAGGCGTGGCCAGCGGCGGCACCGACACGGGCGGCGCGGCCACCCTGTCGCAGATCATCCCGGACGAGCGCACCAACAAGCTCATCATCGTGGCCAGCCCCGCCGCCTTCGGCCGCATCCAGGACCTGGTGCGCGAGGTGGACATCCCCTCCGGCAGCGGCAACAAGATCAACGTCTACCCGCTGGAGAACGCCAACTCCGAGGAGCTGGCCAGCACGCTCCAGTCGCTCGCGCAGGGCACCGCCAACCGCCCCCAGCGCGGCCCCATCCCGCAGCAGCCGCAGGGCCTGCCGCGCGCGCCCGCCCAGGCCGCGGAGCTGTTCAGCGGCGAGGTGAAGATCAGCGCCGACAAGGGCACCAACTCGCTGGTCATCGTCGCCAGCCAGGGCGACTACAAGAACATCGTCCAGATCATCCAGCAGCTGGATCAGCCGCGCCGCCAGGTGTTCGTGGAGGCGGTGATCATGGAAGTGAACCTGGACCGCAACAGCGAGTTCGGCATCAACTTCCACCAGGGCTTCAGCCTCAAGACGGATGACGGCGCCATCCCCGGCATCCTCGGCACCAACTACGCGGGCGGCGGCGTGCCCCCGTCCTTCTCCCTGGCGAACCTGGCCAGCATGGGCGGCTTCCTCGCCGGCATCCAGGGCCCCGTCCTGCCGGAGCTCAAGGCGCTGGGCATCGACATCCCGGCCTTCGGCGTGGTGCTCAACGCCATGCAGCAGTCGTCGGACGTGAACGTGCTGTCCACGCCGCACCTGCTCACCAGCGACAACGAGGAGGCCGAAATCACGGTGGGCCAGAACGTGCCCTTCCAGTCCGGCTTCACCCCGTCCGCGCTGGGCAGCTCGCTCGGCGGCACCGGCACGGGCACCACCGGCGGCATCAATCCGTCGCTGCTGGGCTCGCTGGGCGGCCTGGGGTCGCTCTACGCGCCCATCACCCGCCAGAACGTGGAGCTGAAGCTCACCGTCAAGCCGCAGATCAACGAGAGCGACTTCATCCGCCTCGTCATCACGGAGCAGACGGAGGAGATCGCCTCCTCGGACCCCGTCCTGGGCCCCACCACGTCGAAGCGCAGCGCGAAGACGACGGTCATCGCCAAGGACATGGAGACGGTGGTGATTGGCGGCATCATGCAGGACCGCACGCTGGAGTCCGTCTCCAAGGTGCCGGTGCTGGGTGACATCCCGCTGCTGGGCCACCTGTTCCGCGACACCACGCGCCGCAAGACGAAGACGAACCTGCTGCTCTTCCTCACGCCCTACATCATCCGCGGCCAGGAGGACTTCCGTCGCATCTTCGAGCGCAAGATGAAGGAGCGGCAGCAGTTCGTGGAGCAGTTCTACGGCCAGGTCCCCGGCTACGACGTCGCGGTGGACTTCAGCCGCAAGCCCGGCCCCCTGTCGCGCATGAACCAGTCGGTGCTCAAGGAAGAGCAGCGGGTGGAGAACGGCGGCAGTGGCACGGGCAACGAGCGCGTCATCCGCCCCGCCGGCGCTCCGGCTCCCGGCGGCACGGCGCCCGCTTCCCCGTCCCCCGCGCGGCCGGGCGGGGAAGCCCCGCCTCCGCCGGAAGGTGCGGCACCCTCTCCCGAGGGCGGCCAGGCACCGCGAAATTTAGAGGCGCCTCCGGAGGGTTCGGAGAGATCAGTCCCCGCGCCACAGCCTGAAGTGATCGCGCCCACGCCGGACGCGGACACCGAGCGGCTGCGCATCCAGCCGGGAGACGGGGAGTAAGACCCATGGACCTGACCGCCGACACCCCCACTTCTCAAGGCTCCACCGCGACGCCGGACGTGTCCGGCGGCCGCAACGACGCCACCCAGATCGTCGCCCACGGACAGGCCTATCTCTGTGGCCGGCCGCTCGGGGAGATCCTCCGCGCGCTCGTGCCCGCCCTCACCCCGGAGAAGATCCAGGAGGCGCTCGCCACCCAGCAGGAGAAGGGCGGGCGGCTGGGTGAGGTCCTGGTGGGCATGAAGGCGGTCAGCGAGGAGGACGTGGCCCGCGCCCTGGGCCACCAGCTGGACCTGCCCTACCTCCAGCGCATCTTCGTGGAGGAGGTGGACGCGGAGCTGGTCAAGCGCATCCCCATCAACTTCGCCCGCCAGACGCAGCTGCTCCCGCTCTCCGTGGAGGGCGACGAGGTGGTGCTCGCGGTGGCGGACCCGCTGGACACGACGGCGCTGGACCACGCGCGCCTGCTCTTGGGCCAGGGCATCCAGCCGCGCATCGCGCTCGCCTCCACCATCGTGGACGCCATCAACAGCGTGTACGACCGCTCCGTCAACGAGGCCGAAGCGCTCGTGGACGAGATGGAGACCACGGAGGACCTGGACTCGCTGGCCCATGAGCTGGAGGAGCCCAAGGACCTGCTGGACGCGGACGACGAGGCCCCGGTCATCCGGCTGGTGAACTCCGTGCTCTTCCGCGCCGCCAAGGAGCGCGCGAGCGACATCCACATCGAGCCCATGGAGCGCGAGCTCCTGGTGCGCTTCCGCATCGACGGCGTGCTCCAGGAGGTCATCAAGCCTCCCAAGCGCTACCAGAACTCCATCATCGCGCGCGTGAAGGTGATGGGGCAGCTCAACATCGCGGAGAAGCGCCTGCCGCAGGACGGCCGCATCCGCATCAAGCTGGCGGGCCGCGACATCGACATCCGTCTGTCCACCACGCCCACGTCCTTCGGCGAGCGCATCGTCATGCGTCTGCTCGACAAGACGGCGACGCTGCTGGACCTGGCGGAAATCGGCATGAGCCAGCAGGTGCTGGGCAACATGCAATCCGTCATCAAGCGCTCGCACGGCATCGTCCTGGTGACGGGCCCCACGGGCTCCGGCAAGACGACGACGCTCTACGGCGCGCTCTCCAAGATCAACACGCCCGACCTCAACATCCTCACCGTCGAGGACCCGGTCGAGTACCAGCTCAAGGGCATTGGCCAGATGGCCATCGCCCCGAAGATTGGCCTGACGTTCGCGCAGGGCCTGCGCTCCTTCCTCCGCCAGGATCCGGACGTCATCATGGTCGGTGAGATCCGCGACAAGGAGACGGCGGAGATCGCCATCCAGGCGTCCCTCACGGGCCACCTGGTGCTCTCCACGGTCCACACCAACGACGCGGCCGGCGCCGTGACGCGACTCGTGGACATGGGCGTGCAGCCCTTCCTCGTGGCGTCGTCGCTCACCGGCATCCTCGCCCAGCGCCTCGTGCGCCGGGTGTGCCCGGACTGCCGTGAGGCCTACACGCCCACGGACGCGGAGCTGCAGGAGCTGGGCTTCACGGTCAAGAGCTTCAAGGAGCGCTTTGGCACGGACCGCATCTACCGCGCGGTGGGCTGCCCGTCCTGCAACCGCAATGGCTACCGCGGCCGCTCCGGCATCTACGAGTTCCTCTTCGTGGACGACGACGTGCGCCAGCTGGTGCTCAAGAACGTGGATGCGTCCACCATCAAGAAGTCCGCGCTCGCCAAGGGCATGATCACGCTCCTGGAAGACGGCGTGCGGAAGATCGCCCTGGGCGAGACGACCATCGCTGAAGTCCTGAGCATCACGCAGGAGGACATCTAGTCCGCCATGCCCGTCTTCGAATACAGAGGCCTCGACTCCCACGGCAAGCAGAAGAAGGGCTTGCTGGAGGCGGACTCGCCCAAGACGCTGCGCTCCAAGCTGCGCGCGGATGGCATCTTCCTGACCGACGTGCTCGGGCAGGCGGAGGGCAGCCGCGCGGGCGTGTCCAAGGGCGCCAACGCGTCGCTCGTGGCGCGCGACGTGGACCTGCGCAAGCTGGCCGGCGGCCGGGTCAGCACCGAGGACGTCGCCATCCTCACCCGCCAGCTCGCGACCCTGCTGGGCGCGGGCGTCACCATCGTGGACTCGCTCAACGCGCTGGTGGACCAGGCGGAGAAGGAGCGCCTCAAGCGCGCCCTCTCCGACATCAAGCAGCGCGTGAACGAAGGCTCGTCCCTGGCGGACGCGTTCAGCCAGCACCCGAAGATCTTCCCCAGCATCTACATCAACATGGTGCGCGCGGGTGAGGCCTCCGGCGCGCTGGACACCGTGCTGCTGCGCCTGGCGGACTTCACGGAGAACCAGGCCAAGCTGCAGCAGAAGATCATCGGCACCATGCTCTACCCCGCCATCATGATGCTGGTGGGCGGCGGCATCCTGATCCTCCTGATGGTGTTCGTCGTCCCGAAGGTCACGAAGATCTTCGAAACGATGAAGGCCACCCTGCCCCTGAACACGCGCATCCTCATCGCCGCGTCCAACTTCATGCAGGCGTGGTGGTTCCTGGTGATTCCGTCCATGGTGGCGGGCTTCATCTTCTTCATGCGCTGGACGAAGAGCCCCAAGGGCAAGCCCAAGTGGGACCGCTTCACGCTCAAGGCGCCCATCTTCGGCAGCCTCGTGCGCCTGCTGGCCATCTCCCGCTTCGCGCGCACGCTGTCCACGCTGCTCAAGAGCGGCGTGCCCATGCTGGCCGCGCTGGACATCGTCAAGGCGGTGATGACGAACTCGGTGCTGGCGGACGCGGTGGAGAACGCCCGCGAATCCATCCGCGAGGGCGAAAGCATCGCCACGCCCCTCAAGCGGTCCGGCCAGTTCCCGCCGCTCGTGTACCACATGGTCGCCATCGGTGAGAAATCAGGGCAGCTGGAGGACATGCTGCTGTCGGTGGCGGACTCCTATGAGACGCAGGTGAACGTGCGCATCGGCGCGCTCACCAGCCTCCTGGAGCCCATGCTCATCGTGGTGATGGGCGTGATGATTGCATTCGTCGCGCTCAGCATCCTGATGCCGATTCTGCAGGTGAACACGGCCATCCATTAGGAGCAGGGGCGCACGATGAACGACACGCTCGACCGGTGGATCCAGCGCGCCACGCTGACGGGGCTCCTGGCCCTGGCCGCCACGCTGGCGACGGTGGGTGCCAGCCTCTACGCCCACCGGGACCCGCCCGCGGCCTCCAGCCCGGGCACGGCGCCCTGACGAAGCGCTTCTGACATCCCGACACACCCATGGCGCGGTGGCTTGCCAGAAAGTCACCCGAAGGTGAGTGAAGACATGACGACGACGAACGCGAAGAAGCAGCAGCGCCGCAAGAACCGCGGCATGACCCTCATCGAGATCATGGTGGTCATCACCATCCTCGGGCTCATCGCGGCGGCGGTGGGCGTGGCCGTCATCCCGAAGCTGGAAGAGGCCAAGCAGGACACCGCGAAGCTGGACATCCGCAACATCCAGAGCGCGATGAAGCTCTACTACACGAAGAAGGGCTCCTACCCGGACACCGCCACGGGCCTCAAGGCGCTGGTGGACACCAACAACCTGGAGCGCATGCCGCTGGACCCCTGGGGCCGCGAGTACGTGTACATGAACGAGGGCGGCAAGCCGGTCATCACCAGCTACGGCGCCGACGGCAACCCGGGCGGCGAGGGCTCCGACGCCGACATCTCCTCCAAGGAACAGAACGCCCGGCAGTAACGGGCGTTTCCTGAAGCAAAGCCGCGCCTCCCGCGTGTTGTCGTAGGAATGCCCGTGATGACCCCCGAGCACACTTCCTCACCGACGTCCGCGCGCGAGGCGCGACCCGTTTCCGGGGGGCAGGCCCGCGCCCGCTCATCCCTCCTGGGCCGGCTGCTGCTCCTGGGCGTCTTCGCCGGCGCCACCCTGCTCGCCTTCGCGCTGGTGTGGGCCACCGAGGACACCTCCCTCACGCCCCCCCAGCGCCAGGCCCGCGAACAGATCCGCCGCCTGGAAGGCTTCTTCAAGGCCTACCACCGGCTGATGGGCTTCTTCCCCACGCAGGCGCAGGGCTTCGCGCCGCTCATCGACTCCAAGGTGCTGGACGGGACGCCCATCGACCCGTGGGGCCACCCATACGTCTACCGCATGGAGGGCAAGTCGGGCGCCGTGTTGTCCCTGGGCTCCGACGGCAAGCCCGGTGGCACCGGAGACGCCGCGGACCTCTTCAGCGGCGGCATCGTGGCACAGGAGGTGCAGCCATGAAGAAGGCCATGTCACTCCCTGCTCCCGCCCGCCGCCGTCGCGCCCCGCGCGGCCTCACGCTGATTGAGATCTCCATCGCGCTGGCCATCGCGGCGGTGATGTTCGCCGCGGTGACCATTGGCATTGGCGCCATCACCGGCGCGAAGGCGAAGGGCAGCGCCACGGAGCTCGCGGGCGTCATCCGCTCGCTCTACGACTCGGCGGCGCTCAGCGGCAAGACGTGCCGGCTGGTGTTCGAAATCCCCGACCCGAAGCGCGAGGAGGCCACGCGCTACCACGCGGAATGCGCCGCGGGCGGCGTCACCACCTCGCGCGACCGGGACTCGGCGCTGCGGGATGAAGCGCGTGACCGCGAGCGCGCCCGGCGCGAAGGCAACAACGGCGGGGACAACCGCAAGAACTACACGCGCTCGGAAGGCTCGCAGCCGTCCGCGCAGGAGCTGATGGAAGAGGAGAAGAACCGCATCGAGTCCCAGTCCACCTTCTCCGCGTACACCGCGGAGGAGATCAGCCCCAAATCGCTTCCGGCGGGCGTGGCGGTGTCGGTGTGGACGCGGCAGCAGCGCGAGCCGGTGGAGAGCGGCGTGGCCTATCTCTACTTCTTCCCGCAGGGCTACACGGAGAAGGCCATGGTGTTCCTGCGCCAGGGCGACAACGCGTGGACGTTGGACGTGTCACCCCTGACGGGCAAGGTGTTCATCGCATCCGAGGCCCTGGAGGTGCCCCGCTCATGAGGACCCCAACGCGAAGGCGCTCAGGCTTCACCCTGCTGGAGACGATGGTGGCCATGGCCATCCTCAGCGTCGCGCTGATGGCCATCTTCGACCTCAACTCCGGCGCGGTGGCCAACCACGTCTACACCAAGCGGCTCACCGTGGCGTCGCTGCTGTCCCGCTCGAAGATGACGGACCTGGAGCAGAAGCTCTACGACGACGGCTTCGAACAGGACGACGACGAACAGTCCGGCGACTTCTCCGACGAGGGCTGGCCCCAGTTCAAGTGGCGCGCCCGCATCATCGCGCCCAAGACGGACGGCGTGACGCCGGATCAGCTCATTGGCGCCATCTTCAACCTGCCCATGGGCGGCGGCGACTCCGGGGACCCGCTGGGCGGCCTGGCCAGCCTCTTTGGCGGCGGCGCTGGCGGCGACAGCAAGGGCGGCAGCACGCCCCCTGGCGGCACCACCACGGCCAGCCCCATGGGCGCGTCCGCCATGAGCATGGCGCAGCCCATGTTCACGCAGATGGTGGACCAGCTCACCAAATCCGTCCGCGAGGTGCACCTCACCGTGTACTGGAAGGAAGGCACCCAGGTGGAGAGCGTGGACGTGGTGACGCACGTCGTGTCCCTGGGGCCCGGCGGCGACCGCAACGGCGGCTTCACGCCCAACGCGGGCAGCACCGCGGGCGCGGAGAACCAGTGGGTGAACCCGCGCACGGGCGCCGTGGTGGACAACCCCATCCCCGGCGAGAACGGACAGATGCTGGATCCGAACACGCGAGAGCCGCTGGTCAACCGGGCGGCGGTGCTCAACCAGCTCAACGGCGCGAACGGCTCGCAGGGCGGCGGCAACGGCAACACCGGCATCAACCCGCGCGCGCCAGGCGGAATCTTTGGCGGGCGGGGCTTCCCGGGCATGCCGGGACGAGGAGGCACCCGATGAAGCGCCGAGTGCGAGGCTTCACCCTCATGGAGGTCATGGTCGCGGTGGGCATCACCGCCCTCATGGGCACCGTCGTCGCCATGGCCTTCCAGACGGGCATCAACGCCAAGGAGGTCGTGGAGGGCGAGGCGGAGCGCTACCGCATGGTGCGCGTGTCGCTCAACCGCATGGCACGCGAAATCGGCTCCGCGTACGTGAGCGACCGCTACGACCTGCGCCGCTTCCGCGACCAGAACGACCGGCCCACCAACTTCATTGGCGAGCGCGACAAGCTGACCTTCACGACGTTCGCGCACCAGCGCCTGTACACGGACGTGAAGGAGTCCGACCAGGCGGTGGTGGAGTACTTCGTGGAGAACTCCTCCGAACGGAACACCCGGCAGCGGCAGGACCTGAAGCGGCGGGTGAACCCCAACGTGGGGGACCGCATGGACCGGGGCGGCACCACGGACGTCCTCTTCGAAGGCGTCAAGGGCGTGGAGTTCGCCTACTGGGATTCGGAGAAGAAGGAATGGGACGACGAATGGGACACGCGGCGCACGGAGAAGAAGTCCCTCCTGCCCACGCGCGTGCGCATCACCGTCATCGCCCTGGATGAAGCGGGCAAGGAGGCGCGCTACACCACGCAGACGCGCATCGTGCTCAACACGGAACTGCCGAGGTTCAACTGATGGCCTTCTCCTACTTCCAGCAGGCGTCCCGCCGGCGCGGCAAGGCGCGGACGGCCGTCAACCCGGCCCCACCGCCTTCGCCAGCGGAGCGCAAGCACCGGCGCTCGCGCGGCGTGGCGCTCATCATCGCGCTCGTCTCCATCACGCTGCTCACGGTGGTGGCCACGGAGTTCGCCTACAACAGCCGCGTGGACCTGCAGCTGGCCGCCAACCAGCGCGACGAAGTGCGCGCCTACTACATGGCCCGCTCCGGCCTGTCGCTGGGGCGCCTGCTCTTGCGCTTCCAGAAGCAGGTGGACCAGACGCCCATCCCCAACCCCGCGAGCCTCCTGGGCGCGCTGGGCGGCATGCTGGGCGGCGGCGGCACCGCGGGCGCGGGTGGCGCGGGGGGCGCGGCGGCGTTCCAGCCCCAGTCGCTCAACATCCAGCTCTGGAAGCTGGCCCGGGTGGACTGCCACATGCTCAAGGGCCTGGTGAAGAGCGACGGCGCGCAGGGCGAGGACGGCCGCCCCGCGGAGACGGAGCCCGTGCAGGTGGACCCCAACTTCCAGATGGAGGGCGAAGAGGGGGCCGAGGGCGGAGGCGCGGCCACGCAGATGGCGGAGCAGATGCAGCGGCGGTCCTTTGGCGGCTTCGAGGGCTGCTTCCTCGCGACCATCAGCGACGAAGAGGAGAAGCTCAACGTCACGCGCCTCAACACCGGCGGCGCGGAGGCCCAGGCCACCGCCGCGCGCATGATGGACATGTTCTCGGACAAGCGCTTCGAGTTCCTCTGGCAGCAGGACGACGCCAACAAGGTGCGCTCCACGCCGCAGGACACCGTCATCGCGCTGAAGGACTGGGCGGACGACGACACCACCCAGTCCACCCTCAACCCCAAGGACCCCACGAACCCCTTCGTCGCGGGCTTCGCGGACGAGGGTTCCCCGTACAGCCGCTACGAACCGCGCTATGACGTCAAGAACGCGCGCTTCGACAGCCTGGATGAGCTGTACCGCGTGCATGGCGTCAACGACCGCTTCATGGCGGCCTTCCGCGACCGGCTCACGGTGTACCCGGACATCAACTCCAAGCCGAACGTCAATACCGACGACCCCATCATGCTGGGCCTGGCCATCATGTCCGCCGCGGACCCCAACCGGCCGGATCCGCGCCTGACGGACCCCGTGTTCCTCAACGAGCTCATCAGCCGCATCCGCGCCGCGCGCATGTTCAGCTTCTTCGGCATGTCGGTGTCGGACTTCGTGGGCGTCATCGAACAGGCGGGCATCGCGGTCAATCCGCTCATCAAGGGCAACGTCCAGCAGAACCGCTACCTGGGCGACAAGAGCAAGACATTCACCATCAAGTCCGTGGGAGAAGCGGGCAGCGTCCAGAAGACGCTCACCGCGGTCATCCGCCTGGACGACGGGCTGGGCAAGCTCGTGTATTACAGAGAGGAATAGCATGGCCCGCATTCTTGGCCTGGACCTGGGCAGCCACTCCGTGAAGGGAGTGGTGCTCGCCTCCGGAGCGAAAAGCAGCACCACGCAGGCCTACGCGGAAGTGCGCCGCGCGCAGGAAGGCGAGCGCGCGGAGACGCTGCGCGCCGCGGTGGAGGAGCTGCTCGGGAAGATGCCGGAAGGGCACCTGGACCAGGTCGTCATCGCCCTGCCCGGCCCGTCCCTCACCACGCACGCGGTGAGCCTGCCCTTCTCCGACAGCAAGCGCGTGGAGGCGACGCTGCCCTTCGAAGTGGGCAGCCAGCTGCCGTTCGACATCTCGGAGGTCGTCTACGACTACCAGGTGGTCGGCCAGAAGGACACCGGCGGCAAGGACAAGGCCGCGGACCTGCTGGTGGGCGTGGTGCGCAAGGAGGAGCTCCAGTCGCTGCTGGCGCTCCTGGGCGAGCTCCAGCTGGACCCGCGCGTCATCACCCACCCGGCGCTCGCGTACCAGAACCTCTTCAACCAGGCCCCCGGCCTCTTCGAGGGCATGGGCGAGGGCGGCCCGGTGGCGGTGGTGGACATCGGCCATGAGCGCACGTCGGTGGCCATTGGCCAGCCGGGCAAGGGCGTGGAGTTCGCGCGCACCTTCGCGGGCGGCGGGCGCGACCTGACGCGCGCCCTGGCCACGGAGTTCCAGACGACGCCGCCGGAGGCCCACGCGTGGAAGGAAGCCCACGGCGCGATGGCCAGCGCCGCGCAGGGGCCGGACGCCGAGCGCGCCGCGAACGCCTTCGTGCGCGGCCTGCAGCCGGTGCTGCGCGAGCTGCGCCCGTCCTTCAAGTCCTACGCCGCGCGCACCCGCCGGCAGGTCTCCGCGGTGGTGCTGTGTGGCGGCACCGCGCGGATGCCGGGCCTGGCGGAGCAGCTGTCCAAGGACCTGAACCTGCCGGTGCGCGTGCTGGCGCTGCCGGCGGACGCGGCCGCGATGATTGGCCCCAAGGAGACGCCGTCCGCGGCGCAGGCGTACGCGCTGGCCATGCGCGGCAACGCCGCCGGGGTCAAGGCGCCGCGCTTCAACCTGCGCCGGGGTGAGTTCGCCTTCAAGGGCGGCTACGACTACGTGAAGGACCGGATGGGCCTGCTGGCCTCCTTCGCGGTGACGCTGCTCTTGCTGCTCATCGCCTTCGGGGTGGTGCGCAACACGGTGCTGTCGCGGCGCGAGGCGGAGGTGGACGCGGTCCTCTGCAAGACGACCCAGCGCATCCTGGGCACCTGCGAGACGAACTACGACCGCGCCCTCAACATGCTCAAGGGCGTGGAGAGCCCCGCCGCGGCGCTGCCCGCGATGTCCGCCGTGAACCTGCTGGCGGAGGTCACCCAGCGCGTCCCGCCAGAGGTGCCGGTGAAGTTCGACCGCATCCAGGTGGACCTGGACCGCATCATGCTCCAGGGGGAGACGGACAGCTCCAAGCAGATCGACACGCTCTCCGCCGCCTTGAAGGGCCACCGCTGCTTCAAGGACGTGAAGGAGGGCAAGGTGGAGAAGACACGCGACGGGCAGAAGGTGACCTTCCGCCTGGACGTGCAGGTGCAGTGCCCCGGCGAGAAGCAGGGGGGAGAGACCTGACATGGGAAAGCTTCGAGAACTCTTCGCGCCCCTCCAGACGTGGTTCGAGCGGCTCTCCGACCGCGAGCGCAAGCTCGTGACGCTGGCCGGCTCCGCGGTCCTGGTGTTCGTGCTCTTCGTCACCCTCTTCAGCTTCGCCAACAGCGCGCAGGGCTACCGCCGGCGCACGCAGGACAAGCTGGCGAAGCTGCAGGAGGTGCAGGCGCTGGCGACGAGCTACGGCCAGGCGCAGGCGGAGCGGCAGAACGTGGAGCAGCAGCTCACGCAGAGCAATGTGCGGCTCATCACGTACATCGAGGACAAGGCCACCGCCGCGGGCCTCACCGTCCCCAACATGACGCCCAAGGGCGACGTGGGCGTGGGCGACGGGAAGATCATCGAGAGCTCCGTGGAGCTGACCTTCACGGACGTGGACCTGCGCAAGCTGACGGACTTCCTGCGCACGGTGGAGACGGGCCCGGGCATCGTGAAGGTGAAGTACCTGCGCGTGGAGCCCCGGCCCGCCACGGACACCCTGACGGCGTGGACGACCGTCGCCACCTACCGGATGAAGCAATAGCCCATGGCCACTGAAACCAAGACCGCCCGCTGGAAGCTCGTCCTGGGCTACGCCGCCTTCGCGGTGGTGGCGTTCATCCTCTGCCTGCTGGTCACGTTCCCGTACGACGCGGTCCGCTCGCGGCTGGTGACGGAGGCCGCGGCCCAGGGGCTCGCGGTGCGCATCGGCAGCCTGCGGCCCGGCCTCTCCGGCGTCACGGCCACCAACGTGCGCCTGAGCAAGCCGCCCACGCCGCTGGGCGCGGAGTCCGTCGCGGCGCTCGCCCGGGGTGAGTCCGGCGGGCTGGGCCCGGATGAGCTGGGCCAGGAGCTCATCTTCGACAGCGTGGCCATGCGCCCCTCCCTCTTCCCGCCCGGCGTGGTGGTGAAGATGAAGGGCATGGGCGGCACGGTGGACATCCACGTGGGCGGCATGAGCGGCACGTCGCTGAACGTGGACGTGGACGGCGTGCAGGCCAGCGGCGGCAACCTGCCCGCGTACACGGGCGTGGACATGGAGGGCACCCTCAACGCGAAGCTGGCGCTCCAGGCGCCGGGGACCCTGATTCGCGGCCAGCCGGTGGACTGGTCGCAGGCGTCCGGCACGGTGGCGCTGGACACCCAGGGGCTCACCATCAAGGGCGGCAAGGCGGCCATCCCCATGGGGGGCGGCCCGGCGATGCCCATGGAGCTGCCGCGCGTGGTGCTGGGCGAGCTGAAGGGCGACCTCCAGTTCGACAAGGGCCTGGGCACGGTGAGGGATTTGAACCTCAAGAGCGAGGACCTGGAGGGCGCTGGCACCGGCACGGTGAAGCTGGGCCGGCGGCTGGAGTACAGCGAGCTGGCGCTCGACGTGCGGCTGAAGTTCGAGCAGGCCTTCCAGCAGCGGCTGGGCCCCCTGGCGCTCGCGGTGAACATGCTGCCGCAGGACCGGGACAACCCGGGTTGGCGTGGCGGCCGGCTCACCGGCATGGTGAGCAGCCCGCGCTTCGGTCCCAAGCGGTAGTCGGGTGGGCAGGGTCGGTTCCGGCCCTCCCCCTCCCTGTCTGGCCCCGGGTTGATGCCCGCGCACGCGCCGTGTAAAGCGCTGCGCGCGGCCCTTGGGTGTCCGGGGCTTGGGAGAGAGTTCGTAATGCCGGAGCTGGTGTTCTTCCGTCGAGGCGAGGAAGTGCTGCGGGTGGCGGTGGACCGGGCGCGGGTGGTGCTCGGCCGGGGCGACTCCAGCGACGTAGCCATTCCGGATCCGGAGGTGAGCCGCCAGCAGGTGGCCCTCCTCTGGGACGGGCAGAAGTGCCGCGTGGAGGACCTGTCCGGCAAGGGCACGAAGGTCGCGGGCGCGGTGGTGGAGCGCGCGGACCTGCCCGACGGCGCGGACATCGAGCTGGGCCAGTGGCGCGCGGTGTTCCGCCAGCACGGCGCCAGCGAGGACGCGGACGCCGCCACGGACGTGGGCAACGCCACCCACGTTCAGGGCCGCGACGCGCAGCGCTGGCAGGCCGCGCAGCTGCGGGTGAAGCAGGGCACCACGGAGGCCGTGCACCGGCTCACCGGTGACAGCTTCACGGTGGGCAAGGACGCGGGCAACGACCTGGTGCTCCAGGACCGGTTCATCTCCGGCCGGCACCTCAAGGTGACGCGCCGGGACGGCGTCTTCCACGTCGTGGACCTGCGCTCCACCAACGGCACATGGCTGGGCCCGGTGCGCCTCTTCGAAGCAGAGGTGACGCTGCCCACCACGCTGCGCGTGGGCGAGGCGGAGCTGATGCTCGAGGCCGTGCCCGCCGCGAAGAAGGAGGCGCAGTCCTTCCACGGCATCCTCGGGAGCGACCCGTCCGTGCGGCAGCTCACGGACCTCATCCAGCGCGTGGCGCCGTCCACCGCCGCCGTCACCATCCTGGGTGAGTCCGGCACGGGCAAGGAGCTGGTGGCGAACGCGCTGCACGCGTGTTCGCCCCGCGCGAACCGGCCGCTCATCCCGGTCAACTGCGCCGCCATCTCCAAGGAGCTGATCGAAAGCGAGCTGTTCGGCCACGAGAAGGGCGCGTTCACCGGCTCCGTGGGGGCGCGCAAGGGCGCCTTCGAGGAGGCGGACGGCGGCACGCTGTTCCTGGACGAGATTGGCGAGCTGCCGCTGGACCTCCAGGCGAAGCTCTTGCGCGCGCTGGAGAGCGGTGAAATCAAGCGCGTGGGCGCCAGCCGCCCCATGCACGTGGACGTGCGCGTGGTGGCGGCCACCAACCGCGACCTGCTGGCGGCGGCGCGCGAGGGCCGCTTCCGCGAGGACCTCTACTACCGCCTGTGCGTCGTGCCGCTGCACCTGCCGCCCCTGCGCAACCGCCGGGGGGACGTGGTGTCGCTGGCGGAGCACTTCGTGCGCGCGTTCGCCCCGCGCGGGCAGACGGTGCGCTTCACCCAGGCCGCGTTGGACCGGCTCCAGCAGCACGCGTGGCCGGGCAACATCCGCGAGCTGCGCAACGTGGTGCACCGCGCGCTGCTCTTGCGCAAGGGCCCGTCCATCGACGGAAGCGACCTGTCCTTCGACCAGGAGGTCAACCGCGAGACGGGAATCACCGTGCCGGAGCTGCCTCCGGGCATGACGCTGGAGCAGATGCTGGAGAAGCTGGAGCGGCAGATCATCGAAACCGCGCTGCGCCGCTTCAACAACAACCGCGAGCGCGTGGCGCGGGAGCTGGGCCTCGCGCGCTCCACCCTCTTCAAGCGCCTGAAGGACTGGGGCCTGACGAAGCAGGACGAGCAGGAGTAGTCCCGCCCGGCCTCAGCCGTCCTCGGGATGACCGGGGGCGGCCCAGGCCGAGTGCGGCTCCGGGTGCGCTTCCGTGCGCAGGTACCAGGGCACGCTGACCACCACCAGGCGCCGCTCGCCGGACAAGAGCAGCGCGCTGCGGAGCAGCTCCGAGCGGCGGCCGTAGAGCATGGCCCGGTACCAGTGCCGCTCCAGCAGCTCCGGCATCACGATGGCCACGGTGCGGCCCGGCACCTCCGCGAGCAGCGCGTCCAGGTAGTCCACCAACGGCCACACCAGCGCGCGGTACGGCGAGCCCACGTGCACGAGCGGCGGCGGCGCACGCCCCGCCTCCAGCAGCGGCCCCTGGACGAAGTGCTGCCACTGGGAATCCAGCGCCGCCTCGTCGGTGTCGCCGCTGCAGATGTGCACCGCGCGCACGTCGTCGCTCAGCTCCAGCGCGAAGCGCAGCGCCGTCTCCGACGCATGGGACCAGCGGTCCACCGGCACCACGGCGACCCGTGGCGACGGGGGCGTCAGGCGCACGGGCCGCTTCAGCTCCGTGGCCTGCCGCGTGCGCGTGTACGCGGCGTGGACGCGCGACAGCACCACCAGGCCCATGGGCACGAGGACGAACGCGGCCCAGCCGCCGTGCATGAACTTGGACACACCCACGATGACGAGCGTGAGCGCCGTCATCACCGCGCCCGCGCCGTTGAGGGTGCGGCGCCACCGCCAGCCCTCCTCCCGGTGCCGGCTCCAGTGCACCACCATGCCCGCCTGGGACAGGGTGAAGGCCATGAGCGCGCCGATGGCGAACAGCGGAATCAGCCGGTCCGTGATGCCCTTGCAGATGATGAGCAGCAGGGCCGCGAGTCCGGACAGGGTGAGGATGCCGCGCGACAGGGCGAGCCTCCGGCCCCGGTGGGCGAAGCCGGGCGGCAGGTAGCGCTCGCGCGCCAGCACCTGGCAGACGAGCGGGAAGCCCGCGTAGCTGGTGTTCGCGGACAGCGCGAGCACGCAGAGGATGGCGGCCATGGCCACGTAGTAGAAGACGCCGCGCCCCATCACCGCCGCGATGAGCTGCGACAGCACCGTCTGGTAGTTCGCGCCGTCGGGGTCCGTCGCGCCCACGCCATACGCCCGGCACAAGAGCGCGATGCCCAGCAGCATCGTCACCAGGATGCCCACGATGATGCCCAGCGTGACGCGCGCGCGGCGGATGGAGGGGTCGCGGAAGATGGGCACGGCGTTGCTGATGGCCTCCACGCCCGTCATCGCCGTGCACCCGCTGGCGAAGGCGCGGATGACCAGCCACGCACCCAGGGACGCGGTGGGCACCGCCAGCGGCGGCGGCTGCTGCACGGGCGTCGCGTCACCGGTGGCCAGCTTGAAGAGGCCCACGGCCAGCACCACGCTCAGCGACGTGATGAAGAACCACGTGGGCACGACGAACACGGCGCCCGCCTCGCTGACGCCGCGCAGGTTCACCAGGGTGAGCAGCGCCAGCAGGCCCAGGGTGATGGGCAGCGTGTGGGGCCGCAGGGCGGGGAGCGCGGACACCAGCGCGCCCGTGCCGGCGGAGAGGCCCACGGCCACGTTGAGCAGGTAGTCCAGCATCAGCGCCGTCGCCGCGAGCAGCCCCGCGCCCCGCCCCAGGTTCTGCTTCGCCACGGTGTACGCACCGCCGCCGCTGGGGTACGCGGCGATGGTCTGCGCGTACGAGCCCGCGACGACCATCAAGAGCCCCACGATGGCGACGGTGATGGGAAAGAGCAGCCACAGGCCGCCGGCGCCCAGCGGCCGCAGCACGGTGAGCGCGGCCTCCGGGCCATACGCTGCGGAGGACAGCGCATCCAGCCCGAGCAGGGCCACGCCGGTGAGGACGCCCGTCTTCTCCTGCATCGCCTGGGCGCTGGTGAGCGGACGCCCCAGCAGCAGGTCCGCGACGCCGTTGCCCTCACGGCTCCGGGGCATGAACGGCCTCCTGCGTCCGTAGTCGGCCAGCTGAGCCATGGCGGCATCCCCCTGGCCCGGAAGGTGCGCACCAGCCTCCACGCGGGAACACGGCGCTGACCTCCGTGGACGGGCTCCAGCGGGGCCTTCGTGGGCCGGGCTGGCCATGGGTCCACCCCTGGAGGGCCAGCTCCGGTGACCCTCCCGAAAGTCGCATGCCCTCCAGGGCCATAGACCCTTTCACGCACCCATTCGTTCCAGGGGAAGACACAGGAGACCGTCCACCATGGGCCCGCACGCCGCCGTCCTCGCCTTCCCCACCCTGGATGACTTGTACGCTCAGCACCGGCCCCGCGCGCTGGCCATCGCCCGGCGCATCGTGGGGGACACCGATGACGCGGAGGACGTGGTGCAGGACGTCTTCCTGCGCCTGTCGCGGCAACCCCCGGGACTGGACGGGCGGGCGACGTGGACGACGTGGCTGCACCGGGTGATGGTCAACAGCAGCATCAACTGGCTGCGCGCGCGAAGGCGCCGGGAGCGGCTGACGCACGCGCCCCAGGAGACCGTGTCACCGGAAGCCCACGCCATGGGCACGCAGATGCAGCGCCACTTCCACGAAGCGCTGGAGGAGGTGAACCCCCAGCAGCGGCAGGTGCTCTACCTGCGCGAGGTGCGCGGTCTGGGCTCCGCCGAAATCGCCCGGCTCCTGCGCATCCCCGAGGGCACCGTGAAGAGCGCCCTGCACCGCGGCCGCCAGCGCACCCTCACCGTGATGGAGGAGCGCGGCCAGCGGCCCTGAGGCCCCGGAGCCTGGGGGCGGTTACTCGTCGCCCTTGGCGCCCACGAACTGATCCCCCTTCTCCTTGAAGAGGAGGTTGAAGCTGGTGAGCGAGCCGTAGACGCGGGTGATGTAGCCCTGCATCTCCGCCTTCTCCGCTTCGCTGAGCTTCGGGTGGGCGTTGAGCTTCTGCTCCAGCACGCGGATGCGGTCGCGCACCATCGTGACCTTGTGGAACAGGTTGTCGATGGGCAGGTCCTTCGCCTGGAGCTCCGGGTTGCCCGGCACCAGCCGCACCGTGCCGCCCTCCCACTTGCCCGCGAGCGGCGGATCCGTGAGGCCGGAGGCTTCCCGGAAGATGTCCATCAGCTCTTCGCGCGTCATGTTCAGCCCTTCCAGGTCCACCACTTGGTGCGGATCCGCGCGGTGGCGCACCACCACCGGCGCCACGCTCCGCACCGTGCGGGTTCGCGTGCTCGAAACCACTGGCGCCGGGGCCGCCGAGCCCCGGGGCGCGTACTTGTCACAGATGGGCGCGGAGGGCGGGAACATGCCGCGCGAGCTCTGCAGGCGGCACGGCCCCACCCAGCCACGGTGATCCTCGGAGTGCGGACTCCAGAGCTTGCAGTTGCCGCACACCCGTTCGTCAGGGCGGAAGGTGGGAAGTGGTCTGGGTCCCGCTCCCGCGTCCGACATGTCAGCGCGCCTCCTTGGCCACCGGCGGTCCCTTGCGGATGTTGAGCTCGCGCAGGAGCGCGTCCGCGTCCTCGACCTGGTCGAGCTGCCACAGCAGGTAGCGCACGTCCACGTTGACGTTCCGGGCCACGTCCGGATTGTAGCCGAAGTCGTTCGCGACGTTCTCCCACACGCGGTCGAAGTTCACGCCCACGAGCTGGCCCTTGCCGTTCACCGTGGGGCTGCCGGAGTTGCCGCCCGTGGTGTCCGCGTCCGCCAGGAAGTCCACCGGCACGTCCTTCAGCCGGGGGTCCGCCCACTTCCCGAACTTCTTCGCCGCCGCGGCGGCGCGCACCTTCTCCGGCGCGTTGAAGGGCTCCTCACCGGTGTGCTTCTGCATCATCCCCGTCAGCGTCGTCTGCGGCAGGTACAGCGCGCCGTCGCGCGGCGTGTAGCCCTGCACCTTGGCGAACGACACGCGCAGCGTGCTGTTGGCGTCCGGAGCAATCGGCTTGCCCGCCTGCACCATCACCGCCTTGCGCCACGCCGGCCGCAGCCGCGAGGACGCGCCCTGGCGCCGGTCGCGCGTGTCATCCAGCGCGGCCTGCTCCTTCGCCAGCTCCATGCCGAACGCCAGCAGCGGATCGCGGCGCGCGGTGAGCTGGCCCACGGATTCATCCGCCATCTTCAGGCGCTCCGTCTGGTTCAGCAGCCTGGTGCCCGCGTAGAGCGAGTCGATCTTCGCCGTGACGTCCTTCTCCGAGTACGTCTTGCCGAAGACGGCGTCCACGGACGCGATGCGCGCATCCGGAGGGAGCGCCTGCGCGCGCTTCACGAACGCGTGCAACAGCGCCTTGTCCGCGACGGGGAAGAGGTTCTTCTGCTCGCGCTCCAGGCGGTCCTTGATGCGCGGCACCTCGCGGTCCATATACTCCGGGCGGCGCTCCAGGTCCGGCTTCGCGCGCTCCATGGCCAGCCGGGACACGGTCGTGGCCAGCGCGGGTCCGCGCGCCAGACGGCCGGACATGCCCAGGAGGAACTCGCGCTCGAACGTCTTGGAGGATGCCTGCTGCTCCGCGAGCAGCGCCTCACGGGCCTTGAGCGCGTCGCCCCACTTCGCGGGGTCCTTCTGGGCCCAGGCGACGGTGGCGGCTTCCGCGTCGCGCTGCTTCTCCACGATGTGGCCGCGCTTCAGGCCCGCCAGCTGTCCGCCCGCGTTCTTGTAGACGTTGTGCAGGCCCTTGAGCTGCGAGGCCACGGCGATCTTCCCGGCCGGGTCCTTCTCCCCTTCGGCCTCCAGGATGCGGATGGCCTCGCCCAGCACGTCGCGGATGCTCGGGTAGTAGCGCGCCTGGCGCTCCGCCATTTCATCCGCGAGCAGCGTGCGGAAGGTGGAGCCCGGGTAGCCCAGCACCATCACGAAGTCGCCGGGCTTCACGCCCTCGGTGGACAGCGGGAAGAAGAACTCCGCCTTGTAGGGCACGTTCTTGTCGCTGTACGCGGCGGAGGCGCCGTCCGGCGCGGTGTACGCGCGGATGATGGCGAAGTCGCCGGTGTGGCGCGGCCACATCCAGTTGTCCTCTTCACCGCCGTACTCACCCACGGCGCGCGGCGGCGCGTAGACCAGGCGCACGTCCTGCAGCTCCACCGCGTCCACCAGCGTGTAGTTCACGCCGCCGTCGAAGGTGGCGACCTGGCAGCGGGTCGCGGGGCGCTTCTCGCACTCGGCGACCAGCTCCTTCTGCTTGCGGTCGATGGCCTTGTAGCGCGCGAGGTCGTCCGCGCCCTGCGGCACGGCGCCGTTGATCTCCGCCGTCACGTCCTTGAAGCCGCGCGGCACCTGCACGCGCGAGCCCTTGCCCGGGAGCTCCTCCGACGGGCTCTTCGCGAGGAAGCCGTCGGTGATGAGGTCCCTCTGCGGGGAGCTGTGCTCCTGGATGATGGAGAAGGCACAGTGGTGGTTGGTGACGATGAGGCCGGAGGCGGAGATGAACGACCCGGAGCAACCGCTGGTGTTCACCGTGCCCGCCAGCAGGCCCGTGCCCCGCTTGGGGTCCCACAGCTTGCTGGGCGGCAGCTGGAGGCCCTGGGCCTTGAGCCAGGCGGGGCTCAGTTCCAGCACCTGCTGAGGGGTCCACTTCCCTTCCCCGGCGAAGACCGGGGCAGCCACGAGCGAGAGGAGAAGGAGCGTCTTCTTCATGGTGACCCTTCCCTACTCCGTCCGCTGCCCCGGCGCGACCGTTCCGGTGTCCGAGGCGGGCGTTTTCGCGGAAGATGGAACGCACTTGGATGTTCCGGTGTCCAGGCAGGAGGGGACCAGCGATGCGGACCGCGAGCGGGGCGACACTGGATTTCGGAAGGCTGGCGCTGCTCCTCATCCTGATGGGGGCGTCCTGGTACTTCTGGTACTCGCCGGTGCTGTGGCCGGTGAAGGTGCTGGTGGTGATGATGCATGAGAGCGGGCACGCCATCGCCTCGCTGCTCGTGGGGGGCTCGGTGGACCGGGTCCACCTCCAGGTGAACGAAGGGGGGACCTGCTTCTCCCGCTTGCCGCCCGGCGTCATCAACCGCGTCATCGTGTCCTCCGCGGGCTACCTGGGCAGCGCGGTGGCGGGCGCGGCGCTGATGCTGGCCACGTTCCGCTTCCGGCTGGGCCGCGCGGTGATGGGCGCGGCGTCCGTGTGGCTGGCGGTGATGGGCTTCTTCTACGCGGGCGACCTCTTCACCCTGGCCTTCTGCCTGGGCATGGCGGTGGCCATGGGGCTGGGAGCGCGCTTCCTGCCCACGGGGCTGGTGGACGCGCTCAACCTGTTCCTCGCGGCCTTCACGGCGCTCTACGTGGTCTTCGACCTGAGGGACGACCTGTGGAACAGCGCGGTGCGCGCGCAGAGCGACGCGGCCATCCTCGCCAGCGAGACGTGGGTGCCGTCCATCGTCTGGGCGGCCCTGTGGACGCTCCTGTCGCTGGCCCTGCTGGGCGTGTCCGCGTACTGGGCCATGCACGCGAAGCCGGGCGGCGGCGTGAAGCTGCCGCCCATGGCCCGCGCGCGGCGGGTGTGAACCGGAAGGCCGCGCCCTACTTGCGCGGCCGCATCCGGAAGGCCACGAAGGACGCCATGTCCGGGAAGCCGAAGTACGGGTTCTTCTGCCGGATGGCCTCCATCTGGGCCACCGGCACGTCCGCGTAGTCGTGCCCGGGGAACAGCCGCGCGGTGTCCGGCACCTTCAGCAGCACCTGCGACAGCGAGCGGTACATGTCCTCCGGGTTGCCACCCGGGAAGTCGCACCGGCCACACCCGTTGATGAAGACCGTGTCCCCGGACACGAGCGCGTCCTCCGCCAGCAGGCAGTGCGAGCCCGGCGTGTGCCCGGGTGTATGCAGGGCCTGGAACGTGCGCGCGCCCACCGGCACGGGATCCCCGGCCTTCAGGGGCCGCAGCGCGTCCCCGCCCCGCTTGCGCAGCTCGCTGGAGAAGGCGACCTCCTCCGCCTGCGCGTACACCGGCACGTCGTGGCGCGACAGCAGCTCGTCCAGGCCGTTGATGTGGTCGCCATGGCAGTGCGACACGAACGCGCCCACCACGCGCTTGCCATCCTGGGCCACCGCCGCCTCGATGGCGGGCACGTCCCAGGCCGGATCCACCACCACCACCTCCGGGCCGTCCTGGGGACCCACGAGGTAGACGAAGTTGTCCATGGGTCCGAGCTTGAGCTGGCGTACGTACGGCGTAGGCATGGTTGTCCTCCAGACGGCCACTCTACGCCCCAGGCTTGCCGCCCCGGGGCCTGTTCCCGTTGAATGCCCCCCTTTGATGCCCCATGCCGTCAGGAGGTCTCCTTCCGTGAAGCGCCTGCCCACCCTGCTCGCCTGTTCGCTGCTGGCCAGCGCGACCGCCTCCGCCGCCGGCCGGACCGCCTCCACGTTCCGCTACAAGCCGACGCCGGATGACGAGCGTCCCGTCATCGTGGATGCCACCATCGGGCCCCAGGGCAGCGACTTCGCCATGCGCCTGAAGTTCAACAAGGACCCCTTCGGAGAGGAGTGCAAGCAGCGCTGCGCCAACATCACCCTCTTCCTGGACACCGACTCCAGCACCCAGTCCGGCCTCCGCCTGTCCGCCAGCAAGGCCCCGGAGAACGGCGCGGACCTGGCGATCGTCATCCAGGGCGTGCGGGAGTACAAGCGCCAGGACGCCCCCCCGGAGACGGCCCTGCGCGTGAAGGTCCGCCAGCTGGGCTCCGACGCCACCAGCGCGGACGCGGGCGAGCTGCTCGCGGACCTCAACAACCGGCAGGATCCGGAGCGCATCCAGACGGACGGCACCACCGTCTACGTCCTGGTGGACGCGACCAGCGCGCTCCTGCCCTCCGCCCGCAGGGTGCGCGTCATCTACCACCCGCCAGGGGGCAAGGCCCTCACCGCCAACATCAACGGGATGGCCAGCTCCACCTCCGGCCGGGGCGTGCAGATCTTCAAGCGCGGCAGCGGCTGGGGGCGCGCCCCTGACGCCGAGGGCAAGAAGCCCCGCGCCAACCCCTCCGACGACAACGGCTAGTCCAAGCAGCCCGCCATTCAGGCTCCGGCACCGCTCCCCTCGGAATTCCGAGGGGTTGGCGGTGGGTTTCAAGCAGGCACAGGACTGTACGGACGTGCAGAAGTCGCGGGCTGGAGCCGACGCAACCTCCCGAATTCGTTCTCAATGTCAGAGGCCCATGGTAGTCCCGGCCATCTGATGTCGAGGGTCCGACCCGACTGGTAGTCGCAGCGCGTACAGCGCGGCCCGCGCGCCGCGTCACGCACGGTGGGGGCGGCCCGTGTGAAACCCATCTGGATTCCATGACCATGCTCGCAGAAGCCGAAACGAAGTCGCGCAAGAAGCAGGGAGGCCCGGGAGGGGGCGGAGGCAAGGGAGGCGGCGGCGGGTCCGGCGCCGGCGGCGGGGACAGCCTGCCCGCGGGCCTGGCCGAGGAAGCGCGCCGCCGGTACCTCAACTACGCCCTGTCGGTCATCACCTCGCGCGCCCTGCCTGACGTGCGCGACGGCCTCAAGCCGGTGCAGCGCCGCATCCTGTACGGCATGTGGAACGACCTGAACCTGTCGTTCGACACGAAGTACCAGAAGTGCGCCCAGGTGGTCGGCGCCATCATGGGCAAGTACCACCCGCACGGCGACACGGCCATCTACGACGCGCTCGTGCGCATGGCGCAGGACTTCTCCCTGCGCTACCCGCTGGTGGACGGCCACGGCAACTTCGGCTCGCTGGACGGCGACTCCGCCGCCGCCTACCGCTACACCGAGTGCCGCCTGGAGAAGCTGGCCATGGAGCTGCTGGGCGAGCTGGACAGCAAGACGGTCCGCTTCCGCCCCAACTACGACGGCACCCGGGAAGAGCCCGTCGTCATCCCGGCGCGCGTGCCGCAGCTCTTGATGAACGGCACCACCGGCATCGCGGTGGGCATGGCCACCAACATCCCGCCCCACCACCTGGGCGAGCTGGTGGACGCGCTCCTGGCCCTCATCGCGGATCCGGAGCTGCAGACCAAGGACCTGCTCAAGTGGATCAAGGGGCCGGACTTCCCCACCGGCGGGCAGATCCTCAACGACAAGAAGGAGCTGCGGGAGATCTACGAGACGGGCCAGGGCTCCGTCCGCATCCGCGGCGAGTACAAGATGGAGGAGCACAAGCGCGGTGGTCAGATGATCATCGTCACCTCCATCCCGTACACGGTGAACAAGTCCACGCTCGTCGCGAAGATTGGCGAGCTGGTGCGCGAGCGCAAGCTGCCCCTCATCACCGACGTGCGCGACGAGTCCACCAAGGACGTGCGCATCGTGCTGGAGCTCAAGAAGGACGCCAACCCCGAGCTGGTGATGGCGTACCTCTACAAGCACACGCCCCTGCAGACGAACTTCGGCGTGAACCTCACCTGCCTGGTGCCGTCGGACAACCCGGACGTGGGCACGCCCAAGCGGTTGGACCTCAAGTCCATCCTCCGCTACTTCCTCGACTTCCGCCTGGAGATCGTCACCAAGCGCTTCGAGCACGAGCTGGCGGAGCTCAAGCGGCGCGTCCACATCCTTGAAGGCTTCGAGAAGGCCTACGACGCGCTGGATGAGATCATCCGGATCATCCGCCAGTCAGAGGGCAAGCAGGACGCCGCCCAGAAGCTGATGGTGCGCTTCAAGCTGGATGAGGTCCAGGTGGACGCCATCCTGGAGATGCGCCTCTACAAGCTGGCCCGCCTGGAGATCCTCATCGTCCAGAAGGAGCTCAAGGAGAAGCGCGCGGAGATCAAGCGCATCGAGGGCATCCTCAAGGACGTGAAGAAGCGCTGGTCCGTCATCCACGACGAGCTGTCCGGCCTCAAGGCGGCGTACACCGACAAGCGCCGCACGCGCATTGGCGGCGCGGGCTCCGAGGAGATGGAGTTCTCCGCGGAGGCGTTCATCGCGGACGAGGACGCCCACGTCGTGATCACCCGCGACGGGTGGATCAAGCGCGTGCGCGAGGTGAAGGACCCGTCCACCACCCGCCTGCGCGAAGGCGACGCGGTGATGGCGGTGCTCGCCGGCAGCCTGAAGGCGAACCTGGTGCTGTTCAGCAACTTCGGCACCGCCTACGTCACCCGCTTCAACGACGTGCCGGCCTCCACCGGCTACGGCGACCCGGTGCAGAAGCTGTTCAAGTTCGACGACGGCGAGCGCGTCGTGGGCGCCCTGTCCCAGGATGCCCGCCTGCATCAGCCGGAGAAGCTGGTGGCGGTGACGCGCCAGGGCCTGGGCCTGCGCTTCCTGCTCCAGCCGCACACGGAAGTGTCCACCCGCGCCGGCCGCCGCTACGCGAAGACGGGCGAGGGCGATGAGATCATCGGCACGCAGCCGGTGGGCGACAAGGACCTGCTCGCCGTCCTCACGGAGAAGACCAACGCCCTCGTCTGCAAGGTGGCGGAGGTGAACGAGCTGGCGGGCCCGGGCAAGGGCGTCCAGGTCATCAAGGTGGAGGCGGGCGACAAGGTGGTGGACTTCCTCGCGGCGCCGGCCAGTCAGAAGGACGCCACGCTGGAGTTCGAGACGCAGAAGGGCCGCAAGCTGCACCTGTCACCGGCGAAGTTCACGGTGACGGGCCGCGGCGGCAAGGGCCACGAGATGTCCAAGCGCGACACGGTGAAGGAGGTGGCGAAGCCCGTCACCTTCGTGCCGCTGCCGGAGAAGAAGGAGTAGCGGGAAGGCCATGGCGACCAAGAAGGAAAGCTACACAGGCGCGGACATCCAGGTCCTGGAAGGCCTGGAGCCGGTGCGCAAGCGCCCGGCCATGTACATCGGTGGCACCGACACCACGGGCTACCACCACCTCCTCTGGGAGATCCTCGACAACTCGGTGGACGAGGTCATCAACGGCTACGCCACCACCGTCGAGGTCACGCTGCACAAGGGCGCGAAGTCCATCACCGTGGTGGACAACGGGCGTGGCATCCCCGTGGACATCATGCCCAAGCACAAGAAGCCCGCCGTGGAGGTCATCCTCACGACGCTGCACTCGGGCGGCAAGTTCGAACAGGGCAACTACATCCACTCGGGCGGTCTGCACGGCGTGGGCAGCTCCGTGGTGAACGCGCTCTCCAGCAAGCTGCTCATTGAAATCAAGCGCGACGGCAAGCGCCACGTGCAGTCGTACGCGCGCGGCAAGGCCACCAGCGCCCTCAAGGTGGAGGGCCCGGCGCGCGGCACCGGCACGTCCACCACCTTCGAACCGGACGCGGAGATCTTCGGGGAGAAGCAGAAGTTCGACGCGGCCCTGGTGCGCGAGCGCCTGGAGGCGAAGAGCTACCTGCACAAGGGGATGATCGTCGTCTGGAAGGACGAAACGGCCACGCCCGCCGTGTCGGAGACGTTCAAGCACGACGGCGGCATCGCCGAGTACCTCACCAAGGTCGTGTCGGAGCGCCAGAAGCCCATCGTCCCCGCGGGCGGCGCGCCGTTCTACTACTCGCGCGACAACGAGGTCCGCCTGGAGGTGGCGCTGGCGTGGACGGAGGCCACGGACGAGCACATCCGCTCGTACGTCAACGGCATCCCCACGAACCTGGGCGGCACGCACGAAGCGGGCTTGAGGGCGGCCATCGTCAAGGCGATGCGCAACTACATCGAGACGCACGGCCTGACGCCCAAGGGAGTGACGCTCACCGCGGAGGACATCCGCGAGGGCATCACCGCCATCCTCTCCGTGTACGTGGTGGAGCCCCAGTTCCAGGGGCAGACGAAGGGCCGCCTCAACAACGCGGAGACCACGGCGCAGGTGGACGGCGCCGTCCGTCCCGTGCTGGAGAAGTGGTTCAACGACAACAAGTCCATCGCGGAAGCGCTGCTGGCGCGCATCATCCTGGCCGCCCGCGCGCGCGAGGCGTCCCGCGCGGCCTCCGCCGCCATCAGCCGCAAGTCCGCGGTGAGCCACCGGCTCAACCTCCCCGGCAAGCTGGCGGACTGCTCGTCCACGGACCCGGCGTCCAGCGAGCTGTTCATCGTGGAAGGTGACTCCGCAGGCGGCTCCGCCAAGCAGGGCCGCGACCGGCGCACCCAGGCCATCCTCCCGTTGCGCGGCAAGGTGCTCAACGCGGAGCAGGCGTCCACCGACAAGGTGGCCACCAACAAGGAGCTCCAGGACATCGTCAGCGCGCTGGGCTGCGGCATCGGGTCCGACTTCGACATCACGAAGCTGCGGTACGGCCGCGTCTTCCTGCTGATGGACGCGGACAGCGACGGCCACCACATCGCCACGCTGCTGCTCACGTTCTTCTACCGGCACCTGCGGCCCCTGATTGAAGCGGGCGCGGTGCACATCGCCCAGCCGCCGCTGTACCGGGTGGACATCGGCAAGGAGACGTACTGGGCCCTGGACGAACCGGACCGCGACCGCATCATCCGCGAGAAGGCCAAGGGCAACGCCAAGCCCAACATCATGCGCTTCAAGGGTCTGGGCGAGATGACGGCCGATGAGCTGAAGACGACCACGCTCGATGCGAAGAACCGCATCAGCCTGCGCGTCACCATCGACAACGCGCTGGAGACCGACCGCATCATCAACGACCTGATGGGCAAGGATGTCTCGGCGCGTTACAAGTTCATCACCGAAATGGCGGGCGAGGTCCAGGAGCTGGACGTCTGAGAAAACGGGAGTCCCCGCACACCCGGGACGGGCGCCTGCCCTCCCGGGTGGGGCATTGGTCTTCCGCCCCGCCGGTCGGCTAGCATCCGCCGCATCGTGAACACCACCCGCCTTGCCCTGACTGTCGCGCTCGCCTGTGTGCTGAGCGCTCCCGCCGCCGACGCCGCCAAACGGAAGTCCGCCGCGAAGAAGAAGCGCCCCGCCGCCACCAAGAAGGTGCCCGCGCCCGTCCCCGAGGACACCTTCACCCCTCCGGATGAAGTGGCCCCCGCGTCGGACGCGCCCGTGGCGCCCAAGGCGGCCACCCAGGCCCCGCTCGCGCCGGTCACCCCCGCCGCCACGAAGAGGGCGGACGTCCAGGCCCCGGCGGTGCGCGCTGCGCCTTCCGACGCGGTGGCCATCTTCGGCGTGGCCCGCCAGTCGGCCGCGGCGGACTCCGCGGCGAAGCTGGAGGACACGCTCACCCGGAAGCTGGGCAGCGCGGGCGACATCCAGTTCGTGGACCTGGCCACCGCCTTCCCGCCGCAGGAGCCGCAGGGCAACCCCCGCGGCGACGCCCTCTTCGACGAGGGCCGCTCCGCGTACGACAACCTGGATCCGGACACCGCGGCGGTGAAGTTCAAGGCGGCCGCGGAGGCCTACGTGCAGCGCCCCGGCGACCTGCGCCCGGAGAAGCTGGGGGAGACGTACCTCTTCCAGGGCGCGTCCCAGCTGCTCAACGGCGACGTGGCGGGCGCGAAGGCGTCCTTCACCCAGGCGCTGGTGGCGGAGCCGTCGCTGCGCCCGGACGCGGGCATGTTCGGCCAGGACGTGCAGCGGGTGTTCTCGGAGGCCCAGAGCGAGCTGTCCGCGCTGCCGCAGGGCACGCTGGTGGTGAACTCCCAGCCGCAGGGCGCGCGCGTGCTGGTGCGCGGCCGCGACGTGGGCGCGACGCCGCTGTCCGGCGCGAAGCTGGCACCGGGCCACTACCCCGTGCAGGTGGTGCTGCCGGGCTACGCCCCGTTCGCGACGTACGCGGAGGTGAAGCCGTCCGCCCCCACGGAGCTGAAGACGAAGCTGGCCTCCGCGCCGGGCCTGTCCGCGCTGCGTGACGCCGCGGCGAAGGCCGGCACGGAAGCCGCGTTCGACGCGGACGGCGTGCCGCCGGAAGTGGGCGCCATCGGCGAGCGGCTCAACGCGCGCTACGTGGTGCTGGCGGCGTCGTTCCAGGACAAGAAGGGCCGGCTGCACGGCGAGGTGCAGGCGTGGGACCTGCGCACGAAGAACCGCCTGCGCGGCGTGGAGGTGGACTTCACCAGGCGCGACGGCAAGGGCAGCGCGGACGCCGCCGCGGACCAGCTGCACACCTTCCTCGCGGGCTCCGCCCTGCCCCAGAACCGCAAGGAGGAGAAGGAGTCCGTGTCCTCCGGCGACTCCGTGCTGCGCAAGCCCTGGTTCTGGGCGGCGGCGGCGGGCGTGGCGGCCGTGACTGCGGGCGTGGTGTACGTGGCCACGACGGACCGCGGCTCCGGCTTCAACCCGGTGAATGGTCTGCCCGGTGGAATTTCCTTCTAGCCCGGGCGTCAAGCGCACAGGACTCCTCATGAAAGCCCTTCCGCTCGCGCTCGTGCTGCTCCCCGCCCTGGCGCTGTCTTCCTCGCCTCCGGCGGGTCGCATCTCCGCGCTGCTCATCCCCATGGACCCGTCGTCCGAGTCCTCCGGGGTGCAGATGGAGAGCTACATGAACGACGCGCTCGGCAACTTCGCCAGCTACTCCGTGCGCAAGCCGCGCGACCTCTTCGGCCTGCCGGACGACCCGGCGGCGCAGGCGTCCTTCCAGCGCGCGAAGAAGGGCTACGAGGAGAGCGTCAAGGCCTTCGAGGCGCGCGACTACGAGGACTCGGAGCGCAAGGTGCGCGCCACCCTCAAGGAGCTGGAGGGCTCCGTCGCGTCGATGACCTCCTGCTTCCCGCTGTGCGACGCGCTGGCGCTGCACGGCGCCATCCTCCAGCTGCGGGGCGACGTGGAGGAGGCGAAGCTGCTGCTCATCGACCTGATGGCGCTCAACCCCACCTTCGAGCTGAACCCCAAGCGCTTCAGCCGGGACTTCATCAGCCTGCGCGTGCAGGTGGCGACGAGCCGCACCTCGCAGCTGCGCGGCAGCGCCACCTTCAAGTCCCGGCCCGCGGGCGCCCGCGTCTACGTGGACGGAGAAGTGGTGGGCTACACGCCGTTGACGCTGCCCACGTTGCCGGTGGGCAAGCACCTGGTGCGCATGGAGCGGCCGGGCTTCCGTCAGTTCGGGCAGATCGCCGAGGTGACGCCGGACGACGTGGACGTCGTCGCCGCGCTGGTGCCGACGGCCACCTACAAGGCCTACGACGCGCAGCTGGACAAGGTGGTTCCGGACGTGTCACGCGCCAGCGACAAGCCGGCCAACGCGGTCGTCTCGCTGGGCAAGTCGCTGAGCCTGGACCGCGCCATGGTGGGCACCGTGCGCGTCATCCCGGAACGGGGCACGGAGCTGGCGGTGGGCCTCTTCGACGTGAAGAGCGGCAAGCGCCTGGGCTCGCGCAAGCTGGTGCTCCAGGGCGACGAGTACGGACAGCTCAAGTCGGAGATGGAGCGGGTGGTCAACCAGCTCATCAACACCGAGGGCGAACAGGTCATCAAGAAGAGCGACCCCCTGGACAACCGCAACGGCGCGGAGGACTGGGGTTCGGAGGACCGGGGCGGCAACTCCCGACAGTCCGTCAAGAAGCACTCCGGGGATGATCCGTTGGATAACGTGTCGGGTACCGAGGACTGGTGACAGACGGCGCTTGTCCCGGGACGGCTCACCCCTAGAGTCCCGGGCCGTATGCGCCACCTGCCGCTGCTCGCCCTCCTCCCCAGTCTCGCGCTTGCCCAGACGGGCGCTGTCGACCGCGCCCCCGCCCCGCCCCGGGGCGTCACGC
>NZ_RAWE01000104.1 GCF_003611695.1 Corallococcus carmarthensis | reverse complement strand
GCGGGGGGCGTCCACGCTCACGCAGCAGCTGGCGAAGAACCTCTGGCTGTCCTCGGACCGCAGCCTCTTGCGCAAGCTGAAGGAGCTGGTGCTGGCGCACCGGCTGGAAGAGGCGCTGACGAAGCAGCGCATCCTGACGCTGTACCTCAACGTGGTGGAGTGGGGGAACGGCGTGTATGGGATTGAGGCGGGCGCGCGCGAGCACTTCGGCGTGTCCGCGTCCCAGCTCTCCGTGGCGCAGGGCGCGGTGCTGGCCGCGATGCTGCCGTCTCCACGCAAGCGCTCGCCGGCCAGTGGTTCCCGCGCGCTGTGGAAGCACGCGCACCGCGTGGTGGACGCGCTCAAGACGTACAAGCGCATCAGCGCGGCCCAGGCGGAGGGCGCGCACGCGGAGGTGGACCGGCTGCTCGGCCGCGCGCCCGCGGATGACGGGGGCGGGGACGACGCGGAGGACGACGGTTCCTGAGGGGGCGGCCCGGGGAGCCGCCCGGCCAGGATGGCGGCTGCTCAGGTTCCGGCCTGCTCCAGCGTCCAGCGCGCCAGTGCGTCCTTCCGCGCGAACCAGACGCCCGGCTGGCGCTGCGCGTAGCGGATGAACTCCTCCAGCATCTTCACGCGGCCCGGCCTGCCGGAGATGCGGTCGTGCATGCTGATGGACATCATCCTGCGGCGCTCGCCCGCTTCGGCATACAGCGCGTCGAACTCGTTCTTGAGCTCGCTCGCGAACTGGTCGGCGGTGTAATTGCGCGACTCGAAGTTGAGGATGTCGTTCATCCCCAGCGTGTAGGGCACCACCGCGAAGGGCTTGCCCCGCACGTCCACGACGAAGGGCTCGTCCCGGCTCACGTCGTCAATGTGATACAGGAACCCCAGGTCCTGGAGGATCTCCAGCGTCCGGGGCGTGCCGCGCATCCAGAAGGCATTGAAGCCCACCGGCGTCTGCCCCGTGGCTCGCTGGATGGCGCGCACGTTGGCCTCGTAGGAGGCGCGCTCCTCCTCGGGCGTCATGGAGAACTGTGGCGTCCAGGTCTGTCCATGCGCGGCGGCCTCGTGTCCGCGCTCCACGATCTCCTTCGCCAGCGCAGGGTTGCGCTCCACCGCCTGCCCCACCATGTGCGAGGTCACCTGGACGCCCCGCCGCGAGAACATCTCCAGCAGCCGGGGGATGCCCTCCCTCACGCCGTACTCGTACCAGGTGGCCACCGGCAGGTCCGGGTACTTCGCGTCGATGGGCGGGAACGGACTGCTCGCGCCGCGCTCGGGCTGCGCGCCGGCTTCGAACTGGAGCGACAGGGAGATGGCCAGCCGTGCGCCTCCCGGCCAGAAGCCTTTCTTCGCGGAGGCCTTCGGCGTGCCGCGCGCGGGGGCTTCCGCGGCAACGGCCCCCGACACCGCGAGCGCGCCGGCCGCCACGGCGGTCCCAGACAGGAACTGGCGCCGGGTGCTCATGGGGCGCTCCGGGTCGTCGCGGCCGGCGCGGACAGGCGCAGCCGGTCCAGGGCCAGGGCGTTGAAGCGAGCGGTGCCCAGCAGCGCGGCGTAGAGGCCCACGTAGAGCATCTGCACGCTCAACATCTCCCACTCGCTCCTCAGCGCCGTGCCGAACACGAGCGCCAGCATCAGCAGCCCTCCCACCGCGAGCGCCTGGCGCGTCAGCAGCCCCACCAGCACCAGCGCGCCCACCGCCGTCTCCGCGAAGGGCAGCACCCACGCGAAGGGCCGCACCAGCGCCCCGGGCAGCAGGGAGGTTTCGAAGGCCTTCACCAGTCCGTCGGCGAAGGCCCCGGGGCCCCCCACCAGCCGGACCACGCCGTGCAGCAGGATGTTGAGGCCCAGGGTGATGCGCAGCAGGGCGTAGCCGGCCTCGCCGTCGGTGAGGCCGAACAGGTGTCCGGATTCGGGGGAAGGTGTCCGCATGGGTGCTCCTCCAGAGGGGGACGCGGTGGGCGTCCCCGATGCCCATCTCTTGCGCCGGGGGAGCGGGATTGGGAACGTGGTCCCGAGGAACGACGCCTGTGCCCCAGCGGAAAAAGCCGAACCCCCTGCTCTTCGACGAGGTGATGCCGCTGCACGCCTTCGTGCGGGCCGTGGAGGACGGCGGCTTCTCCGCGGCGGCGCGAAGGCTGGGCCTGACGCCCTCCGCGGTGAGCAAGCAGGTGGCCCACCTGGAGTCGCGCCTGGGGGCGCGGCTGCTCCAGAGGACCACGCACCACGTGAGCCTCACGGAGGCCGGCAGCGTCTTCTACGCGCACTGCCGCCGGGTGCTGGCGGAACTGGAGGACGCCGCGCTGTCCGTCACGGCCCTGGATGAAACGCCCCGGGGCCTGCTGCGCATCGCCGCGCCCGCGGTGCTGGGCGAGGTCCACGTCGGCGCGATGGCCGCCGCGTTCCAGGCCGCCCATCCCGAGGTGCGGGTGGACCTGGACGCCAGCGACCGGCTGGTGGACCTGGTGGAGGAGGGCTTCGACGTGGCGATCCGCATCGCGGACGCGCTGGAGGACAGCACGTTGGTGGTGCGGCGCCTCGGCCCGGAGCAGCGCGTCCTGTGCGCGAGCCCCGCCTACCTCCAGCGGCGCGGGACGCCGCGCACGCCAGACGCCCTGCTGGAGCACGACTGCCTGACCTTCAAGCGCGGGCATTCGCCCATGGCGTGGCGGTTCGAAGGTCCTGAGGGCCGACAGAGCCTGCGGGTCTCCGGGCCCTTCCAATCCAACAACAACCTCATCCTGCGGCAGGCCGTCCTCCAGGGACGGGGCATCGCCAACCTGCCCGGCTATCTGGTGCTGGACGACCTGCGCGCGGGCACGCTGGTGACGCTGCTGCCGGAAGCCCCGGTGGCCGGGCGTGGCATCTTCCTGGTCCATCCGCACCGCCGGCTCGTTCCCGCCAAGGTGCGCGCCTTCACGGAGTTCTGTGTGCAGGCCTTCGCGCGCTTCCTCCAGCCTCCTCCGTGAGCGCGACCTCCGGCACCGCCAGCGGTACTACAAGCCGGGCCCCTCGATGGGAGGGCCGTCCCATGGGGGCCCGGCTCCGGCCCTAAAGTCCGCCGACCTCCAAGGCCCCGCCCAGCCCCGGGAAGGTCTTGGTGACGTTGGCGCTGAACACGATGTTCTCCAGCACGATGTTCACCGGCAGCCCGCCCGTGGGCAGGCCGCTGGTCCGCGTGACGGTGTTCTCCACGATGAGCCACACGCGCTGCTTGCCCAGGGCCTGCTTCAGCGCCGGGTTGTCCACGGTGAGCGGCGTGCGGCTGTTGGGCGCGAACGCGCGCGGCGTCAGCAGCAACGTCGACGCCGCGTAGTACGGCGGCAGGTTGGCCTCCGTGTATGTCTTTGGCGTGCCCGGCTCCGCCTGCCCCGTGAAGGACAGCCGCGCGCTCATCTGGAGCGTCAGCGCCTGAGAGGGATTGACCACCGTGAGCGCCGCCTGCACCGTGTTGACGGTGACGACCGACAGGTCCCGCGTCTCCTCCGGCAGGTCCAGCGCCACCTCCGCGTACACCGGCGCCAGCACCGACGTCACCGGCACCGTCTGGGTGAACGGCGCCGTCTCCACGTTGATCTCCGCCGAACACGACGCCAGCAGCGCGCCGGCCGCGCACAGGACGAACCGCCGCATCATCGGAAGCTCCAGGACAGGTCGAAGGTGGGCAGCACCGGCAGGTCCTCGCCCGGGAGCGCCGGGTCGCTCAGGTCCACGTAGGCCGCGCCCAGCGCCAGGCCGAAGTGCTCGCCGCCGTAGCGCACGCCCGCGGCGGCCTTCAGCTTCGCGCCGCCCTTCACGCGCATGCCGCCTTCGGCGATGAGCGACCACGCCCCGGTGAAGTTCCACGCCACCGCGCCGGTGAAGGCCAGGTAGTCGGAGTCGTACCGCGCATAGCGCGCCTCGCCCTGCACCAGCACCGGACCCAGCGACAGGCCATACACGGCATAGAAGGCCGGGCCGGACAGCTCCGGCGTGAAGCTCTGGATGGCGGGCTCCTGCGACTCCACCTCGCCGGAGTACGCCGACGCGCCCACGAAGTGCGTGTAGCGCGCGCCCAGCGCCACCCGGTGCGGCCCGGCGGCCAGCGCCCACCGCAGCCCCAGGTTCGGCGCGAGCAGCGCGTCCGCGTAGAGGGACGTGTCCACGGAGAACCCGGCGAACAGCGGCAGCGCCGTGCGCTGGAGTCCCACCACCGGCGCGTCGATGACCTCCGCCGCGTCCGAGGCGAGCAGCCGCGCGACGTTGGTTCGCACCTGCGCGGAGGCCGCGACCGGCAGCAGGAGCACGGCGAACAGCAACCCGGTGAACGGGATGGGACGGGGTGGGGGCACGGCTCACGGCTCCGGAAAATGCGCGGGACGTCTTCCTGTAGTGCGTGGGAGCGGCCGGATTGGATCCATTCCCCGCGCACTCCACCCGGAGACGGTGCACTTCCACACGTTCCGTCCAGGGAGGGCCCTGTCTCCCCGCGTGGCTTTGGCTGGCGGGGCCGTCCCCTGGGACGTAGTTTGAATGCAAACACCATGGCTGACCCCCGGGACACCTCAGGAGACGCGCGCGAGCGGGTGCTGGCGCTGCTCAAGCATCACGGCTGGAACGCGACGTCCTTCCAGGTGCTGCAGCCGGGCTTCCAGTACTGGTTCGCGCCGGAAGGGGACGGGTGCATCGCCTACGTGGACACGGGCGGTGCATGGGTGGCGGGAGGTGGCCCCATCGCGGCGACGGAGCGCGTGCACGACGTGGTGGAGGCCTTCCACCGGGCGGCCCGGAGCGCGGGCCGGCGCGTGAGCTTCTTCGCCACCGAGTCGCGCTTCTCGAAGCTCGTCCCGTTCGAGGAGCTGCCCATTGGCGAGCAACCCGTGTGGGACCCGGCGGACTGGGACGCGGTGGTGAAGGGCAGCCGCAGCCTGCGCGAACAGCTCCGCCGCGCGCGCTCCCACGGCGTGCGCGTGCGCGAGGTGCCCGCGGAGGTGATGGAGACGGAAGGCCATCCGTTGCGCGCGGCGGTGGAGGTGCTGGCCGAGCACTGGCTGGCGTCGCGCCGCATGGCGACCATGGGCTTCCTGGTGGGGTTGGCGCCGGACGCCTTCGCCCGCGAGCGCCGCGCCTTCGTGGCGGAGGTGGAGGGCCGCGTGGTGGGCTTCCTGTCGGTGACGCCCGTGTACGCGCGCGACGGCTGGTTCCTCCAGGACCTGCTGCGTGAACCCTCCGCGCCCAACGGCACGGCGGAGACGCTGGTGGACGCCGCGATGCGCGCCGCCGCGCTGAACGGGCGCCGGTACGTGACGCTGGGACTGGCGCCGCTCGCGGGCCCGGTGCGGCCGTGGCTGCGGTTCGCACGCAGCGCGGGACGCCCGCTGTTCGACTTCGAGGGCCTGCGCGCCTTCAAGGCCAAGTTCCGCCCCAACCGTTGGGTGACCCTCTACCTGTCGCACCCGAAGGACGAACCGGCGACGTGGGCCATCTACGACGCGCTCCGGGCCTTCGCGCGGGGGAGCCTGGTGAAGTTCGGGCTCGTCACGCTGCTGCGCAGGCCGCGCTTCTTCGTGCGCACGCTGACCGCGCTGCTGATGCCGTGGACGTTGCTGCTCGCGCTGCCCATGAGCGCCCACTGGTTCCCCTCGCCGTGGGTGCAGTGGGGCTGGGTGGCGTTCGACGTGGGGCTCGTCGTGGGCCTGCTCTTCCTCCTGCGCCGCTGGCGTGACGGGCTGGCCACGCTGCTGGGACGGCTCACCACCGCGGACGCATGTCTCACGCTGGTGCAGGCGCTCGCCTTCAACGCCGCCCGCGCGCGAGGACCGTGGGACTGGAGCATCATCGTCGCATCGGTGCTCGCTCCTGCCACCGCGTCCGCCATGCTGCTGCGCTCACGCGACCTGCGTGTCCCCGAGCCCTGACTCAGTGCACGTCCGGGTGGTACTCCGCGAACGCGCCCCGCTTCTCGACCATGTCCGCGACGAGCACCTTCGGCGGATCCATGAGCCTGGCATCCGTCACCGAAGCCGTGCAGGCGAAGCCTCCCACCGGCGTGGGGGCCCCGAGCTGGGTCATGATGGCGCCGCGCTTCGCGGGTGAGATTCCGGAGGCGACCCGGTAGAGCGAGAACGGCTTCCAGCCATGGTTGTAGATGGGCGGCTTCTGCCGGCACAGCAGGTAGGTCCAGGGGCCTGCCGCCACCGGACCCTTGAGCAGGTTGGAGAGCGTGCTCACGTAGTCGGTGCAGTCCGCGGTCGCCATGGGCAGCGACTGGAACGCGGCGACGGCCGTGTAGCTGATGCTGCCGCTGAAGAAGATGAGGTTGTTCAGGGGCGCGCTGTCGGGCGTGGGGAGCGTGCCCGCGAACTCGCGCATCGACGCCAGCTCCGTCCGCATGTTGTCCCAGACCTTGGGCGGGTTCTCGAAGCCGTCCGCGGGCTTGCGCCCGTCGATGCGCTCGCGCGTCTCCGGCATCCCCGTGATGTCGAAGCCGATGAGCTTCGCGGCCGCGGGCTTGGCCTCCGTCCCCACGAGCAGGGGCCCCAGCGCGGCGCGCAGGTAGGGCACCAGGTCCGTGGGACCGTTGATGGCGCCGTCGCCCCACTGCGTGAAGCTGTTGAGCAGCACGTCCCGGTCGATGGTGTAGAAGACGTACTTGATGGGCTGGCCGAAGTGCGTCTGCACCGCCTCCCAGAAGGTGGCGAAGATTTCCCGCAGCCGGGCTTCCCGGGCCTGGAGGTCGCCGATGGCCAGGTCCTCCAGGGAGATGGTGGGCTTGGATGGCGCGGAGCCGACCGTCCCACCCGCGGAGACGAAGTGGTTGCCCGTGCCCTTGGGGTGGTTGAACGTGGACAGGTAGCCGCCGGGGACGCCCTCCGCCTTGATGGCGTTCACCAGCATGCCGCCCCAGCGGTCACTGGCGACGAACCGGGCGGACTGCGAGCCCGCGTCCGAATGGCTGTCGAAGTTGAGGACCATCACGGGGCCGTCCAGCTTGCCGCGCGCCTTCAGGGCCTTCACGGCGTAGAAACCCCACAAGTAGCCCGTGGTGTGGAAGCTGTTGTTGTCGCAGATGGTGAAGAGGGGGAAGCCCACCTCGGGCCGCAGCGCGACGAGCCCGTCGATGAAGGCGTCCATCTGCTCCTTGGGCACCGCCGAGGACTTGTTCGTCTCCGTCGTGACCACGGGCTGCGACGACGAGGCCAGCTCCACCGACGCGGCGATCTTGTTCACCATGGGGACCGGCGTCGGCGGTTTCGGCTCGACCTGCTTCGGCACGACGACGGAGGGCGGGGGCGATACGACCTTCTTCGGCACCGGCGGGGAGACGAGCTTGGGCGGCGGGCTGCCCGTGAACGTGGGCGGCGGGGACGACACCTTCACCACGTTCTGCGTCACCGGCTGTGACGGGGGGCCAGTGGGAATGGAGAACTGCGCCCGGGGCTGGGGCCGGACGGGGGTCGGCGTCACCGTCTTGACGGACGCGCTGCCCCCCTCGGAGACCGTCGTCCCGGAGGCGCACTTGTCACACGTGGCGCCGGGGTAGAATCCTTTATGTGTCGCGCAGTAGCCGGCCATCGCAGGGTCCTTGTCCAGGAAACCCGCGCAGCATAGGGCCCAGCCTCCTGTTTCAAACAGGACGGAGAGCGTTGGACCCCATGCCGGTCCCCTGGGACGTGCCAGCAGCGGGGAGGGGGCAATCCCTTTCGGATATCAAGCCAGCGGAGCGGTCTACCCGGGCATGATGGAGGAGACGGCGTCGTTGTCGAAGAAGCCGTTGGCGCTCGGGTAGTAGCCGTTGTGGCCGGCGCCTCCGGTCGCGGAGACGCTCCACGTGGTGCCCTTGAAGTTCGAGTCCTTATACATCAGCCAGGTTCCGCCCAGGATGATGGCGGAGGACGCCTGGTCGTTGAAGTCGATGTCGCTCAGCGACGCCAAGGAGCCCGTGACGGCGACCATGCGCGCCCCGTAGTTCGAGTCCTGGAAGAGGATGGCCATGTTGGTCCCCTGCACGCCCGGCAGCGGACGCACGGAGGAGATGGAGTCGCCCGAACCGCCCCACGTGCCGGGGCTGCGGTACTCGCCCGGGGTCAGGACGTAGACGGAGCCGCCGTAGTTCGAGTCGCTGTAGACGAGCCAGATGCCGCTCTGGACCTTGATGGAGGACGTCTGGTCATTGAAGCCGTAGTCGTTGCCCAGGTTCGAGGAGCCGCACGTCGTCAGCACGATGCTGCGCCCTTCGAAGTTGGTGTCGCGATACAGGGTGATCTGTGTGTCGGCCATGGTCTTGTCCTTGAGGACTGGGGGTTTGACTGCGATTCACCCGGAGTGCAGTGGCTGTGCCATGGATTGAACTGGGAGGGATTCCCCTGTCATGTGGCTGACTTATCGCCGGACGGCACATGAAACAGGCAGGCGGGAGCGCAGCGCTGCGTGTGCCCGGGACGCGCCTGCGTCCGGCGGGAACATCCCGCTCCGGCGGGTTTTTCGTCGCGGGAACTTCCAATCCCAGACACTTCCCCCTCCCCAACGACCGAGCAACCATTGAACGGTTCGCGCGAGTTGCCTGAAATGCGCCGTACCGGCCTCGGACCGCGCGGATGTCCCGCGGCGACTCCAGAGAACGGGTGGGAGGAGTGTCATGCGGCTGCCTTCGGGCGTCGTCACGGTGCTCGCCGTGGTTCTCAATTCCGGCGTGGGACTGGCAGCGTCTCCACCAACACCGCAGGCGACAGCGACACCGCCGCGGCTGCCGCCGGGTGTCTCCGCGACGCTGTGGCGGCTCGCGGTGCCCAAGGGCTCGGAGCCCACGCCGGAGCGGGTGGCGCTGGGCGAGAAGCTCTTCCGGGAAAAGCGCCTGTCGGTGGACAACACCGTGGCCTGCATGACGTGTCATGAGCCGGAGCTGGGCTTCACCGACGGCAAGCCGCTGTCGGAGGGCGTCAAGCAGCAGAAGGTGACGCGCAACAGCCCCACTGTGCTCAACGCCCTCTTCAACGCCACCCAGTTCTGGGACGGCCGCGCGGGCACGCTGGAGGACCAGGCGAAGCTGCCCATCCTCAACCCGCGTGAGATGGGCATGCCGGACCCGGACACCGTCGTGAAGAAGGTGCGCGGCATCCCCGAATACGTCACCGACTTCCAGAAGGTCTTCGGCCGCGAGCCGAACTTCGACGACCTGGCCGTCGCCATCGCCGCGTTCGAACGGATGCAGTTCTCCGGCGACGCGCGCTTCGACAAGTTCATCATGGGGGACGCCAAGGCGCTCACCGCATCGGAGAAGAACGGCTGGGCGCTCTTCAACGGCAAGGCGCGCTGCAATTCCTGCCACGCGGGCAACGCGGTCTCCCCGCTGTTCAGCGACCAGAAGTTCCACAACGTCGGCGTCGCCGCGCACAAGCAGGACTTCGTCACCCTGGCGCGCAAGGGCGTGCAGGTGGTGCGCACCGGCGACGAGAAGCAGATCGACGAGCTGGCGCTCAACTCGGAGTTCTCCGAGCTGGGCCGCTTCCTCGTCACCAAGCAGGAGAACGACGTGGGCTCGTTCAAGACGCCCACCCTGCGCAACGTGGGCATCACCGGCCCGTACATGCACGACGGGTCGCTCACCACGCTGTGGGACGTGATGGACCACTACAACAAGGGCGGCGTGGCCAATCCCTTCCTCGACGGGGGGATGCAGCGGCTGGGGCTCACGGAGCCTGAAATCGACGACCTGGTGGCGTTCCTCTTCACGCTCACGGACACGAAGTTCGACAAGCTCAACAAGGAGCAGCTGGCGAAGCAGCGCGCCCGGAAGAACACCCGGCCGGAGCGGGACAACGCCATCGCCCTGGGCAAGAAGGGCAACCTGGGCGACCTGGCTCCGAACCCGGACCTGAGCGTGAAGAATCCGGCGGACCTGGGCATCTACGGCGACGTCACCCCGGTGACGACCACCCAACAGCGGTAACGGAGGCGCGCCATGGCCAACAAGTTCCAGAGCATCGAGACGAAGCACTACGCCGAGCGCGAGGCCTTCTTCGAGGGCCTGAAGAAGCTGGACCGCCGCGCCTTCATGCGCGTCGCCGGCATCTCCGCCGGCATCGTGGCGGGCATGGGCAAGCTCACGCCCAACAGCTTCCAATGGGTCAACGTGGCGGAGGCGCAGGGGGAGAAGCCGAAGTTCTCCTTCGCGTACATCTCCGACACGCACCTGTATGAGAACAAGCTCAACGACCGCTTCGTGCGCGCCATCCTCAAGGCCGTGGACGACGTGAACGCGCTGGACCCCCAGCCGGACTTCGTCCTCTTCGGCGGTGACCTGGCGCAGCTGGGCCAGGCCGGTGAGCTCAAGCTGGGCGCTCAAATCCTCAAGTCCGTGAAGGCCCCCATCAAGATGATGGTGGGCGAGCACGACTGGTTCCTGGACATGGGCGAGCTGTGGCGCGACCTGTTCGGCGCGCCCAACTACTCCTTCGACCACAAGGGCGTGCACTTCGTGGTGCTCAACTCCATCCACGAGAAGGACTTCTGGACGGAGCGGAAGCTGTCCCCCATGGAGCGCATGAAGATCGTCGCCGGCCTGGACAATGGCATCCAGTCCCGCTTCGAGGTCGGCGCCGAGCAGCGCCAGTGGCTCCAGAACGACCTGGCCAAGGTGGCGAAGAACACGCCGCTCATCGTCTTCAGCCACTCGCCGCTCTACAAGTATTACAAGCCCTGGAACTTCTGGACCGACGACGCGGACGAGGTGCAGGCCATCCTCAAGCCGTACGAGAAGGTCACCGTCATCCACGGCCACACGCACCAGCTGCTCAGCAACCGCATTGGCAACATCTCCTTCCACGGGATGCTTTCCACCGCGTGGCCGTGGCCGTACGCGCCGGAAGGCCTGCCCGCGCTCACGGTGCCCATGAACCGCGCGGATCCGTTCAGCCAGTTCGACGGCTGCGGCACCGGCCGCATGGACGTGCTGGAGGCGGGGCTCGTGGACAAGGTCTACAACCTCTGGCAACGCGCCCCCATCACCGTGCGCGCCAGCTACCTGGGCTCCAATGGCAAGCAGTCCGCGCCCCCCAAGCCCAAGCTGCCCACCTACTAGGACCGGAAGAGGAAACCCCCTCCCATGAACCTGCGAATGAAGCTGCTCGTGGTCCCGTGCGCGGCCCTGTCCTTCGCCGGCGGCGTGGCGCTCGCCACGTCTCCGGAGCCGAAGCCCGAACCGCTGCCGAAGCACGTCCTGCCCGCGTCGAAGGACGGCAACCTGGTGCTGGGCCTGTGCGACGGTGAGACGTCCATGGAAGTGCCCGGCGTGAAGGACGGCCAGAAGCTCAGCCGCGCCCAGGCCATCACCGCCACCGCGCAGCTGATGGATGACTGGCGCAAGAAGAACCCGGACGCGAACTGGGACGACGTGCCCGGTCCGGTGCTGGCGCAGGCCACGCCCCCCGCCACGAAGAAGTCACCCTCGCCCGCGCCCCAGCCCAACCCCGGCTCGAAGCCCTCGGGCAATGAAGTGCGCCCGGGCGGCGTGGGCGCGGAGACGGGCGCGAAGGCGGTGCCCCAGCAGCAGAAGGTGAACCTCCAGACGGGCCACACCTACGGCGCGTATTCCGAGCGCGACGAGCAGGTGTGGGCGGACTCCGTGCAGGCCGCCGTGAAGGAGGGCCACCGCGTGTTCCACGACGCGGAGGCGCTGGGCGGCACGGTGGGCGTGTCGTGCGACATGTGCCATCCGGACGGCGCCAACACCCACCCGGAGACCTATCCGAAGTACCAGGTGCAGCTGGGCCGCGTGGCGCTGCTGCGCGACATGATCAACTGGTGCATCGAGAACCCGGTGCGCGGCAAGCCGCTGGCGGACGGCGACCCGAAGATGCGCGCGATGGAGGCGTACATCTACGCGCAGCGCAAGGGCGTGAAGCTGGAGTACGGCAAGCACTGACGGTGGCTCGGGCCTCTCACCTGGGGCCCCGGGCGCTTCGTGCGCTCAGGGGCCCAGGGAGAGGTCCAGGGCCGTGTCGGCCGCGCAGAACGGATACGCGAGCAGCAGGCTGTAGGTGATTCGCAGCGGCGTCAGGCGCCGCCGGTCGATGACGCCCTCCGAGGGGCCGCGCTCATCCCGGCGGCGCAGGGACGCGCCTGGCGCGAAGGACACCACCCCCGACACGGGCCATGGGTTCATGGGGGAAGGCATCCAGCGCGCTCGGACCGGGACGCAAGCCGGGCCCCGTCACAGCCGGCTGAGGAGGAAGCGGACCAGGATGAACAGCGCCATCGCGTAGGCGTACCCCAACAGGACGCGCCCGGCGATGCGCTGGGGCGTCGGCTTGCGGGGGGCCGTGTCCTCCGCCGGGGGCGCGTTGCGCTGGTCGCGCATCACCAGAAAGCGCCCCAGCCCGAGCGCGACGATGATGGAGAGGATCACGAGGTCGAAGGCGTCCATGGCGCGGGAGCTTCGGGCCGAGGCCTGCCGGGATTCAAGGCACGAGAGCTGGCCTCCCCCGCCAGCGGCGCACCGCACGAACCTGTCCGACAGTCGGACAGGTTTGGACCGCGTCGGGCGGGAGGCGGACAGCGTGGAGGCCCGGGGGCCTGACGGGATTCAAGGCTCGGGGGCTTGCCTTCCCCCCGTCAGCACCCGGTTGAATGCGGGCCCATGTCCCTCACCCCTGTCTCTGACCCCAGCGGCCTGCTGGAGCGCGCGCCGCGTCTGACGGAGCTCCTGCCGGACGCCGCGCTGTCGGAGGCGCTCGCGCGAGGCGACGCCTGGGCAGTGCACGCGGTGCTCTCCCGCCGGCTGGAGCAGGAGCCGCCGGGGCCCAAGCGGGAGCTGCTGGCGGCGCTGGTGGAGGACCGGGGCGCCTTCGTCATCGCGGGCCGTCCGCCAGTCACGTCCTCCGTGCTGGGGACGGGCGTCCGGTGGAAGGGGGCGCCTGCGCGCGGCGCCGCCCCGAACGCGCCCTTCGTCGCCGAGCGCACGGTGACGGTGCTGGGCGTTCCGGTGTGGCCGTTGGACGGTTACCTGGTGCGCGCGGACGGCAATGCGCCCATCCAGGTCATCGGGCAGGTGCCTCCGTCGCCCGGAAGGTCGCGCCGCCGAGCGGGGGCCCTGGCCGGGATGGCGCTGGGGCTCTGCGCCCTGGCGGGGCTGGGCGCGGTGTGGCTGGACGCGCGCAGCATGCGCGCCGTGACGGTCGTCAATGGCCTGTCGCGGCCGGTGGACGTGCGCATCGGCGGAGAGCACTGGGTGGTGGCGCCCGGGACGCAGGAGCAGGGGCGCGTGAAGCTGGGCGATGAACGGCTCCGCGCGGTGGCGACCTGGCCCGGCCAGGAGTCCGTCATCGAGGACGTGATGCTGCCGACCGAAGGCGAGCGGATCCTCTTCAACGTGAAGGGCGCGGCCATGCTGGAGGCGGTCCCGGAGCAGGGCCGCACCTACGCGAGCCCGTATTCCAGGTCCCTGCCGGAGAGCGCCATGGTGCTCCAGCCGGGCGAGCAGCTCTCCGTCCAGGCCGCGAACTGGGAAGCCGCCGCGCGCGCCTACGCGGAATCGGGTCGCTGGGAGGCCGCGAGCCGCGTGGCGTCCGCCGTCGCGCAGGTGGAGGCGGAGAACACCCTCGCGCGGGAGATGGCCGCGCGCGCCTTCCTCCTCATGGACTCACAGGTGCCGGTGAACCTCCCGGACGCCCTGCGCTGGCGCAACACGCGCGGCTTCGCGGCGATGCTGATGCACACCTGGCAGGAAGACCCGGGTGCGCAAGCGCTGGCGCTGGCGCTGATGCGCTTCATCGGCGAAGGGGACTCGGCCCGCGCCCGCTACACGGAGCACGCGCAGCAGCACCCGGACTCGCCGCTGGCGGCCCTCTACCTGCAGCGCGCGAGCCCGCCGCCCCTGGGCACCGCGGAGGCCGTCGCCGCGTACCAGGAGCTGGCGAAGCGCTTCCCGGACTCGCCCGACGTGGGCCGCGCGTGGCTGGACGCGCGGTGGCGCTTCGAGCTGGGGGACTCGCGCGTCTGGGGTGACAGCGAGCGCCAGGAGTTCGCCGTCGAGACGTCGAGGCTGCTGCGGACCCTCGTGGAGAAGCACCCCCCGGCGAACCTGGAGGCGCTGGAATTGGACGTGCGCATCTTCCTTCGCGCGCAACTGCGCGACGCGGCCACCACCCTCGTGCGCCGCTATGGAGAGGACCCACGCCACCGGACCTGGGGCTTCCTGGTGCTGGCCGGACGCACGGCCGCGGCCGCCGGGCCCGAGCACACGTCCTACGTGATGCCGGACTGGATTCCCTCCGCCCTGGCGCGCCAGCCGGAGCGGATGGCGCTGCTGGACCTGCTCACCGGCCAGGGCTTGCCCAAGGAGGCGGAGCTCGCGGTGGTGACGTCCCCCGTGAACCGCGCCGTGCTGCGCCTCACCCGGGACGTGCTTCAGGACCCGAAGCGCGCGCTGAAGCAGGCCGTGGGCGAGTCCGAGGCCGTGCTGTCCCGCCTGGACCCGGAAGTCGCCGCGCTGCTCGCCCTGGAGCTCACGCGGGTGGGGGATGCGCGTGCGAAGAACCTCTTCAACGCTTCGTTGCCGCTGATGCTCGCGCGCGAGCCGCTGCGCAACCACGCCGTGCCCAGCTCGCGCGACACCGGGTCGGAGCTCCTCCGCCTGGACCCGGGCCTGCGCGCCGCCGCCACCCTGGTCCACGCCCGGCGCGACGCGACGGAGGGCTACCCGGTGTTCACGCAGCGGCTGGACGGTCTCACCCGCATGGACGCACTGGGCGGCTTCGCGGTCCGCGCCGCCAGCCCCTGGATGCGGCGCGCCTTCGACGCCTGCATGGACACCCAGGTGGTGCAGACCCTGCCGCCGGGAATCATGCTGAGGGGTTCTCTCGTGGAGGAGCAGACCCGCCGGGAGAACGACCGGGAGGGCCGCCGCCCCAACTGCGAGGCGCGCATCGTCACCCCCACCGGGCTGCCGCTGCCCCGGACCGCCACCGCCACGACGACACCGTAGAAACGCGAACGGCGCCGACCCCTGAAGCGGGTCCGGCGCCGTCACGATGCAGCGGGGCAGGGTGGAACGTCAGCCCGGCTGGCAGACCTGGCGGAGGATGTCGAGCGACTCCAGCGCCTTGCCCGCGCCAATCACCACGGCGGACAGCGGATCCTCCGCGAGGAACACCGGCAGGCCCGTCTCCTCGCGGAGCAGCGTGTCCAGGTTCTTGAGCAGCGCGCCGCCACCGGCCAGCACGATGCCCCTGTCGGCGATGTCACCGGCCAGTTCCGGCGGCGTGCGCTCCAGCGTCAGCTTCACCGCTTCCACGATGCCGTTGACGGGCTCCGCGAGCGCGTCGCGCACCTCGTCGCTGGACACCGTGAGCGTGCGCGGCACGCCGGCCACCAGGTCGCGACCCTTGATCTCCATGGTCATGACCTCGTCCGTCGGGTACGCCGTGCCGATGCCCATCTTGATGAGCTCCGCCGTGCGCTCACCGATGAGCAGGTTGTACTTGCGCTTGACGTACTGGATGATCGCCTCGTCCAGCTTGTCGCCGCCGATGCGCACGGACTTGGCGAACACGATGCCCGCGAGGCTGATGACCGCGACGTCGGACGTGCCACCGCCGATGTCCACAATCATGTTGCCGCTGGGCTCCGTCACCGGCAGGCCCGCGCCAATCGCCGCGGCCATGGGCTGCTCGATGAGGTAGACCTCGCGAGCACCCGCGTTGGCGGCCGCCTCACGCACCGCGCGGCGCTCCACCTCCGTGATGCCGGACGGGATGCCGATGATGATGCGCGGGTTCACCAGCGTCTTGCGGTTGTGCGCGCTCTGGATGAAGTAGCGCAGCATCGCGGCGGTGATTTCGAAGTCGGCGATGACGCCGTCCTTCATGGGCCGGATGGCCACGATGTTGCCCGGCGTCCTGCCGAGCATCTCCTTGGCCTCCTTGCCCACGGCGAGCACCTTCTTGCCGCCGCGCGAGTCCTGCTGCACCGCCACGACGGAGGGCTCGTTGGACACGATGCCCTGGCCGCGGATGTAGATGAGCGTGTTCGCCGTACCCAGGTCGATGGCGAGGTCGCGCGAAAACAGGGTGTGGAGCCAGTCGAACATACGGGGACGGAAGCTTTCGGAAGGGCCGTGGAACTTCCCCGCCCTTCAGACGGAGTGCGATGTCGAAACTACTACGCGCTGCAATACGGAGGAAGAAAAGCCGGAACCCCTTCAGGGTGCCGCTCGCTGGACAACCAACCACACCCGTCCGTCTGTTCCCTTCTCCGCATTCGAACCGCGAATCCCCCGGTGATGGCCGCATCCCCCCCAGGAAAGCGGCCGGGCGGCCGTCAGCGCTTCACGGAGTACTTCGCGATGGCGTACAGGGCGCGCACGCCGTCCTTCCAGCCAATCTTCTTGCCCTCTTCGTAGGTACGCCCGTGGTAGCTGATGGGCACCTCGAAGACGCGCCAGTTGCCGCGCGCCACCTTGGCGGTGATTTCGGGCTCGAAGCCGAACCGGTCCTCCTCCACGTGCACGGAGCGGAGCACTTCGGCACGGAAGGCCTTGTAGCAGGTCTCCATGTCCGTGAGGTTCAGCCCGCTCGTCATGTTGGAGAGCGTGGTGAGCATGTTGTTGAGGACGGTGTGCCAGTAGTACAGCACCCGGCGCGGCGACCCGATGAACCGGCTGCCGAAGACGACGTCCGCCTCGCCATCGATGATGGGCTGGATGACGCGCGGGATGTCCTTGGGGTCGTATTCCAGGTCCGCGTCCTGCACGAGGATGATGTCCCCGGTGGCCTCGGCGAAGCCCCGGCGCAGGGCGGCCCCCTTGCCCTGGTTCTGCTCCTGGAAGAGCACGCGGATTTCGTTGCGGTTCTTCGGCGTGCCGCCGAGGACGTCCAGACCCTGTTCGGACAGCTGGCGCAGGAATTCGCGGCTGCCATCCTTGGAGCAGTCGTCCACCAGGACGAGCTCCTTGGGGAAGTCCACGGCGGTGCAGCGACGGAGGATTTCCGCCAGGGTGGGAATCTCGTTGTAGACGGGAATGACGAGCGAGACGAGCATGGCGGCCCCGCCCTATCTCATTTTTCCGGCCTGGGCGACTCCCTTGCACACAAAATTCATGGCCGGGCCGCGCTCCGGAGTGCGTCCAGCAGGGCCTCCAGGTCCGCGTCCCCGGTGAGCGGGTGGATGAGCGTCGTCCGCAGGTACACCCCCCGGGGCAGCCGCGTCTGCACCAGGTAGAAACTTCCACGGGAGACCAACGCCTCGCGCAGCCGGACCTGGAGCGCGTCCCAGCCTTCCGGGGGCACGTGCGCGGGGGTGTGGCGGAAGCAGACGATGTTGCAGTCGGGCTCCAGCGCCAGCTCGAAGTCCGGGGCGGCGGTGAGCTTCTCCGCGAAGCGCCGGGCCTGGTCGTAGGACGCGGTGACGGCCTCCTCGAAGACGCGCGTGCCCAGCACGGACAGGCACGCGTACACCTTGAGGGGCATCATCTCCTTGGTGCACTCCAGCGTGCGCAGGCCTACGTCGCTGTAGGGGCGCGCGTCGTCGCCGTCGCCGTGGAAGAGGTAGTGGGCCTCCTGGGAGAAGGCGTCGAAGGAGCGCGCCCCGTCGCGGAAGAGGACGGCCGTCACCAGCGCGGGCATGAGCAGCCCCTTGTGCGCGTCCCACACCACGGAGTCCGCCCGCTCGATGCCCTTCACCTGCGCGCGGTACTTGGGGCTGAGGGACGCGGCGGCCCCGTGCGCGCCGTCCACGTGGAACCACAGGCCGTGCTCTTGGGCGAAGTCCGCCACGGGCTCCAGCGGGTCGAAGGCGCCGGTGGCGGTGGAGCCCGCGCTGGCCACCACGGCAATGGCCTTCTTCCCCGCGTTCGTGGCCCGGGCGAGCGCGTCCTCCAGGGCGTCCGGACGCACGCGGAAGTGGTCGTCCACGTCCACCGGGGTGAGGCCGCCCTCGCCCCAGCCCATGATGCGGACCGCGCGGGCCAGGCAGTAGTGGGCGGAGCGGGGGACCAGCACCGTCAGGGGCGGGCCCGCGTGCGCGCCGCCGTTCCACGCGTCATAGCCGGCCTTCGCCTGACGGGCGGCGAGCAGGGCGGTGAGGTTGCCCGCGCTGCCGCCGGAGGTGAGCACGCCCCGGGCGCTCACGGGCAGCCCCAGCTTCGCCGCCATCCACGCGAGCACGTGGTGCTCCATCGCGGTGGCGACGGGGCCCATCTCGTACACGGCCATGCCGTTGTTGAGCAGCGAGGACACGGCGTCGCAGAGCGCGGAGAGCGGCACGGGCGCCGTCACCTGGTGGCCCACGTAGCGCGGGTGGTGCAGGTGGTGGGAGCCCTCCAGCACGCGCGCCATCAACCCCGCGAAGGCAGGGGCCAGCTCCTGGGGCGGCTCCTCTGGAAAGGCCGTGGCGAAGCGCTCCTGGTTCACCGCGGGCGGGGCCCAGGGCAGCACCGGCATCGCGCCCCCGCCGAGCGCCGCCTTCAGGTAGTCCGCGAGCTGGTCCATCAAGGCGTGGGCGGTGGTCCGGAAGGCCTCCGGGTCGTAGGCGGCGCGCAGCGGAGGGAAGACGGAGGTCGTCATGGCGGGCGCAAGCTAACGGGAGCGCGCCTCCCGGGCGCGGGAAACACGGTCGCGAGGGCCCGGCCTGGCTCCGGGCCGGGCGGCCGCCACCCCCGGCCCTTCCCCGGGGGAACGGGCGGACAGGCCCCTGGCGGCGGGGGGCGGCTCGCGGCGTCGCCTGTCCGTCCCCACCTTTCCCGCTCACGGGAGGAGACGACCGATGGCTTTCGACGACACGCCGTCCGAACGGCGCTCCATCATCAGCGGCATGCGCGTCCGCTCGGCGGACGGGAAGCTCCTGGGGTACGTGGCCCTCATCGGCCAGGAACACCTCTACGTCCGGAGTTCGCCCTTCGTTCGCCACCGCCACTGGAAGGAAGTGCCCCTGTCCGCCGTGGGCCGCGTGCTTCAGGGCGCCGTCGTCCTGAAGGAGGGCACCGGACCGCTCACTCATGCGGATGCCTCGTTTCACGGGGAAATCACGACACAGACCCTGCCCCTCGCGCTGGGGATGGCGCCGGCTCACGCGTGAGGGCGTCAGCGGGTGGACACTCAGGAGGGGCGCGGACACCTGAAGTGTGATTCAACTTCGCGTCATGGCGACATCCCTCGAAGAGCTCTCCCAGCGGGTGTCCGCGGCGTTCGCGGACCGGGCGAAATTGAAGGACGCGGACACCGTGGCGGCCGTGCGCGAGACGCTGGCGCGGCTGGACTCCGGTGAGCTGCGCGTCGCGGAGAAGGGCCCGGAAGGCTGGCGGGTCAACGCCTGGGTGAAGGAGGCCATCCTCCTGTTCTTCGCCGTGTCGGAGATGCAGGTGATGGAGGTGGGCCCCTTCGAGTTCTACGACAAGGTGCCCCTGAAGAAGGGCCTGGAGGCGGCGGGCGTGCGCGTGGTGCCTCCGGGCACCGTGCGCTATGGCGCCTTCGTGGAGCGGGGCGCGGTGGTGATGCCCGGGTACGTGAACATCGGCGCGCGGGTGGGCGCGGGCACCATGGTGGACACGTGGGCCACGGTGGGTTCCTGCGCGCAGGTGGGCCGCCATGTCCACCTGTCGGGTGGCGTGGGGCTGGGGGGCGTGCTCGAGCCGCCTTCCGCGTCGCCGGTCATCATCGAGGACGGCGCCTTCCTGGGCAGCCGCTCCATCGTGGTGGAGGGCGTGGTGGTGGAGGAGGAGGCGGTGCTCGGCGCCAACGTGGTGCTGACCGCGTCCACGCAGATCATCGACGTCACCGGGCCCCAGGAGGTCATCCACAAGGGCCGCGTGCCGGCGCGCAGCGTGGTGATTCCGGGCATGCGGGAGAAGCAGTTCCCCGCCGGGAAATACATGGTTCCGTGCGCGCTCATCATCGGGCAGCGCAAGGCGTCCACCGACCAGAAGACCAGCCTCAACGCGGCCTTGCGCGAGTTCGCCGTCCCGGTGTGAGCCGGTGGAAATCCGCCGCTGGCGGGGGCGCGTATAGATGTTACGCGACTTGATACGTCCGTGGCATTTCAGGAGATCATGGAACATCTCGACGACATCCTTCCCGAGTGGCTGCTCGGGACCCTGGAGCCCGCCCGGCGCGACGCCGCGGCCCGGCACCTGGACGGCTGCGCGCACTGCCGGGCGGAGCTGGCCCGGTTGACGCCCGCCGTGGATGCGCTGGGGACGCTCGTTCCTTCGGTGACGCCTCCGGCCGAGGTGCTCCAGCGGCTGATGGGGCACATGGAAGGGCCCGGCCGCTTCGCCCGCTGGGCCGGGAAGGTGTCCGCGTTCCTGGACGTGACGGAGGCGCGGGCCCGCGAGCTGCTGGAGTCCATGTCGGACCCCGCCAACTGGATGCCCGGCCCGGTGGAGGGCGTGGAGCTGATGCCGGTGGAGACGGGCCCGGCGCGCGAGGGGATGATGGCCGCCGTCGTGCGCCTGCTGCCCGGCGCCCGCTACCCGCGTCACGCGCACCTGGGCCGCGAGTGGAACCTGGTGCTGGAGGGCGGCTTCCGCGAGGACAACGGCCACGAGGTGTGGCCCGGCGACGAGCTGGAGAAGACGGACGGTTCGCTGCACGACTTCACCGCGCTGCAGGGCCCCGCGTGCATCTGCTTCACCGTGCTGGACGGCGCCACGTCCTTCGAGGACCTGGTGGACGGCGCCTGACGGGACGGTGTGCCGGACGCGGGCGGGGAGTAAGGTGCTTCGCGCATGGCTTCCATTGACCTCGCCACCCGCCTCGCCCAGACGACGCTCGAGCTGTGCCGCATCGAGAGCCCCATTGGCTACGAGGGTCCCATCGCGGACCACGTGGAAGGCTGGGCGCTGAAGCACTTCCGCCGCGACGAGGTCTTCCGCGTCGGGCACACGCTGCTCCTGGGGTCGCTGGCGGACCCGCGGCCCACGGTGGCGCTCATCGGCCACCTGGACACGGTGCCCATGCACCCCGGAGACGTGGGCCGCGCGCCCCGCATCGAAGGCGAGCGCGTGCACGGCCTGGGCGCGTCCGACATGAAGGGCGGCGTCGCGGTGATGATGGCGCTGGCGGAGGACCTCAAGCGCGACGCGCTGCCCGTCAACGTGGCCTTCCTCCTGTACGAGCGCGAGGAGGGCGCCTACGCGGAGAGCGGCCTCATTCCGCTGTACGCGAAGCGGCCGGACCTGTCCCACGTGAAGTTCGGCATCGCCATGGAGCCCACGGACGGCGTGGTGCAGGTGGGCTGTGTCGGCAGCATGCAGGTGTCCGTCCGCTTCACGGGGCGCAGCGCGCACTCCGCGCGGCCGTGGCAGGGGGAGAACGCCATCCACAAGGCGGGGCCGCTGCTCACGGAGTTGCTGGGCCGCGAGCGCGTGGAGGTGAACGTCGCGGGCTTCCCCTTCTACGAGGTCATCAGCGCCACGCTGGCCAAGGGCGGCCGGGCGCGCAACGTGGTGCCGGAGGCGTTCGAACTGAACCTCAACTACCGCTTCGCGCCGGGCAAGAGCGTGGCGCAGGCGAAGGAGGACGTGCTGGCGCTGGTGGCGGGCCGCGCGGAGGTGGAGTTCACGGACGCGTCCCCCAGCGGGCCGGTGGCCGCGGGCAACCCGCTGTTCCAGCGGCTGATGGCGCTCACGGGGCTGCCCGCCGCGTCGAAGCAGGCGTGGACGGACGTGGCGCGCTTCGGCGAGTGGGGCGTGGACGCGGTGAACTTCGGACCCGGTGAGACGGCGCAGGCGCACCAGCTCCATGAGAGCGCGCCCATCCCTCCGCTGGCCGTGGCGTACGAGAAGCTGGCCGCGTTCCTGAAGGGCGCGGCGTAGCGCACGCGCGCGGCCGTGCGCTCCAGGGCCGGATTTTCGGCCTCGCGCGGATGTCGCGGCGCATGCATTCGTCAGGTGGCGTGCATCTGCACGGTGGGGCATGCGTGCACTTCCGCCGGTTGGGCTTACCCTCCAGGTGTTGTCATCCCTGGAGGTTGTTGATGCACGCCGAGTCGAACACGCAGGACCCGAACGAGAACCCGTCGTCCAACACGGTGCTGCCGGTCGGTGAGGCGACGCCCGCCACGCCGTCGCGCCGCCGCTCCTCCGGTGCGCGCAAGAGCGCCCGCAAGGCATCGTCCCGCCGCACGGGCGCCGCGAAGAAGGCGACCGCGAAGCGCACCACGGCGAAGAAGGCCGCCGGCAAGCGCACCGCGAAGAAGGCCGCGGGCAAGCGTGGTACGGCGAAGCGTGGCACCGCGAAGAAGGCCACCGCCAAGCGTGGCGCTCGCAAGGCCCCCGCCCGTCGCGCCGCCGCCGGCCGCACCGCGCGCAAGACGTCCAGCCGTGGCACGTCCGCGCGCAAGACGTCCGCCCGTAAGACGACCGCTCGCAAGAGCCCGTCGCGCCGCTCCACGCGCCGCTAGCGGACCCTCCGCTGGTGGAACGCGGGGAGGCAGCCGTCCCATGAGGGGATGCGCTCCCCGCGCCGCCGCCGCGAAGCCTTCAAGCCCCCGGACATCGGTTCTCTCTTTCTCAACCTTGAGGATGGTGTTGGATCCGCCATGGCCGTGAGTGGCGGAAATGCCCACCACCACCGGGTTCCCGCCACGATCCCGGGTGGGTCATCTCCCATCCCCGCCAGCCCTTATTCACCGGATTACTCAAGTTCTCCGGTGGACCCTGTTAGTCGTGGAGTTGGTCACTGGACGACAGTAGAAGTCGTGCGGGGTCCAACGAGGGGTGTGCATGGCCAAGGCGCGAAAGAAGCAACCGTTCCAGCTGCCGGATTTCTATGTGCCCTGGCCGGCGCGCCTGAACCCGAACCTGGAAGCGGCCCGCGCGCACACCAAGGCGTGGTCGTACCAGATGGGCATCCTGGGACCGCCGCGTGACGGAACGGACCGGGAGGTGTGGTCCGAGCGCCGCTTCGACGGCATGGACTACGCGCTGCTCTGTGCGTACACGCACCCGGAGGCGCCGGGTCCGGAGCTGGACCTCATCACGGACTGGTACGTCTGGGTCTTCTACTTCGACGACCACTTCCTGGAGGTCTTCAAGTACTCGCGCGACGTGCAGGGCGGGCAGGCCTACCTGGACCGGCTGCCGCTGTTCATGCCGCTGGACATGACCCCGCCGCCGGAGCCCACCAACGCGGTGGAGCGCGGCCTCTGGGATTTGTGGCAGCGCACCGTGCCCTCCATGTCCATGGAATGGCGCCGCCGCTTCTTCGAGAACACCAAGCACCTGCTCGATGAATCGATGTGGGAGATCGAGAACATCAGCGAGGCGCGCGTCTCCAACCCCATCGAGTACATCGAGATGCGCCGCAAGGTGGGTGGCGCGCCCTGGTCGTCGGACCTGGTGGAGCACGCCGTCGCCGCGGAGATCCCCGCCCGCGTCGTGCAGAGCCGGCAGATGCGCGTCTTCAAGGACACGTTCTCGGACGCGGTGCACCTGCGCAACGACCTGTTCTCCTACGAGCGCGAACTGGAGGAGGGCGAGCTCTCCAACGGCGTGCTGGTGGTGGAGAAGTTCCTCGACTGCGACACGCAGCGCGCGGCGGACCTGGTCAACGACCTGCTGACCTCCCGGCTCCAGCAGTTCGAGACCACCTTCGCCACGGAGCTGCCGTGGCTCGTCGCGGAGAACGCCCTCAACCCGGTGGAGCAGGCGCAGGTGCTCACGTACCTGCGGGGCCTCCAGGATTGGCAGTCCGGCGGCCACGAGTGGCACATGCGCTCCAACCGCTACATGAACCAGCACTCGGAGGAGCGCCCGGCGCTGTCCGTCCCCGTGCCGTCCGGGCTGGGCACCTCCGCGCTGCGGCTGCCGCTGACGCCCGGCGCGCTGGGGCTGGGGCCCCGCGCCCGGTCCCTGAGCCACGTGCCCCGTCAGCACGTGGGCCCCACGAAGCTGCCGAAGTTCTACATGCCGTACAGCACGTACCTGAGCCCCCACCTGGACCGCGCGCGGAAGAGCTCCAAGGATTGGGCGCGGCGGATGGGCATGCTGGAGGTGGTGCCCGTCGTGGGGCTCTACGTCTGGGACGACCACAAGTTCGACGCGGCGGACGTGGCCCTCTGCGGCGCGCTCATCCACCCGGACGCGACCCCGGAGCAGCTGGACCTGACGGCGTGCTGGCTCGTCTGGGGCACCTACGCGGACGACTACTTCCCCCTGCTCTACGCCAACTCGCGGGACATGGCGGGCGCGAAGGTGTTCACCGCGCGGCTTGGCCAGTTCATGCCGGATGACGTGGAGGTCGCCAACGCGGCGGTGCCCACCAACCCGGTGGAGCTGGGCCTGGCGGACCTGTGGAAGCGCACCGCGGGCCCGCTGTCGCCGCGCGGCCGCAAGCTGTTCCGCAAGGCCATCCAGGACATGACGGACAGCTGGGTGTGGGAGCTGAACAACCAGCTCATCAACCGCGTGCCGGACCCCGTGGACTACGTGGAGATGCGCCGCAAGACGTTCGGCTCGGACCTCACCATGAGCCTGTCGCGCCTCTCCAAGGGCGACGCGGTGCCGGAGGACGTCTTCAACACGCGCACGCTGCGCGGGCTGGAGAACTCGGCCGCGGACTACGCGTGCTTCGTCAACGACCTCTTCTCCTACCAGAAGGAGATCCAGTTCGAGGGTGAGCTCAACAACTGCGTGCTCGTGGTCCAGAAGTTCCTGGGCGTGGACAAGGACGAGGCCGTGCGCGTGGTCAATGAGTTGATGACCGCGCGCATGAAGCAGTTCCAGCACCTGGTGGCCAAGGAGCTGCCCGTGGTCATCCGCACCTTCGACCTGGATGCGAATGCGCAGGAGAAGCTGCACAAGTACGTGGAGCAGCTCCAGCAGTGGATGGCGGGCATCCCCCGGTGGCACGCGGAGGTGACCCGCTACACCGAAACCGAGCTCATCCACGACGCCTCGCCGAAGTTCAAGACCGGGAACCTCTCCGGTCTGGGCATGTCCGCGACCCGCGTCGCCGAGTTGTTCCGCGCCACCAAGCCTTGAGTCCCACCGCAGTGCGAAGCCTTTTGAATCTTCAACCTGGAGAAGGGTGAACCATGTCCAACGACACGAAGAAGTTCGACGACAACAACCAGAGCCTCGGGACCCAGGCGGCGCGCCAGCTGGCGACGACGACCAAGTCCGAGCCGCAGATGCAGGGCATCTCCTCGCGGTGGCTGCTCAAGCTGCTGCCGTGGGTGCAGGTGTCCGGCGGTACGTACCGCGTCAACCGCCGCATGACCTACGCCGTGGGCGACGGCCGCGTCACCTTCACCAGCACCGGCGCCAAGGTGGCCGTGATTCCCCAGGAGCTGGGCGAGCTGCCCCTGCTGCGCGGCTACGAGGACGTGGAGGCGCTCACCGCGCTGGCCAACCGCTTCGTGCAGAAGGAGTACAAGGCCGGTGAGGTCATCACCGAGGCCGGCAAGGAAGCGGACTCCATCGTCCTCATCGCCCACGGCAAGGTGAACCGCATCGGCACCGGCAAGTACGGTGAGCCGCTGGTGCTGGAGACCCTGGCGGACGGCGACCACTACAGCTACCAGGCGCTGCTGGAGTCGCAGGACTACTGGCAGTTCACGGCCAAGGCCGTCACGCCGGTCATCGCGCTCATCCTCCAGCAGTCCGCCTTCGAGGCGGTGGTGGCGCAGGTGCCGTCGCTGCAGAAGCACATCGAGGACTTCAAGGCCCGCTCCAAGAAGAAGCAGGACACCTCCGGCCAGAAGGCCATCGAGCTGGCCGCCGGCCACCACGGCGAGCCCGTGCTGCCCGGCACGTACGTGGACTACGAGACGCACCCGCGCGAGTACGAGCTGGCCATCGCGCAGACCGTGCTGCAGATCCACACGCGCGTCGCGGACCTCTTCAACGACCCCATGAACCAGACGCAGCAGCAGCTGCGCCTCACCGTGGAGGCCCTGAAGGAGCGCAAGGAGCACGAGCTCATCAACAACCGTGAGTTCGGCCTGCTGCACAACGCGGACCTCAAGCAGCGCATCCACACCCGCTCCGGCGCCCCGACGCCGGACGACATGGACGAGCTGCTGGCCACGGTGTGGAAGGAGCCGTCGTTCTTCCTGGCCCACCCGCGCGCCATCGCCGCGTTCGGGCAGGAGTGCAACAAGCGGGGCATCTACCCCACCAGCATCGAGATGAACGGCAGCCACGTGCCCGCGTGGCGCGGCGTCCCCATCGTGTCCTGCAACAAGCTGCCCATCAGCGAGTCGCGCACCACGTCCATCATGCTGATGCGCGCGGGTGAGAAGAACCAGGGCGTGGTCGGCCTGCACCAGGCGGGCATCCCGGATGAGATCGAGCCCAGCCTCAACGTCCGGTTCATGGGCATCAACGAGAAGGCCATCATGAACTACCTGGTGACGGCGTACTTCTCCGCGGCGGTCCTCACCCCGGACGCGCTGGGCATCCTGGAGAGCGTGGAACTCGGCCGCTCGTAGTCCCACCTAGCGACCCGGAGATTCTTCCATGGCGAATCCAGTGAAGGACGCGGCGGCGCACGAAGGCCAGAGCCTCAGCACGGCTGGCGCGCGTCAGCTCGCGACGACGACCAAGACGCAGCCGATGATGCAGGGCATCTCGCCCCGCTATCTGCTGGGCATCCTGCCCTGGGTGCAGGTGTCCGGCGGCACGTTCCGCGTGAACCGGCGGCTGACGTACACCGTGGGCGACGACCGGCTGAACTTCAGCAACATCGGCGTCAAGGTGGAGGTCATCCCGCAGGAACTGCTGAAGCTGCCGCTGATGCGGGGCTTCGAGGACGTGGATGACCTGCTCATCCGCACCCTGGCGGGCCGCTTCACGCAGCGGCAGTACAAGGCCGGGGAGAACATCGTGGAGGCGGGCCAGTCCGCCGAGCACGTGTTCCTCCTCGCGCACGGCAAGGCGCAGAAGCTGAAGGCCGGCAAGTACGGCGACCCCGTCGTGCTGGACACGCTGGCGGACGGCGACCACTTCGGTGATCAGGCGGTGGTGGAGTCGAACGACGTGTGGTCCTTCACCGTCAAGGCCATCACGGCCTGCACGGTGATGGCGCTGCCGCAGGAGGTGTTCGAATCCCTCATCACCCAGTCCCCGTCGCTGAAGGCGCACGTGGACCGCTACAAGGCGAACCTCAAGAAGCCCCAGGACAAGGCGGGCCAGTCAGCCATCCCGCTGACGGCCGGCCACCACGGCGAGCCGATCATCGAGGGCGGCTTCGTGGACTACGAGCTGAGGCCGCGCGAGTACGAGCTGAGCGTGGCGCAGACCATCCTGCGCGTGCACACCCGCGTGTCGGACATCTTCAACGACCCGATGAACCAGACCGCGGAGCAGCTGCGGCTGACCATCGAGGCGCTGAAGGAGCGCAAGGAGTGGGAGCTCATCAACAACCCGGAGTTCGGCCTGCTGCACAACGCCGACCTCAAGCAGCGCATCAACACCCGCTCCGGTCCGCCGACGCCGGACGACATGGACGAACTGGTGACGCGCCGCCGCAAGACGCGCTACTTCCTGGCCCACCCGCGCGCCATCGCGGCGTTCGGCCGGGAGTGCACCAGGCGCGGCCTGTACCCGACGGTGGTGGACGTGGGTGGGGCGAAGTTCCAGGCGTGGCGTGGGGTGCCCATCCTCCCCTGCGACAAGCTGCCCATCAGCCGGGAGAACACCACCTCCATCATCGCCATGCGCACCGGTCAGGACGACCAGGGCGTGGTCGGCCTGCACAACGCCGGCATCCCCGACGAGGTGGAGCCGGGCCTCACCGTGAAGCGCATGGCCGTCAGCGACCAGGCCATCACGAACTACCTGGTGAGCACCTACTACTCCGCCGCCGTGCTCGTCCCCGACGCGCTGGGCGTGCTGGAGAACGTGGAGCTCGGCGGCTGAGGCGTTCCTCGTCGTGAATCATGAGCGGGCCCGGTGCCTTCAGTGCGCCGGGCCCGTTTTCTTTATCGGCACCGCGCGAAGTACCAGCGCAGCTGGAGCTGGCCCCGGAGCACCGGGTCGTCCTCGGACGTGCCGGGGGCCGTGGCGAGCGAGGCGATGGCGCTCGTGCACCCCGGCAGCTTCACGTCGATGGCCGCTCCCGGGTGGAGGCGCTCGTCGGTGCCGTCGTAGGTGAGCTCGGCGCGGAAGTCGGCCACGGAGGTCTTCCGTTGCACGCCCACCCCGGCGAGCAGCGCGCGGCCGGAGTCGAACACGTCCAGCCCCTGCACCGTCGCGAGCACGTCGAAGCGCCGGCCGAGCGCCGCCTGTCCGGTCATCCAGAAGGTGTGCCGGGTGTCCCGGAGCCCTTCGCCCGTGAACACGCCGCCTTCCGTGCGGGCGGAGACGCCCCATCCGGCGGAGACCTGGATGTCTCCACTCCGGGAGCGCATCGCCCTCCCGGCCTCGTCGAAGAGGGCTGACAGGTCCACGCCGCGCCCGGACACGTCTTCGTCCGAGTCCGCGGGTCGAGGCACGCCGTGGCGCTCCAGCTCCTCCGCGACCCGTTCAGGCAGGGCGGAGTTGAGCACGGGGTCGTGCGGGTCGTGGAACGTCGTCCGGAGCCCGAAGCCCACGCGCCAGGGGCCTCCGTCGGTGGTGTCTGGAATCAGCGCCGCGGACACCGTCGTCTTCGTCAGCACCCGCATGAGCCGGCCCGCCACCGAGTTCGAGCGGTAGCTGGACAGGCTCCGGATGCCACCGCCAAAGAGGAAGTAGGGCGCGATGTCCAGGCTGAGGCCGGGGCTGAGCGCTCCAGGTGCCGCCGAGGCCAGCACCGTGGCCATCACGGGCTTGGGCGCCGCGCCGAGCAACACGCGCAGGGGCGCCTGCTCCAGGGCCACCAGTGCTGGAGACTCGGGCACGTCCACGTCGAGCACGTAGCGGTAGAGGTTGATGTTGTCGTCCTGCGCGCGGGCCGCTCCGGAGGCGAGCAGCGCGCCCATCACCGCCAGCCCGGCGAGCCTCCTCACGCGAGGTCCATCGTGCGCAGATAGTCATTGGAGAAGGCCGCGCGCAGCTCGGGGGTGGTGAGCAGGGCCGTGCGCGCACCGAGCCAGGCGTCCACGCGTGCCGTGCCGTACAGGCCGCGCACCGCCGGGCCGTCCAGCTCGTGGACCTTGCCCCAGTGGAACGTGTGGGGGATGGAGGCCTCGGCGATTTGCTGCCAGACGCGGCGGCTGTAGGACTTCGTGCGGGTGGACGCCGCTCCGTCGATGTCGAGGACGCACGTCATGGGCGCGTGCTGCGTGAACGCCAGCGTGGCCCGGGAGGGTTGGACGTAGCGCAGCGCTAGCAGCCCGGGGAAAGGGTGTATGCGATTGACGGCGAGGGCCAGCTCGACGGTCTCTCGCACCCGGCCGAGCGGAACGCCCACCGCGCTGCCCCAGGCCTTCCCCCGGGTGGTGGTGTCGGTGAACAGCTCGCCGTGCGTCCCGCAGATGTCGGCGTATTCCCCGTAGAAGCGATCCATCAGCCTCGACAGCACGGGGATGGTCAGCTCCGAGACCATGTCCGTCAGCACACCGACGATTTCGAGCGCGCTGTCCCCCTGGGTCAGCTTGCTGCCGGGACTGGGCGGCTTCGAGCCCGCGGGGCACCGCGCATGCTTGTACATCACCGTGACGTAGACACCCCGGTCCAGGTCATTGGGGTTGATGACCACCTGGAAATGATAGGGTTTGAGCCCCGGTGGGCCCGGCAGCGTGATGCCGGAGAAGTCGAGCTGGTCGCACGCTTGCCAGAGCCCCTCGGTGAGCGGTAGCCGCTGGCGGTACGCCTGGAGATAGTAGAGGTCCTCCACCTCCATCAGCACGCCGTGCACGATGCCGAAGCCGCCCATGCCCACCAGGGCGGCGTTGAAGAGTGCGTCGTCCCGGACGAGCTCCGCGCCCAGGTTCTGGGGAATCTCGTCGTGGATGACCGGCGCGCTGGCCCGCTCCAGCCACACGTGCCGGTCCGGTGAGACCACGAGGTGCAGGCCCACCACGAAGTCCTGCATGGCGCCGAACTCCAGGCTGGAGCCATGCGTGCCCGTCCCGATGGCACCCGCGATGGTCTGCCCATTGCTGGCGCCCGAGGTGGGCAGGGACTTGCCGATGCTCTTCAGGAAGTGGTTCAGCTCCGCGACGGAGACACCGCACTGCGCGAAGAGGAGGTCCTCGCGCCGGCCCGGATAGGCGGGGTGGGTGCGGGGCGCCGGGAAGAGGTAGTTCAGCGGCTGGGTGTTGACCAGGATGCCGCTGGTGGCGGGCGCCTTGGTGAAGGACCAGCCGCCGCCCAGGCCGCGGATCTCCAGGCGCTCGGTGAGGGCCCGCTGGATGAGCCCCTGCAGGCCCTGCGTGGTGTCGATGTAGCCCGGCACCGTGGACTGGGAGGCATTGGCATTCCAGACGTCCACCAGGAGCTCCAGCTTCTGGGTGTAGCTCTGGTGCCAGTTCTGCCAGCGCTTCTGGCTGTTCTCGTGGATGACGGGGGGCATGGCTAGGGCGCCTCGCCCGTCTCAGGCGGCGGGACGGGGCGGACCCCGAGGTCACCTGGCGTGGGCTGGGCCTTGGCGCAGCGCCACTCCACCTGCTGCGGCATCGCGAGGCCGAGCGTCAGGACGCTGATGAGCGCGAAGCCCACGTTGGTGCTCTGGGTGACCTCCGCGAGCGCCTGGTCCTGGCAGTTGTCCACCCGGGGCCGTTCCTGGACCAGGCCCCAGGCCAGCGACCAGAGGACCTCGCCCTTGGGTTCGGTGGCACCGGCCCCCGCGGCACCGGGCGCCTGGACGCGGTAGTGCGCGCAGGCGGAGCCCAACGCCAGACACAGCAAGGCCACGACATGCTTCCCACCCGGACGCTTTGACATGCACCCCCCGCGCGCTCCGAACCTGGGCCTTCCCTCGGGGGGAGGACCATTGCTCGCGCGTGCGAAGGGGATTCAGCCCCTGGCGATTGCCTCGCCAGGGGCCACGTGGGCGGAGGTCGCGAACGCCTGTCTAATACTTCACGCGCACCAGGAAGACGTCGCCGCGCGTGGGCTTGAGCTTCTCCACGCCGAAGTCCGTGACGCGGTCGGTGTAGCCGAACAACACCGCGTCCCCGTCCGGCAGCAACGTCACCGCCGGCACCGCCTCCACGCCGTACAGCTCGCCGCGCGGTTCCGGCGTGGCGCCCAGGAAGAGGCGCGACGCCAGCGGCTGTCCGGTGGGGTCGAAGCGCTGGGTGAAGAGCTGCGCGGACCCCAGGCCGTCCGTGCCCGAGGCGCCGTTCTCCAGCCACGAGTACGTGTAGCCCACCACCAGCACCTCGCCCGTCGCGTGGATGGCCACGCCCTGCACGGACGCGTCCACGCCCAGGTCGCGCGCCCAGCGCTCGGTGCCGTCCGCCGCCGTCACCACCACGAAGGGGCTGGGGCTGGAGGCGCCCTTCAGCGACGCGCCCGCCCAGGAGAAGCTGCCCTGGAAGTCGCCGCCCGCCACCACGTCACCGGCCGCGTCGCGGCTCACGTCCCGGACGGCGCCCTTCACGCCGGGCCGCACCTTCGCCCAGCCGAGCGTGCCGTCGCCCCGGTACAGCGCGACGAAGGGGCTGCCCGAACCGGACCCCTGCGTGACGTTGGTGCCGAAGCGCACCGTGCCCACGTAGCGCCCCGCCACCGCCACGCTGCCGTCCGCGCCGGGTGACAGGGACAGGGGCTCGGCGCCCGCACCCTCGGACTCCGCGTTCCCCACGGCGAAGGCGCGCTCCGCGGTGCCGTCCGCTGTGAACACCGCCACGCCCGCCGAGGCCCCCTTCACCTCGTTGCCCAGGTCCACCGGGCCTGGCGCGGTATAGGCCACGTACAGCCGCCCTTGCGCGTCCGCCGCCACGTCCTTCACCGTCAGCTCGCCGGGCACCCGGTACGCCCAGAGCGTCGCGCCGTCCGCGGACAGCCTGGCGACGATGGCGCCGTTGCTGAGCTTGCCCGTGCCCAGGTCCACCGTGCCCTGGATGTTGCCCGCCAGGAGCATGCCGCCCGCGCCGTCCGCCGCCACGCGGGCATGCACGTCCGCGCGCAGTGTTTCGGGCGTGGGGTCCACGCGCACGTCGTAGGCGTGTGTCCACAGCGTCTGCCCCGCACCGGAGCGCCGCGTGAGCACCAGCTCCACGGCGTCATCCGTGGGAGTGCGCGCCTCCAGGTCGTCGTAGCCGTGCGCCGCGGCGGTGAAGAAGTCACCCGTCGCGTCCACCGCCAGGTCCAGCGCCAGGTCGTCCTGGGCCGCGCCCTCCTTCGCGAGCCACAGCGTGGCCCCCGAGGCGGGTGGGACCGACTCCGGCCCCTTGACCGGAGGCGGTGGAGTCTGTGGGTTTTCATTGCCCGGGGGCGTCTGTGTGCCGCTGCCGGGCGGTGGAACGTCGCCCGGTACCGAGGGCTGCTCCGCGGGGGGACACCCCATCTTCGAGTCCTGGCAGTTGTCCGGATCGGGCTTCTCCGCCCCGCCTCCGCAC
>NZ_RAWE01000103.1 GCF_003611695.1 Corallococcus carmarthensis | reverse complement strand
CCCGAGTCCCCCGCCCTCTCCTTCCACCTCCCACCGGGCGCTCGTCGTGGCGCGAGCACTGGCGGTGCTCGGAGGGCTGGCCTGGTTCCTGTGGGTGGGCGGCGGGCCGGTGCTGCCGCCCACGCGCATCGACTGGATGATGCGCGAGGACTGGGCCGCGCACATCTTCGGCTGGCTCTTCTTCCGCAACGCGGACTGGACGCTGCCGCTGGGCGCGGCGCCCAACCACTTCTACCCGTACGGCTCGTCGGTGGCGCTCACGGACGGCAACCCGTGGGTGGCGCTGCTGCTCAAGCCCTTCTCACCGCTGTTGCCCGTGGACTTCCAGTACACCGGGCCGTGGCTGGCCCTGTGCTACGCGCTGATGGGCTACTTCGGCGCGCGGCTGGTGGAGACGGTGACCCCGCGTCCGGTGCCCATGGCGCTGGGTGGCACGCTGCTGGCGCTGTCGCCGGTGATGGCGGCGCGCTTCAGCCACCCCACGCTGTGCGCGCACTGGCTGCTGCTGGCCCTGCTGTGGCTCAACCTGCGCGACATCCCGGACTCGCGCACCGCGACGCGGAGCCTGGGCCTCGCCGCCCTCTTCAACGCCATCGCGTCCGGCACCCATCCGTACTGGGTGGCCATGCTGATGCCGCTGACGCTGACGCTCGGGGTGCGGCTCGTCTGGAGCCGGAAACTCGGCCCCGCGCGCGTCGCGGCACTGTGCGCGGGCATCGCGGCGCTGGACGTCGTGCTGTTCGCCCTCTTCGGCTACTTCGGCGGCAGCGGGCTGGGCGCGGAGGGCTTCGGAGAGTTCTCCGCGGACCTGGCCACGCTGGTGAACCCCATGGGTTGGTCGCGCCTGTTGCCGGACCTGCCCGCCGCGGCCCGGCAGGGCGAGGGCTTCGGCTACCTGGGCGCGGGAGCGCTGCTGCTCGGGGCGCTGGCCGGGGTGAGCCTGCTGGTGCGCCGGCGGGAAGCGCGCACGCTGGACTGGCGCCGGGTGCTGCCCGCGGCGGTCATCGTCCTGCTCATGGCCGTCTACGCCCTGTCGTCGCACGTGACGTGGCTGGGCCGGCCGGTGGCGGAGCTGGGCGCGCTGTACGCGCCGCTGACCAAGGCGACGAACGCGTTCCGCGCGTCCGGCCGCTTCGTCTGGCCCCTGCACTACCTGCTCGTCGTGGGCGCGGTGCTGCTGGTGGTGCGCCTGTGGCGCGGTGTCCCCGCCGTCGCCGTGGCCGTGCTGGCGGTGGTGCTGGCGGTGCAGGCGTACGACGTGCGCGAGGAGAAGAGCGCCCTCTTCAAGCCCGTGCGCTTCCATCGTCTGAAGTCCGCGGACTGGGACGCGCTGAAGGGCTCCTACCAACACCTGGCCCTCTTCCCGCCGCAGGTGCAGTGGGTGTGCCGCTACGACGAGCCGCTGGTGAACGCGCTGGCGTATCAGGCGTACCGGCTGAAGCTCACGTTCAACAGCGGCTACGCGTCGCGCACGCCGGAGGCGCTGGCGGCGGAGTGCCGCGCGCCACTGCCTTCGGGCGGATTGGACGCGAGCACCGCGTACGTGGTGCTGCCGCCGCACGTGCAGCCCTTCCTCGACGCGGGCGCCAACTGCGGCCTCGTGGAGAGCCTGCCGGTGTGCGTGGTGGCCAGCAACACGGATGCGTTCGCGCAGGGGCTCGCGCGTCAGCCCCGCCGTTGACGCGGGACGACACTGAAAATCCTTTCAGTCCCTTGCCGCTCCGCTGTTACCTTGCAGGTAGCCCCGGCCTCCCGCCGGGAGCGCACGTGAGGGGAGCGACAATGCCTGCGATGACGAAGCACGCTGCGGGGACGGTGTCCTGGGTGGACCTGGCGGCCTGGGACCTGGAGAAGGCCCAGGACTTCTACGGGGCGCTGTTCGGCTGGACGTTCGACCCCAGCAACAAGGAGAACGGCTACTACACGATGGCCCGCAAGAACGGCCAGCACGTGGCGGCGATGATGCCCATCCCCAAGGACGCGCCGTTCCCGCCGGCATGGAACACCTACTTCGCCGTGGAGAGCGTGGACCGCTCCGTCGCCCGTCTGAAGGAGCTGGGCGGCAAGGCGATGATGGAGCCCATGGACGTCATGGACGCGGGGCGCATGGCCTTCTGTACGGACAACACCGGCGCGGCCTTCGGCTTCTGGCAGCCGAACCTGTTCAACGGAGCGGGCCTGGTGAACGAGCCCGGCGCCATGGCCTGGAACGAGGCCAAGACGCGCGACGGCGCGAAGGCCGTGGCCTTCTACAAGGACCTCTTCGGCATGACGGCGGACAAGATGCCGGATGAGCGGATGCAGTACTGGGTCCTGAAGAAGGACGGCCGTGAGACGGCCGGCGTGATGCAGCTCGATGACAAGACGCCCGCCGAGGTGCCGGCCCACTGGATGACCACCTTCGCCGTGGCCAACACCGACGAGGCCGCGGCCACCGTCGCGCGCAAGGGCGGCAAGGTCATCATGCAGCCGTTCGATTCACCCTACGGCCGCATCGCCATCGTCGCCGACCCCGGCGGCGCGATGTTCGGCGTCATCACCCTGGCGCGGCCGGCGTAGGTCTCGTCCCGAACCTCAGGGCGTCAGGGCCGCCATCGCGGCGGCCATCACCTGCTTCACCGGCACGCCCGCGGCCCGGGCCAGCCGGACGCAGTCGTCGAACTCCGGGTGCGCGTTGAGCACCCGGCCGTCGCGCAGGCCGCGCTTCACGCGGACCTTGCCCCACGGCGTCTCCACCTCCACGAAGTCGCGCTCCAGCGCGTGACGCTCCACCCGGTGGTAGCGCACGCCCAGCGACGTGGACTCACGCAGGAGCACGTCCACCACCACCTCGCGCAGGCCGCCCTCCACCAGCGCGCCCAACAGATGCGCCGGCCGGCCCTTCTTCATCACCACCGGGGCCACCCACGCGTCCTTCGCGCCCACCTCCAGGAGCCGCTCCACCAGGTGCGCCAAGAGCTGCGGCGTGGCGTCATCCAGGTTCGCCTCCACCACCCACAGCCCTTCGGTGGCCTGCGTCTCCACGCGGCCCAGCGACGCGCGCAGCACGTTGGGCCGGTCGCGGAAGTCCTTCGTCCCCACGCCGTAGCCCACCTTCTCCACGATGAAGTCCGGAGGGTGGCCAATCTTCGTCAGCACCTTGAGCAGCGCCGCGCCCGTGGGCGTCGTCAGTTCGCCCACGCCCTCGAAGCGCACGGGCACGTCGCGCAAGAGCTCCAGCGTCGCGGGCACGGGGATGGGCATCTGGCCGTGCGCCACGCGGATGGTGCCGCTGCCCAGCGGCGGCGGCGCGGCGTGCACCTCCGGGTCGCCCAAGAGCTCCAGCACCACGGCGGCGCCGCAGATGTCCACGATGGAGTCCACCGCGCCCACCTCATGGAAGTGGATGGCGTCAATGGACACGCCGTGCACCTTCGCCTCGGCCTCGCCGATGGCGCGGAACACCGCCAGGGCCCGCGCCTTCGCGCGCTCCGGCAGCGTGGGCGCCGCTTCGATGAGCTGGCGGATGTCCGCGTAGGCGCGGTGCGGGTGCGCTTCCTTCGCGTCCAGCACCACGTCCAGGTGCGTGCCGCTGATGGCGTGGCGCACCGCGCGCGACACCGCCAGCTTCCAGCCCGGCACGTTGAGCCCGGACAGGGCCTGCGCGAGCGCGTCCGGCGACACGCCCAGGTCGATGCCCGCCGCCAGGAACATGTCCCCGGCGATGCCGCCCACGGGCTCCAGGTAGAGGATGCGTCGCATGGCGCTTCAGCTCCGGCCCTTGGTGCGGGAGATGAGCGCCGCGTAGAAGCCGCCGCCAAACCCGTTGTCGATGTTCACCGTGGCCACGTTGGAGGCGCACGAGTTCACCATCGAGAGCAGCGCGGAGATGCCCTTCAGGTTCGCGCCGTAGCCCACCGACGTGGGCACCGCCACCACCGGGATGCCGACGAGGCCGCCCAGCGCGCTCGCGAGCGCCCCCTCCATGCCCGCCACCGCCACGGCGACGTGGCACTCCTGAATCTCTTCACGCCGGCGCAGGAGCCGGTGGATGCCCGCCACGCCCACGTCGTAGACGCGCCGCACCTCCGCGCCCATGGCCTGCGCGGTGAGCGCCGCCTCCTCCGCCACGGGGATGTCGCTGGTGCCGCCCGTCACGATGGCGACGCGGCCGGCCTTCACCTTGCGCTGGGGCATGTGGAAGATGCGCGCCACCGGGTGGTATTCGCCCTTGGGGAAGCGCGCCACCAGGGCCTCCGCCTTGTCCGGCTGGAGGCGCGTCACCAGCACCGTCTGCTTGCGCTCCGCGAGCGCGCCCACGATGCCCAGCAGCTGCTCCACCGTCTTGGGCTCACCCAGCACCACCTCCGGGAAGCCGAACCGCAGGTTGCGGTGCGTGTCCACCGTCGCGTAGCCCAGCTCCGCGTACGGCAGGTCCTTCAGCTTGCCCACCGCGTCGTCCAGGCTGACCTTGCCCGTCTTCACCTGGCCCAGCAGGGCCCTGAGCGCCTTCTCGTCCATGGGCGACCCTCTACCCCAGGCGCCCCCGGTCCTCCAGGCGAACGGCGGGCGGCGGACTAGAGGCCCAGCCGGGACAACAGCGCCTGGGCGCTCCCGCGCTCCAGCACCAGCAGCATCTGGCCGCCCAGGTTCGTGGGGCCCGTGGCCGCGAAGCGCGCCGCCAGCACCACACCCGGCCCCGGCTCCACGTCGCCCAGCACGCCCGCCAGCACCGGCCTCACGGGGCCCCGCTGGAGGTGGGGCACGGAGGGCAAGAGCCGCCAGCCCGTCAGCCGTCCAATGGCGGACAGGCACGCGCTCGCGAGGATGTTCGCGGCCTCGGCCAGGGCGCTCTCGCGCTCCTCGGGGGACGCGGGGTGGCCCCGCACCAGCGCGGACTCCAGCGCCTCCGCGTCCACGGACGGCAGCGTCAGCACCAGCGCGCCGCGCAGCTCGCCCGTCATGCCCAGGCGCACGGCGACGGCCGGGGCCTCATCCATGAAGAGGGCCGGGCCGTGGGCAGCGTCCGTGACGCGCACCTCGGGGACGGACAGGTCCACGCGGCCACCCACCAGCCGGGCCAGGGCGTTGGCGCCATGTCCGCAGCCGATGTTGGCCACCTCGCGCAGGGCGTCGAGCTGCGCGTCACTGGGCAGGGGGGGGCTCACGCGGTCAGTAACCTCGGGACGTCCAGGATGAACACGGGACGACCGCTGCCCAGGATGGTCACGCCGGACAATCCCGGCAGCAAGTCCAGGGGGCGGGACAAGGGTTTGAGTACGACTTCCTCCTGCCCCAGGAGGCGATCCACCGCCAGCGCCACCTTGCCGGTGCCGGCGTCGCCCTCCATCACCACGAAGGGCCGGAAGCCGGGCTTCGGCGCCGCGGGCACGCCCAGGAGCACCTCCAGGGCATGCACCGGCAACAGGCCGTTGCCGTGGGGCAGGAGCGCCGTTTCACGGCTCTTGCTCAGGGCCTGCGGATCCGCCTCCGTGGCGCCCACCACCTTGGCGATGGGCAGGCCGAACACTTCCTCGCCCACCTCCACCAGGAGCAGGTGCACCACGGCGACGGTGAGCGGCAGGCGCAGCGTGAAGACCGTGCCCCGGCCGCGCTCGCTGTCGATTTCGAGCGTGCCGCCCACGCTCTCCACCACGCGCTTCACCGCGTCCATGCCCACGCCGCGGCCGGAGATGTCGGTGATGTCCTTGGCGGTGGAGACGCCCGGCAGGCACGACAGGAGGAACGCGTCACGGTCCGACAGGCGCTGGGCGGCGTCCTCGGTGATGAGCCCGCGCTTGAGCGCCGAGGCCTTGAGCCTCGCGGGGTCCATGCCCCGGCCGTCGTCCTCAATGTCGATGATGACGCGGTCGCGCGCGCGGCGCACCGTGACGGTCACCCGGCCGCGCGCGGCCTTCTTCGCGGCCGCCCGCTCCTCCGGGGACTCCAGGCCGTGGTCGATGCAGTTGCGCAAGAGGTGCAGCAGCGGATCCGCCAGCTCGTCGAGGATGGCGCGGTCCAGTTCGATTTCGGCGCCGGTGATGACCAGCTCCACCTCGCGCTCCTTGCGGCGGGCGAGGTCGCGCGCGGCGCGGGGCAGCCGGTCGGTGATGAGCGACAGCGGCGTCATGCGCGCGCTCATGACCTTGTCGTGCAGGTCCTTCACCAGCGTGTGCAGCCGGTAGACGCCCTCCTCCAGCGCGGGGCGCGTGTTCTCCGGCAGCACCTTGCCCACTTCGCGCAGGCGCGCGGTGGCGAGCATCAGCTCCCCCACCGTGTCCAGGAAGTAGTCGAGCAGCTCCGTGCGCACGCGCACCGTGCGCGAGCCCGCGTCGGCGTTGGCCCGCGCGGCGTCCGACGTGGGCACGGCGACGGGGAGGGCGGGCGGCTCCGGGACGGAGGGCGCGACGGAGACGACCTCCACCTCGGCCACGTTGCGCAGGGCCGTCTGGATGCCGGCCTCGCCCACGCCGGTCTCCACGTCCACCTGGATGTAGCCGTCCGGGATGCGGCCGGCCTTGAGCTCCTCCAGGGGCGGCCGCAGGTCCACGAGCGTGCCCAGGGTGGACAGCCGCTTGTGCACGAGGAACGCGCGCACGCCGGGCACCTGGCAGGTGGGGGAGATGCGCAGGCGCACGGACCAGCGGGGAGCGCCCGCCTTGCCGTCCGCGACGCTGGTGACGGCCTTGAGGCCCGTGGCGAGCGCCGCAACGGAGGCGGGAATGTCGTTGTCCGGCACCGCCGCCAGGGACCGCGCGACGGGGGCGCCATAGAGCGCCTCCGGACCGCTCAGGTCGCGCGGCGGCATCAGGGTGGCCGGCGGCATCACCGTCACGGGGGCGGACGTCGTCGCCCGTTCGGAAGCCCCCGGAGCGGAAGTCCCGGCCGCGGCGTTGGCGCCGGGCGCTCCCTGCACCGTGGCCTCTGGAGTCGAAGGCCCGGCCCCGCTGGACGCGGAGGCCCCCGAGGCACCCGCCGCGACCCGCGTGGCCGGTGAGCGACTCCACGCGGGTGCCCAGCTGCTTGAGCAACCCTTCCGCCTGCTCCGGTTCGCGGTTGGACGCGACGGCGCGCACCTGGGCGGTGAGCGTGTCCGCGGCGTTGAGCAGCAGGTCCACCAGGTCCCGGTCCAGGAGCTTGCGGTCCTGCCGCACCGCGTCCACCAGGTCCTCCACCCGGTGCGCCAGCATCGCGATGGGCTCGAAGCCCATGGACGACGCCATGCCCTTCACCGAGTGGGCGTGCCGGAACATCGAGTCCACGGTGCTGGCGGTGGCCTCGCGCTCCAGCGCCACGAGGTCCCGCCCGAGCGCCTCCAGGTGCTCGGTGGCCTCCGAGATGAAGAGGCCCAGGTACCGGGACATGTCCATCGTCATGACCCGGCACCTCCTTCAGGCGGACGGGACCGCGACCCGGGCGGGCGCGGCCCCTGTTCGCGCCGCTCAGGCCTCGCCCAGCACCTTCTTCACGACCGCCAGCACGTCCTCCGCCCGGAACGGCTTGACGATGAAGTCCGAGGCGCCCGCCTCGATGGCCTCCATCACCAGGCTCTCCTGCCCGAGCGCAGAACACATGATGACGACCGCGCTGCTGTCGGCCTTGATGATTTCCCGCGTCGCTTCAATTCCGCTCTTGAAGGGCATCACGATGTCCATCGTCGTGAGGTCCGGCTTCAACTCCTTGAACTTCTCCACGGCCTCCAGGCCGTTGGCCGCCTCACCGACGACCTCGAACCCTCCAGACGCAAAGATGTCCTTGATCATGTTGCGCATGAAGATGGCGTCGTCGACGACCAGCACCCGCTTAGCCATGTGAAGAACTCCGCCTCCGTTTCAGGCCTAGAGGGAGCGCACCCTATCACCGGCCGTTTCCGGGGGGCTACTCACTTGGAGGGAGTGAACAAGGCAACGACCGCCGCATCAAGTCCTTCCGGATCCAGTACGGTCACTCCCAGACCGCCCAGGCGGGCAACGCCGCGTACCGCGGGCATGACCTTACCCGGCGCCGCGCTCACGCGCTCCACCGCCTCGATTCCGTCCACATCCGTCACCAGGAGGCCCAAATCCCTGCGACCCCGGTCCAGTAGCACGACGCGGCACAGGGGCGTGGGACCTTCTGGCAGGTGCAGGAGCTGCCGCAGCTCCACCACCGTCACCACCCGGCCGCGCAGGTTCATCACCCCGGTGATGGCGGACGGGGCCCGGGGCACCCGCGTGTAGCGCTCCGGGGGCACGACGACCTCCCGGACGGCCGACAAGGGCAACCCGTAGCGTTCCTTCTCGACCCGGAAGATGACGTGCCGCACGGTGAAGGCCCTTGTGCCGGAAAGCGGCTCGGGACGGGGGACGGGGCTTTCAGGGCCCCAGGCGGAAGCTGCGCACCACGCTCTGCAGCTCCACGGAGAGGTTGGTCAGCTCGCTCGCCAGTGACGTCATCCGCGACACCGCGGCCGTCTGCTCCTGGATGACGGCCTGGATGGCCTCCGTGGAGCTGGCGTTGTTCTTCGCCACGAGCTTGATCTCCTCGATGGCCTTCACCATCTCCTCGCTGCCCTTCATCTGGTCGCGGGTGCTGTCGGAGATGAGCGTCACCTTCTCCGCGCCCTTGCGCGCGGTGTCGGTGATGGCCCCCATGGAGCGCATGATGTCGGTGAGGTCCTCACGGCCCTCCGCCAGCTCCGCGATGCCTTCCTTCATGGCGCTCACGACGGAGGTGGACTGGCCGGAGATGTCGCGCGCCAGGCGGGAGATCTGCTCCGCGGAGCGGCCGGCGCTCTCCGCCAGCTTGCGCACTTCATCCGCCACCACCGCGAAGCCGCGGCCGTACTCGCCCGCGCGCGCCGCCTCGATGGTGGCGTTGAGGGCCAGGAGGTTCGTCTGCTGCGCCACCTGGGTGATGGCGTCGACGATCTTGGAGATTTCCTGCGTCTTCTCGCCGAAGGCGAACACCTGCTGGCTGGCGGACTCGATGCGGTTGAAGACCTTCTTCACCTTGTCGCCCGCGAGCCGCGCCGCCTTGGAGCCGTCCTCCGCGCTGCTGCTGGTCTCCGCGGACGTGCGGGCCGCGTCCAGGGCGCTGGCCGCCGTGCGCTGGATGCTGCCGGCCATCTCCGTGATGACCTTGGAGGCCTGGGACACGAGCTGGGACTGGGTCTCCGCGCCGCTGGCGATCTTCTCCATGGACGAGCCCACTTCCTCCGTGGACCCGTTGACGTTCTCCGCGGACCGCTGCAGGTCGATGGCGGTGTCCGCCACGCTCTTGGCGGTGTCTTGAATCTTGCCCACCAGCTCGCGCAGGTTCTCCTGCATGCGGGAGATGGCGCCCGTCAGCTCGTCGATTTCGTCGCGGGTGCTGTGCACCTCCGCGGCCACGGGCTTGGACAAATCCCCCTGGGAGATTTCGAAGGCGGAGCGGCTGAGCACCTTCACGCGGGTGACGCGCGCCAGCAGCGACGGCAGGAACGCGGCGCCGCCGAAGGTGATGAGCACGCCCACGCCCACCCGGATGAGGAAGCTCCAGCGGCCCCAGGACGCGTCGAAGAGGCTCTCCGTGCAGAGCAGCCACGTGCCCAGGAGCAGGCCCAGCAGGATGTAGCCGGTGGTGATCTTCCGGTGCAGGGACTGCTCGCGGACCGCCTTGGGGCCATCGACGGCGCGCAGCAGTCGCTGCACCGGCTCGCGTCGGGGGGTGAGGCCAGAGGGGGGGTCGTCGCGTAGGGGGCGGCGCACGGAGTGCTTTCAGCGGGAGGGGCGGAAAACAGCCCAGGGGTTTAGCCTTGCTGTCCGGTACGGGTCAATCATCCGGCCGGATCTGCCTGCTTGACCGGGCGAAGTGATCGAATCCCGCTGGAGGGGTCAGAAGGTGCCCTCCCGTGTCTCGAATCCGCAACTTCCGCTCTCGGGTGAGCCCCCCGATGCGCGTCACCGCCTGCCCGGCGCGAGCACACGCCCGCTCGAACGCCTGCATGCGTGAAGGTGGGACGGCGAGCAGCAGCTCATAGTCCTCCCCTCCCCGCAGGGCACCCTCCGGCCCCAGCGCCGCGCGCACGGCGGGCGACAGGGGCAGCCGGTCCAGCTCCAGCTCCACGCCCACCCGGGACGCGGCGCACAGGTGGCCCAGGTCCTGGGCCAGTCCATCCGACACGTCCATGCCGGCGGAGGCGAAGCGCGCGGCCAGCCGGCCTAGGGCGATGCGGGGCTCGGGACGGCGCTGGCGCTTCACGGCCGCGCCCCGCCGGACGCCGGCCTGGAGGTGCTGGAGCCCCAGGCGCGCGTCGCCCAGCGTGCCGGAGACATAGAGCGCGTCCCCGGGCCGGGCCCCGGAGCGGGTGAGGGGCGCGTGGGACAGCTCGCCGGTGACGGTGAGGGTGACGGACACCTCGCGCGCGGAGGTGAAGTTGCCGCCCACGAGCATGATGCGGTGGGCCTTCGCGAGCGCGGCCATGCCCCGGCCCAGCGCGGACACCTCGCGGGCGGGGAAGTCCCGGGGCAGCGCGAGCGCGCACACGAACCAGCGCGGCGTGGCGCCCATGGCGGCCAGGTCCGACAGGTTCACCGCGAGCGCCTTGTGGCCGATGTCCGCCGCGGAGAACGTCGCGCGGGTGAAGTGCACGTCCTCCACCACGGCGTCGGTGGTGACGCACAGCGCGCCCTTCGTCGGGGCGAGCACGGCGCAATCGTCCCCCGGGCCCACCATCACCCGCGCGCGCGGGAAGCAGGCGAGGAAGCGTTGGATGAGGTCGAACTCGCCGGGCATGGAGGGTGAGAGAGACCACGCCCGCGCCCGGTGACGCAATGCTGACCAGCGAACCGGCGGGCGGGAGCGGCCCCCATGGCGTTGACGGTGTCGGACCTCCCAGGCATAGGACTGAGCAGTGCCCTCTTCCGCCACACCCATGGACCTGCGCCGCCGGCTGGTGACGGAAGCGCTGGGGTGTGGGCTGGTGGTGGTGGCGCTGGAGGGTTCGCACCACGTCGCGGAGCACCTGGGCGCGAGCGCCACGGAGGGACGCCTCTTCATGTCCCTGTCGTGCGGCGCGGTGCTGGCGTGCCTGCTGTGGGTGCTCCGGCCGTTGTCGGGCGCGCACCTGAACCCCGCGCTCACCTTCGCGGACGCGCTGGGGGACCGCACGCCGTGGCGCGAGGTGCCCCTGTACGCGCTGGCGCAGCTGTCCGGCAGCCTGGTGGGGCGGCTCGTCGCGCACCGCATGTGCAACGAACCGCTGCTGCTCACCGCCAGGACGCCCACGGCGGACGGGGCCCGGTTCCTCACGGAGATGGTGGCCACGTTCGGGTTGCTGGTGGTGGTGCGCGGCTGCGTGCGCACGCGGCCGTCGGCGACGCCGCTGGCCATCGCGGGCTACGTGGCCGCGACGGTGTGGTTCACGGACTCGCGCTCGCTGGCGAACCCCGCGCTGGTGCTGGCGCGGGCGGCCAGTGCCCACGTGGGGGTGATGAGCCCGTGGGAGGTGGAGTCCTTCATCGCGGCGCAGCTGCTGGGCGCGGCGCTGGCGGTGTTCCTCTTCCGGTGGTTGCTCGGCAGCCCGCCGCCACGGCCCGCCGCCACGGCCGTGGAGACCGTCGTCTTCGAGTGCGCGGAGCCAGGCCCCGCGCACCTGGCCGCCGCCCTCTTCAACGCGCTGGCGCACCCGGACCGGGCCCGCGCGGTGGTGTCGCCGCCTCCGGGCACGGGCCTGGATGACGGGCCGCCGGTGGCGGTGGCGGCGCTGATGCGGGAGGCGAACCTGCGCGCCGCGCCGCCGCGCGACCGGAGCGTGCCCGCGTCGCACAACGTCCTCATCGACGTCGCGGGCCAGGCGCCGGGCATGGACGCGCGCGTGCGCGAGCGCTGGTCACTGCCCGCGCTGTCGCTGCTGGACGAGGCGGGCGCGAAGGCGCTGCAGGCGGCGCTGCGGCCCAAGCTGCACCAGCTCCTCGCGCGACGGGGCTGGGAGCGGCTGCACGTCGTGAGCGGCGGCCCCACGCCTGAAGGCCCCCGCGCCCTCACCTGACCCGGACCGCCTCCGCGTGACGGGGTGCGCCGTTGACGTCAGGGCGACAGGCGAGCATGACAGTTCAAGAGAGGGATTCGCATGATGGAAGGTCTTCCCCCCGTCGTCTCCTGGCCGCCACTGCAGACGCTGATGCGCCTGACGCTCGCGCTCGCGGTGGGCCTGTTCGTCGGGTTGGAGCGCGAGTGGCGCGGCAAGGAGGCCGGCCTGCGCACGTTCGGCTTCGCGGCGCTCCTGGGCGGCATGGGCGGCCTGCTGGGTCCGAACTTCGCGCTGCTCAGCCTCGCGCTGCTGGGCGTGCTCCTGTGCTTCCTCAACTGGCAGTCCCTGCGCGCCAACGGCGGCGCGGAGCTGACCACGTCCGCCGCGCTGCTCGTCACGGGCTTCACCGGCGTGCTCTGCGGCCTGGGCCACACCGTCACGCCCGCCGCGGTGGGCGTGACGACGGCGGGCCTGCTCGCGTGGAAGGAGCGGCTGGCCACCTTCAGCCATAAAATCACCGCCGAGGAGCTGCGAAGCGCCATCCTGCTGGCCATCCTCGCCTTCGCCATCTACCCGGTGCTGCCCGCGCAGCCGGTGGACCCGTGGGGCCTCATCGAGCCGCGCGCCGCGTGGGTGACCGTCATCCTCATCGCGGCCATCGGCTTCGTGAACTACCTCCTGTGGAAGGTGTTCGGCACGCACGGCGTGGAGGTCACCGGGTTCCTGGGCGGACTCGTCAACAGCACCGTCACCGTGGCGGAGCTGGCCAACCGCGTGCGGGAGACGTCCGGGCGCCTGCTCGACGTGGCGTACCGGGGCGTGATGCTGGCCACCGCCGCCATGGCGCTGCGCAACGCCGTGCTGCTGGGGCTGCTCTCCTTCCGCGCGCTGGTGGACTCCGCCATCCCGCTGGTCCTCATCCTCCTGTCCAGCACGGGCCTGGCGCTGATGCGCTCGCGCACGGAGGCCGCGCCCGGCGCCGAGCCGCCCGCCCTGCCCCTCAAGTCGCCCTTCTCGCTGCCGTCCGCGCTGAAGTTCGGCCTCATCTTCCTGGCGCTCCAGGTGGTGGGCACCGTGGGCCAGACGCTGTTGGGCCGCTGGGGCTTCTACGCGGTGAGCGCCTTGGGCGGCCTGGTGTCCAGCGCGTCCGCCGTGGCCTCCGCCGCGTCGCTGTGCGCCAATGGCACCATCTCCCCCACGACGGCCGGGGTGGGCGCCATCATCGCGTCGCTCGCCAGCGCCGCCATCAACTTCATCCTCGTGGCACGCGTCTCCGAGCAGCGCTCGCTCACGCTGCGGCTGGGCCGGGCGCTGGGCGTCGTGATGCTGCTGGGGCTCATGGGCGCGTTCGTGCAGACGCGCCTGCCCACGTTCGTGCCCGCGGACGCCGGAGGCGCGGGCCTGTTCAAGCCCCACGCCCCCGGACAGCCCCACGCGGACTAGCCAGCGTGACTCAGACGCAGAAGTAGGTCGCGTCCGTCCAGCCCCACTGGCCGTTGGACAGGCGCTGCACGTACATCCAGTTGCCGTCGCGGCTGTACACCTCCACGCCCTCGCCGTAGTTGATCTGCGCGAACACGGCGCCGCCCGGCGAGTAGCGCAGGCCCACGGTGTTCGCGGCGCACACCCAGCGGAAGTACTTCGCATGCACCGGGCGGTCGTTGTTCTCCTCCTGGGCGGGAGCGCTCACCTGCGTGTTGTCATTCTGCTGCGCCTCCATGTCCTCCGGCGCGCCACCACAGCCCACCAGCAGACCGGTGATGGCGAACGCAGCCACGCCGAACGCGCGGATCGAAGACGTCTTCATGGGCAACTCCAATGTCAGGGGGGTTGGACTACGAAAAACAGATTATACACGTTTGATTCGAAATCAAGACTAAGCAGTATAAACAATTAATCCCGGGGGATAAATCCATTCATCCGCTGGCTCCGTAGCCGGCGCGCCGTGGGACGAAAGGACAAGCGCGGGGCATGCGGACGCGGGCGCGATGCGTCAACGCACCGCACCCACGCGCCGCGGCAACCGGCTGTCTGCCTTTAGAAGCGGTCCGGCTCCGGCATGGGCGGCGCGGCCGTCATTCCGCGCTCCTGCATGGGCGGGTGCAGCGGCAGCTGGACGATGAAGCGCGAGCCATGGCCGAACTCGCTCTCCACGCGCACCCGGCCGCCGTGGCCCTCCACCAGGCTCTTCACGATGGCCAGGCCCAGCCCCGCGCCGCCGAACTCGCGCGTGGAGCTGCCGTCCACCTGGTAGAAGCTCTGGAAGATGCGCTCGAACTCCTCGGCGCGGATGCCCACGCCGGTGTCCTCCACGCTGATGCGGTAGCCGGGCACGCCCAGCTCCTGCTGCATCGCCGCGTCCGACAGCGTCACCTTCACCCGTCCACCCGCGGGCGTGAACTTCACCGCGTTGGCCAGCAGGTTCACCACCACCTGGCGCAGCTTGTCCAAATCACCCGCGAGCCGGGGCTGCGGCGTGTGCGGCAGCCGCACCTCCAGCTCCAGGCCCTTGCGCTGCGCCTGCGGCAGCACGCTGGAGACCGCCGTCTGGATGATGTAGCCGGGGTCCACCGGCGCCATGGACAGCCGCAGGCGGCCGGCTTCAATCTGGCTCAGGTCCAGCAGCGAGGAGATCATCGAGAGGAGCGTCTCGCCCTTCTCCACGATGGTGCGCACATACTGGAGCTGCTCCGGGTTGAGCGGCCCCGCCAGCCCCTCCGCCATCATCTCCGAGTAGCCCAGGATGGACGCGAGCGGCGTGCGCAGCTCGTGGCTCACCGTGCCCAGGAAGGTGGACTTCAGCCGGTCCAGCTCCTTGAGCCGCGCGTTCGCCTGGAGCAGCCGCGCGTTCTGCGCCTCCAGCTCGCGGTGCACCTCCAGCGTGGACTCCAGATGCAGGTGCGTGGCCAGGTATGCCTTCTGCCCGCTGGCGACGAGCGCCCCCAGCATCTGCCCGAAGTGGCCCAGCACCTGCGCGGCGGTGCGCTCCGGCACGCGGCGCACGCGGCCCAGCAGCTCCTGCGCGCGCTCCAGGTCCAGTCCCTGGATGCCGGTGAGCGTCTCCGGGAAGTCCGTCAGCTCCTCCGGCGTGAAGGGCCCCAGGATGACCCGGCCCAGGAGGTCGCCGTCCCAGCGCACCGGCATCACCACGTAGCGCAGGCCGGTGAAGCAGGTGAGCGCGATGAGGCCCGCGGCTTCGGAGACGTCGCCGTCCGCCACGCGCCCGCCGGCCTCCGGCAGCACGGGGCCGTCCTTCACCCGGCCCACCATGGCGGTGCACGCGTGGCGGCCGTCCGGGAAGGAGAAGACGTAGGCGCAGAAGTCGCCGTGGCCCACCTTCACGTCCGCCAGCTTGTTGCCGCGCGTGTCCAGCACCTTGATGCCCACGCGGTACAGGTCGCTGAAGCCCTTCACCACCTCCGTGAAGGACGGCAGATCCAACAGGTCCCCGAGCGACAACCGCCGCTGGAGCGCGGACTCGCGCCGGGGCGCGCTCTTGGTGTTCCGGGGTCCTCCGCCTGACGCGGCGCTCATGGCGCCCTCCCGCTCTCCCTGCCGCCAGGCAGGGAGCCGGGCCCGTACCGCCCCTCCAACGCCGTGCCGCTCAGGTCGATGTGGCGGAAGATCTGCCCCAGGAACTCTTCCTCGCTCAGGCCCACGTTGCGCGACAGCTGCGCCCGGCCTTCCAGCGCGCGCCAGGCCGTCTGCACCACGGCGTGGAAGGTCTCCACCACGCCCTCGCCTCGCACGGCCACGGAGCCCACCACCGGCTGGCTGCCCCGGCGCTGCACCTCCGCCAGCTCCGCGTCCGTCAGGCTGTCGGGCAGGTCGCGCTTGTTGAACTGGATGACCACCGGCACCTGCGTGGGGTCCAGCTCCATCTCCCGCAGGTTCTCCTGGAGGTTGCGCCAGTAGTTGTTGTTCTCCTGGGACGCGTTGCGGCGGCTGTCCGCGATGAAGACCACCGCGTCCGCCCCCTGGAGCACCACCCGCCGCGTGGCGTTGTGGATGACCTGGCCGGGCACCGTGAAGAGCTTCACCTTCACCTTGAAGCCCGTGGAGGTGGAGAAGAAGACGGGCAGCAGATCGAAGAAGAGCGTCCGGTCGTCGTGGGTGTCGACCGACAGGAGGCGCCCTCGCACGTCTGGCCGCGCCCGGGCGTGCAGCTTGCGCAAGTTCGTCGTCTTCCCGCTCAACCCGGGGCCGTAATAGACGATCTTGAGCGTCAGCTCGCGCTGGGCGTGGTTGAGTTGCAAGGCGCTAGAACTCGGACCGAGGGGGACCCGGACAGGGGTTTTATAATGGCCTCACGTCCCGCGCGGAAGGCCGCTCGCAGTCCAGACGGCGAGGCGGAACGCGTCTTCCCGGAATGATGCTCCCGCGCGCGACGTTTCGAGTAGTTCCTGCTTCCCGCCTGGGAGGAGGACGTCTCCCCACACGGAAAACAGGACAATGCGCGCGGAATGATCGCGTGCATGGGTACGGGGGGACCGGTTAGGATCGCGGACGCGACGGAGGAGCAAGGCGATGACGATGAAGCAGGTGGACCCTGGCGTCGAGGTGGCGGCCCCCACGCCGGTGCTGGAAGGAGCGACGCTCCCCAATGATCTGGTGAACGGGGTCAAATTCGGTCCGCCCACCGACGAGGACCTGACGACGGTGTCGGCCCTGCGCGCCAACTCCGAGCCCTGGAAGGGGCGGGGGGAGAGCCAGGAGGAGAGCCTCAAGGCGCTCACCCAGCTCAAGCCCTTCCTCCACGTGGCGCGGATCCAGAACCAGGTGGTGGGCTACGTGACGGTGGAGCGCGACGGCCCGGTGCCGGGCGCGGCCTACCTGCGCAACATCGTGGTGAAGCCGGAGCTGCGGCGCCACGGCGTGGGCGCGATGCTGCTCGACAAGGCGCTGGACGCGGCGCGCGACATGTACCGCAAGACCATCGCGCTGCGCGTGGACCCCGCGAACGCGCCCGCGGTGGGCTTCTACCGCAAGGCGGGCTTCACCACGGTGGCCACGGTGGTCTCCAAGAAGTCCGGCAAGCTGCGGCTCCTGATGTCGCGCGAGCTGTAGTCCGCCGCACCCCCACGAAGTCCGGTTGTACCCGACGGGAGGGGCCCTCACACGGCCGCTCCCGTCGTGCATTTGGGGGCATGCCCCCCGGGTGACCTGGGACGCGGCGGTCGACTATCCTCGGGGGAGTTTCCACCCCGCCGGGCCTGACGCGCGGCAAGCGGTGGGGGCCTCTCCCTGAATGAAACCGCTCGCGGAACTGCTGCGTCATCTGTCGCGTCCTGGAATCACCGAGCTGGCCCTGGCCAGCGGCCGTCCTCCGATGGTGCGCGGCGCCAGCGGCTACGAGCCCGTCGATCCCGGCGCCCTCTCCACCGATGAGCTCGTGAAGGCCCTCCAGGCGATGGTGGGCATGGCGCGGGCGTCCACGGTGTCGGAGACGCCGGTGCAATGGTCGGTGAACGCCACCGGTCTGGGCTCCATCAACATCGCCGCGGTGCGCCGGGGCGAGCTGATGAACGTGCGCCTCACGCGAGGCACGGAGGGTGCGGCGCAGACCGCGGCTCCAGCGGCAGCTCCAGCGCCCGCGGCTCCAGCACCGGCCGCGCCCACGCGGACGCCCTACGCGGGCATGCCGGCGGTGTCCGCGCCGGCCCCCACGCGGGCGCCCGCCGCGTCCGCACCGGTGGAGGCGGCCGCTCGGGCCGCCCAGCCCGGTGGGCTCAGCGCGGGAGGCGCCACGGTGCGCGGAGCGCCTGGCGCCACGGCCGCGTCACCCCTGGCGGGCGCGGCCTCCGCGTACGGCGGCGCGGCCACTCACGCGGGCGCTCCCGCTCACCCGGGCGCATCCGCAGCCCACGTGAGCGCGGCGGCCCACCCGGCCGTCAGCGCGAATCCTCCCGCGCGGGTCATTCCCATCTCGCGCGCGACCTCCGCTCCGGGCCGCGACCTGACCGTGCTGCTGGAGCAGGCGCGCAGCATGCAGGCCAGCGACCTGCACCTGGTGGCGGGACGGCCTCCGCTGCTGCGCATCGCCGGGGAGCTGCTGCCGCAGGACACGCCGTTGTCTCCGGAGACGGTGGAGCGGCTGCTGCTGCCCATCATCCCGGAGCGGCTGCGGCCCGTGCTGGAGAAGGACGGCAGCGTGGACTTCGCGCTGGACTCCGAGGACACCGGCCGCTTCCGCGTCAACGTGGGCCGCCAGCGCACGGGCCTCAAGGGCGTCTTCCGCCTCATCGCCCGTGAAATCCCCACCCTGGAATCGCTGGGCCTGCCCCCGGACATCGCCAAGGCCACGCACCACCACCAGGGCCTCATCGTGCTCACCGGCCCGTCCGGCCACGGCAAGACGAGCACGCTCGCGGCGCTGGTGGACATCATCAACCGGGAGACGACCCACCACGTGCTCACCGTGGAGGACCCGGTGGAGTACGTGCACCCGCGCAAGCGCGCCCTCATCAGCCAGCGAGAGGTGGGCACCGCCACCCGCACCTTCGCCAGCGCCCTCAAGGGCAGCCTCCGCGAGGACCCGGACGTCATCGTCGTGGGCGAGCTGCGCGACACGGAGACCGTGCGCATGGCGCTCGCGGCCAGCGAGACGGGCCACCTGCTCATCAGCACCATGAACACGCCCAGCGCGGCGAAGACCATCGACCGGCTCATCGACCTCTTCCCGCCGGGCGACCAGCAGCAAGTGCGCCTGTCGCTCTCCAGCGGCCTGCGCCTCATCGTCAGCCAGCGGCTGATGCCCAGCGCGGATGGCAAGTCCATGGTCGCCGCCGCGGAGGTGCTCACCGGCTCCGTGGCCCTGGGCAACCTCATCCGCGACAACAAGACGTTCCAGATCCCCTCGCTCCAGCAGCGCGGCAAGTCGCTGGGCATCATCCGCTTCGAGGACTCGCTGTCGGAACTGGCCCGCTCCGGCAGGGCGACGCTGGAGACCGTGAAGGGCTTCGCGGAGAACCCGGATGAAATCGAGGCCATGGTGACGGGCAAGCGCCCCGGCGCCGCGCCCACCGTGGCCCCGCCCGCCTCCGCCCAAGAGGGCGCGCGGATGCTGTCCAAGGTGGGCTCACTGCTTGGCAAGAAGGGCGCCTGACATGACGGACACCCCTCGCATCGCGGCCTGGTTCGACGTGCTGCTGGACAGGAAGGGCAGCGACCTGCACCTGGGCGTGGGCTACCCGCCCCTGGGCCGCATCCGCGGCGAGCTCGTGCCTTTACGTGACGAGCCGCTCACCACCGAGGAGTTGGAGGAGCTGCTCTTCGAAATCTGCTCACCGGAACAGAAGCGGCAGATCGTGGAGGAGCTGGACCTGGACTTCGCCTACGGCTACGGCACCAAGGCCCGCTTCCGCGCGAACTACTTCTACAAGATGACCGGCATTGGCGCCGTGTTCCGCACCATCCCCAGCAAGGTGCTGTCGCTGGAGGAGCTGAAGACGCCGGAGGTGGTGCGCAAGATGGCGGACCGCCGCAGCGGGCTGGTGCTGGTGACGGGCCCCACGGGCAGCGGCAAGTCCACGACGCTCGCGGGGATGATCAACCACATCAACAAGACGCGCGCGTCGCACGTGCTCACCATCGAGGACCCGGTGGAGTTCGTGCACGAATCGCTCAAGGCCCAGGTCACCCACCGCGAGGTGGGCCCGCACGCCTCCAGCTTCGCCACCGCCATCCGCTCCGCCGGCCGCGAGGACCCCAACGTCATCCTCATTGGCGAGCTTCGCACCAACGAGACCATGAAGCTGGCGCTCCAGTTGGCCAGCTTCGGCGTGCTCGTCTTCGCCACGGTGCACACCAACAGCGCCCCCGCCACCATCGACCGCATCATCAACGCCTTCCCCGCGGACGAGCAGGGCCAGGTGCGCGGCATGCTCGCGGAGTCGCTGGCCGGCATCGTCGCCCAGCAGCTCATCAAGACCGCGGACGGCAAGGGCCGCGTCGCCGCGCTCGAAATCCTGGTGGGGGGCCCCGCCATCGCCGCCATGATCCGCGAGGGCAAGGTGTTCCAAATCACCTCCAAGATGCAGTCCGGTCAGGGCGTGGGCATGCAGACCCTGGACATGCACCTGGAGCGGCTGGTGAAGGACAACGTCATCCTCCCGGACGCCGCCCTGGAGAAAGCCCAGGACAAGGAGAATTTCGTGAAGGTCATCCAGCGGCTGAAGCCGGACTGGGCGGTGCCGGAGACGCTGAAGGCCTGAGCGCCCGACCCGGGGAGGTGAAGGAATTTGCTTTCCCCCCCCGACTTCGCCTTTGTTCGGGAGTGAACTTGGACCCGCCCACCGAGGGGGGTCCCACACTTCCGAGGGGGAAGTCATGAACGAGGACCAGCAGCTTCAGATGATGCAGCAGATGCAGGACCAGCAGTCGGCGGGCCCGGGCCCGCTGTTCTGGATCTTCTACCTGGCGTTCATCGGCGTCATCGTCGCCGGCATGTGGAAGACGTTCGTCAAGGCGGGCCAGCCCGGGTGGGCGGCCATCGTGCCCTTCTACAACATCTACGTGCTGACCCAGATTGTCGGCCGTCCGGCGTGGTGGGTGGTGCTGGCGCTCCTGCCGTGCGTGAACTTCATCGCGCTGTTCATCATCAGCATCGACATGGCGAAGTCGTTCGGAAAGGGCACGGGCTTCGGCATCGGCCTGGCGCTGCTCGGCCCGGTCTTCTACGCCATCCTCGGCTTCGGCGACGCGCAGTACCAGGGCCCGGCCGCCGCTGGCGGTGGCGTCTCCGCGGCGTAGTTTCCGCACGCGGCTTTCCGGCCGTGAACGGCGGCGGTGGAGGGGCCTTCGGGTCACTTCACCGCCGTTCGTGTTTCCGGAAGCCCCGCCATGGCTCGCCCGGGAGCCCGACATCCAGTAAGCGGAGCGTGATGCCTGGACCGCGCGCTCCTTCCCGTCTGTCACCCGCCTACCGCCTCGCATGGGCGTTGCTGCTGCCCGGAGTGGCCACCGCGCAGGCCGTGGATGGGGGAACACCTCCCGAGCCGGAAGCCGCCGCGCCCGCTGCCCCCGAGCCCGAGCCTCCCCGCGAAACCCGCACGGTCGTCACCACGACGCGCCTGCCGCGTCCGCTCCGCGACGTGCCCGCCACCACCGTGGTGATTCCGCGCGCGGAGATGGAGCGCAGCCCCACGCTCACCCAGGACGCGCTCGTCCGCACGCTGCCGTCCGCGGCCACGTTCCGCCGCACGCCGTCCCTCGTCGCGGACCCCACCGCGCAGGGGCTCAACCTGCGGGGGCTCGCGCCTTCTGGCGTGGCTCGCGGGCTCGTGCTGCTGGATGGGCTTCCCTTCAACGACCCCTACGGCGGCTGGGTCTTCTGGCGCGCCCTGCCCCGCCTGGGCCTGGACCGCATCGAGGTCGTCCCCACCGGCGGCTCCGCGCTCTATGGCAGCGCCGCGCTGGGCGGCGTGGTGCAGCTGTTCTCCCGGCCCATCACCGGCCCGGTGCTCGACGCCGACGTGTCCGTGGGCAACCTGCGCACCGGCTTCGTCGCCGCTCGCGTCGCGGACCGCTGGGGCCGCGTGGGCGCTTCGCTGGAGGTAGAGGGCCTCACCAGCGACGGCTACCGCATCGTCTCCGCGGACCAGCGCGGCCGCATCGACAGTGACACCCCGTCCCAGCACGTCAGCGCCCAGGCGCGCGTCGAAGCGGAGGCCACCGACCACCTCTCCCTCTCCGCCCGCGCGGGCGTGTTTCGCGAGCACCAGAATGGCGGCACCCAGTACACCGTCGCCAGCGTGGACCTCGCGTGGTTCGCCGCGAACGCCCGCCTGCGCACGGACGCCGCGGGCACCTTCGAGCTGGGCCTCTTCGGCCGCACCCAGCACTTCGCCCAGGACCGCGCCCGCATCACCCCGGACCGGAACTTCGAGGTCCGCTCCGCCCTCCAGGACGTGCCCGCGAATGATCAGGGTGGCTCGCTCGTCTGGACCGGCCCGGAGATGACGCTGGGCGGAACCCACGTGCTCGCCGCGGGCGTGGACGTGCGCCGCTCAAACGGCAGGGCCGACGAGCTGCTCTTCCCCTCCGCCTACACCGCGACAACGCTCTACGCGCGCACCACCCAGGGCACGCAGGTGTCCGGCGGCGTCTTCGTGCAGGACCTCTACACCGTGTCCCCCGCGCTGGAGTTCGCCGGCACGCTGCGCTGGGACACGTGGCGCAACCTCGACGGCCGCCAGCTGGAGAGCTTCGCGAACGGCACCACCACCGTCACGGAGTTCGACCCCCGCACCGCCCGCCAGCTCAGCCCGCGCCTGGCCGCGCGCGTGCGACCGCTGGAGTGGCTCACCCTGCGCGCCTCCGCGTACCGCGCCTTCCGCGCGCCCACCCTCAACGAGCTCTACCGTCCCTTCCAGGTGGGCACCGTCCTCACCGCCGCGAACCCGGACCTGGGCGCTGAACGCCTCTGGGGCACCGAGGCCGGCGTGGAGGCCACCGGCCCGCGCGGGCTCACCGGCCGGGGCACCGGCTTCTGGAACGTGCTGGACGCGCCCGTCACCAACGTCACCCTCGCCACGCCCCTGCCGGACGGCAGCACCCGCCAGCGTCAGAACCTGGGCCGGGCGCGCGTGCGAGGCGTGGAGCTGGGCGCGGACTGGCGCCTGTCACGGCAGTGGGCCGCCCTCGCCGCCTACACCTTCGTGGACCCCGTCGTCACCCGCGCTCCCGGCCAGCCCGACCTCTTGGGTCGTCAGCTGCCGCAGGACCCCAGGCATCGGGGCTCGCTCGCGGTCACCTTCGACGACCCGTCCATCGTCTCCGTCACCGCGCAGCTGCGCGTGTTCGGTCCGCAGTACGAGGACGACCTCAACACGCGCGGCATGGGCGGCGCGGCGGTGGTGGACCTGTTCGTGAGCCGCCACCTGTTCTGGAAGGTGGACGCCTTCGGCGCGGTGGAGAACCTCTTCGACCGCCAGTACCTCGCGGGCCGCGCGGGCGTGGACACCCTGGCCCCGCCCTTCCAGGCACGCGTGGGCCTGCGCCTGCGCGACGTGTTCAGCGAATCGAACGCACGGGCGGCACCGGGCGCACCGGGCCGTTGAACCAGCGGCTCAGCTCCGTCGTGTCCTCCATCCGCTTCGCGGGCGGCAGGCTGGAGAGGAACACGCGGCCGTAGCTCTTGGTCACGATGCGGCGGTCCAGCATCGCCACGATGCCCCGGTCCGCCTGCGTGCGGATGAGCCGCCCGAAGCCCTGCCGCAGCGCCAGCGCCGCCTGCGGCAGCTGGTACTGGTCGAACGGCTCTTCCCCGCGCGCCTGAATCTGGCGGATGCGCGCGGCCACCAGCGGGTCGCCCGGCGACGCGAAGGGGAGCCGGTCGATGATGACCAGGCTCAGCGCGTCCCCGGGCACGTCCACGCCCTCCCAGAAGCTGTGCGCGGCGAAGAGCACGCTGGGCGTCTGACGGAACGCGTCCAGCAGCTGCTGCTTGGGCCGTTCGCCCTGGAGCAGCGCCTGGTAGGGCAGCCGCGTCGCCGTCAGCTCGTACGCGCGCACCATGTTGCGCAGGGACGTGAAGAGCACGAACGCGCGCCCGCCCGTCACTTCACACAGCTGGATGATTTCTTCCGCCGCCGCCTCGATGAAGCCCGGGGCGCTGGGGTCCGGCAGGTGCGTGGGCAGGTACAGCGCGGACTGGCGCGGGAAGTCGAACGGGCTGGGCACCGCCAGCGTGCGCACGCGCGTCACCGGCTGGCCCTCGTCGTCGTACATGCCCATGCGCTTGGCGAAGAAGTCGAAGCGGCTGTCCGCCGCGAGCGTCGCGGAGGTGAACACCACCGTGTCCAGCGCGCCGTAGAGCCGGTCGCGCAGCTCCTTCGCCACGTCGATGGGGCTCGCGCGCAGGAAGAGTCCCTTGCCGCGCGCCTCCGCCCAGTACACGTGGTCCGCGGACTCGGACTTCTCCAGGAAGGACAGCTGCTCCGCCATCTCCTCCGCGCGGCGGTGGATGGCGGCCAGCTCCGGTTCGCGCTCGCTGCCCGCGAAGGACGCGAGCGCCGCCAGTCCCTCGCGCACCTGCTCCAGCGCGCCGGACAGCTTGCCCATCGTCTCCGGGCGCAGGGCCACGGTGGACTCCTGGCTGGACATCCCCAGCGCGCGCGGCGCCTGGAGGAACAGCGCGTCCGCGTGCGAGCGCACCCGCTGGGCCAGCGCGGAGAGCGTCGCGTGCCGCTCATCCTTCGCCTGAAGGGCGGCCACCGCGTCGCGCGACAGCTCCTCCAGCCGGTAGTTGGACACGCTGCATCCGAAGTGGCCGCTGGCCGCGTCCTCCAGCGCGTGCGCCTCGTCGAAGACGACCGCGTCGTAGAAGGGCAGCACGCCTTCCGTGCGCTTGCCGGAGCTGCGCAGCGCCAGGTCCGCGAAGAACAGGTGGTGGTTCACCACCAGCAGGTCCGCGACCTCCGCGCGCTTGCGCATCCGCGTGACGAAGCACGTCTCGTACAGCGAGCAGCGCGAACCCAGGCACGTCTCCGACGTGGTGGACAGCCGCGACCACGTGGCGAAGGACTCCGGCAGGTCCAGCTCCGCCCGGTCCCCCGTCTCCGTCTGCGTCACCCACTTCTTGAGCAGCGGCCACTGCTTCGCCTCTTCACGCGAGACGAACTGCGGATCCTTCTCGAAGGACTCGTAGCGGTGCAGGCACAGGTAGTTGCCGCGCCCCTTGAGGTACGCCGCCTCGAAGCGCAGCCCCAGCTTCTCGCTGAGCAGCGGCAGGTCCTTGAAGAACACCTGGTCCTGCAGCGTCTTCGTCGCCGTGGACACCACCACCTTGCGCCCCGACAGGAGCGCGGGCACCAGGTAGGCCAGCGTCTTGCCCGTGCCCGTGCCGGCCTCCGCCAGCAGGTAGCTGCCCTCGGAGAAGGCCCGCTCCACGGCGCGCGCCATCTGGAGCTGCTCCGGACGGTGCTCGTACGCGGGCAGCGCCTCTTCCAGCGCGCCACCAGGACCCAGCAGGCTGTCGACAGAAGGGGGACGGGGCGCGGGCGCGGACATGCGGCGGTCTTCGGGGGGCAGGAGGACGGAAAGGCGGCCCCGCAGGATAACAGCGCCCGGCGCCCCCCGCGCGTTCCCGGACGCGCCCGGGAAGCCATATCCTCCGCCCGCCCGGGAAGCGGGCCGGCCAGCGCCCCTTTGGGCCTTCCGCCTAGAAGGCGTCGCGCAGTATCTGGAAGAGCACCAGCACCAGCACCAGGGCGATCACCAGCACCGAGCCCATCACCGCGTTCTTCACCTTGCGCGCCATCGCCGGGGAGGGTCCGTCGGAGGCGAGCGGCGCCGCGGACGTCACCCGGCGCACCACCTCGTCCCGTCCGCGCAGCGCCAGGGCGTCGCCCGGCGCCCGGGCCAGCCGCATGCGGTACAGCCGGCCCGCCATGGCCAGCTCTCCCCGCCCCATCGCCTGGGACAGCAGGCGGTCATGCGCGTCCCAGTCGTGCCACGTCTCCAGCAGCGCGTGCCACTCCCCGGCCAGGGCCCCGGAGGGCTGGTGCTCGTCCGGGATGAAGTTGGCGTAGACCAGCCCGCACGCCGCGCAGGCCCCGGCTTCGTCGCGCACGGGCGCCACGCACTTGGGGCAGTGGCCCGGGGGTGCCTGGAAGGGGTCCCCGTCCAGCACGAGCGGGGCCACCGGAGGCGCGTCGGAACGCACCACGCGCAGCGCGGTGACGCTGGGCCGCGAGGGCGGCGGCGGAGGGCCGGCGGAGGGCTCCGAAACAGGCTTCCAAGCGGGCTCCGGGGCAGGCTCCGTCGCGGACACCGCCACCGCGGCGCCATCGCCACCGCGCGCGCCCGGCTCCTCCCCACGCCCGGGCGCGAGGCCCGGGGAGGCCGGCTTGGAGCTCGAAGGCGCCGCCCGAGTCCACGCCCCACACACCGGGCACGCCACGGCCAGCGCGTGGTCCTCGAGGACGTAGGTCTCCACCTTGACCAACCGGTCGCAGCCTTCGCACTGGTACTTCATGACCAGACCTCTCGCAGGGGGATGGGCATCGCGCACCCTACCAGCGCCAGCAGGCACAGCGCGCAGATGACCTTGCGCGAGCGGCTCAGGGGCTCCTCCGGCCGCACCACCTCCGGGTGGCCGAAGCCCACGACCTTGCTCGCCACCACCAGCCACAGGCCCCACGACGCGGTGACGAACACGGTGAGGAAGAGCAGCACCAGGGCCACGCCCTGGCCCAGCGTGCGGGCCCTGGCACCGAACACCGCGAACGTCAGGTGCCCGCCGTCCAGCTGTCCCACCGGCAGCAGGTTGAGCAGCGTCACCAGCAGGCCGAACCACGCGGCCATCACCACCGGGTGCACCACCACGTCCTTGCCCTCTGGCACGGGCCCCAGCGCCAGCCACGTCAGCGCCTTCATGATGAGGTTGTCGCCGAACAGCGTCTGGTGGCTCGTGTAGACGGGCTCCATCCCGGGCGGCGCCTGCGTCACCTTCTCCATCGCCCAGTGCAGCAGGTTCTGTCCCAGCACCCACAGCGACGACTCACCGGGGAACGCGGACGGCACCGGCGGCGAGTCCACCACCGTGGAGTGCAACAGCCCCCAGTAGAGCAGGGGCAGCGCCACCACCAGGCCCGCCAGCGGCCCCGCGGCGCCAATGTCCACCAGGGCGTTGCGCGTGGGGATGCGCCCGCGCAGCCGGATGACCGCGCCCAGCGTGCCCAGGCTCCCCGGCACCGGAAGTGGGATGAAGTACGGCAAAGACGTATCCACCCGGTGCCACCGCGCGAGCACGTAGTGCCCCATCTCATGCGAGCCCAGGATGGCCAAGAGCGACACGCTGAAGAACAGCGCCTGCGTCCGGTCCTCCGCCAGCAGTCCGCCCTCGCTGAACGGGAAGGAGCGCCCGAAGAGCAGCAGGTAGGCCAGGAACGTCGTCCCCAGCGTCACCCCGAACAGCAGCAGGTGCAGCCAGACGCGGGACGGGGTGGGACGTGGAACGGAAACCGGGTGCATGCGCGAAGATGCCTCACGTCCACAAGAGGGGCGACCGGTCCCGCATCACCCGGCGGATGAAGTGTCAAACACAACTCGGATTACCCCGACCCGGGTCCTTGACTTGAAAAAGCCTTCTGCTACGAACCGCGCCGCTTGAGGTTTCACCGAACGGCGGAGCGCCCGTCCGGGTTGTCCCGCCACATCCAAGCCACCGTCAGTTGGGGAGAAAACCATGAAGAAGTTCATCCTGTCCGCCGTTGCCGCCGCCTCCCTCGTGGGCTGCACCAGCGTCGAGTCCGCCGTCGTCTCCGGCTCCGAGATCGCCGCCAACGGTGAGGCCGTGGCCGTCATCCAGGGCAGCTCGCTGGGTCTGACCGCGATCTTCCACATCATCGACATCGTGCAGAGCGACCTGGACACCGTGGTCAACAAGCTCCTCATCACCGAGGCGAAGGCCATGGGCGCCTCCAAGGTGGACCTGAAGTCGGCGAGCACCACGCCCCGTCACGGCATCTTCGCCCTGTTCGGCACCATCATCGGCATCACCAGCTCCTCCGCGACCGGCGTGGCGGTGAAGTAGTCCGAAGCTGCCTCCTCACCGAGGCAGTCCGAAGGCCCCCTGGCGACAGCGGGGCCTTTTCCATTTCAAGCCCGCTCCCCAGCCGGCGTCCGAGTTCCTCATGCGCGCCCTCCTCCTGCTGCCCCTCGTGTGCCTCCTCGCGTGCCGTTCGTCCTCCTCCGGGGGCGCGAACGACGCGGAGCTGATGGCCCAGGTGCGCGAGAAGCTGGCCGCGCGCGACGCGAAGCTCCAGGCCTACCAGCTGGAAGGCACGCAGACGGAAGGCGATACGGCCTCCGCGGGCTTCACCTTCGCGTACCGCGCGCCCCAGAAGATGCGCGGCACCGTGTCCGCCCCCCAGGCGCGGCAGGTGTGGTGGGACGGCAAGCACCTGTACGAGCAGGTGGAGGCGACGAAGCAGTTCACCACCTTCACGTCCCAGGTCTCCGCGGAGAAGCTGTCCGCCTTCCTCACCGAAATCTTCACCCCCTTCGTGCCGGACGGCTTCCGCGCGCCGCTGCTCTTGCGCAGCACGAAGGCGAAGCGCACCCCCGGCCTTCCCCAGGCGAAGGAGGCCGTGGAGCTGACCATGGCGCTGGAGGGCGAGGCGGGCGGCGGCGTGGAGGTGACGTACGTGCTGCGCTGGCCCTCGCTGGACTTCCTGGCCAAGAAGACGCGTGCGCCGGACGGCACCCGGGCGGAGGTGCGGATGGAGGAGGAGCACTGCGACGCGGCCCTGGGCCTGTGCGTGCCGCGAAAGCTCACGCGCTGGCTGGGGGACGCGAAGCAGGGGGAGACGGTGCTGACCAAGGTGGACCTGAAGGCCTCCCTGCCCAACGACGCCTTCACCCCCGCCACGCCGGACGGATACAGCGTACAGACCCGGACACTCGTGGACAGCGAAGCGCAGGAGAGTGGACCGAAGCCCCCCGCGGGCGGTTGACCCGCACGCCTCCCATCGCCACCTTGGCGGCGGAGGTTTGCCGCGCATGGTCGAGAACGTCATCTTCGACGTGGATGGAACGCTGATCGATTCCGTGGACGAACACGCCGAGGCCTGGCGCCGGTCGTTCATCGAGTTCGGCCGGGACATCCCGTTCGCGCATGTGCGCAGCCAGATTGGCAAGGGCGCGGACCAGCTGTTGCCCGTCTTCTTCAACGACGAGGAGCTGGAGCGCTTCGGCAAGGACCTGGACGAGTACCGCTCCGCGCTCTTCAAGCGCGAGTTCCTGCCCAAGGTGCGCCCCTTCCCGCGCGTGAAGGAGCTGTTCCAGCAGCTGCGCAAGCGCGGCCGGAAGGTGGCCCTGGCCTCCAGCGCCAACGACGACGAGCTCAAGCGCTACGTGGAGCTGTGCGGCATCGACGGCCTGTTCGAGGCGAAGACGAACAAGGAAGAGGTCGACAAGAGCAAGCCGCACCCGGACATCTTCGAGGCGGCGCTCACGAAGCTGGGCAAGCCGGACCCCGCCACGGTGGTGGTGGTGGGCGACACGCCCTACGACGCGCTCGCCGCGGGCAAGCTGCATCTGTCGACCGTGGGCATGCTGTGCGGCGGCTTCCGCCCGGATGACCTGCGCACGGCCGGCTGCCGCACGCTGGTGAAGGACCCCGCGGAGCTGCTGCGCCGCCTGGAAGAGGACCCGGAGACCTGGCCCTGGGACGCGGCGTCGCGGGACACCTCCAAGGACGAGGAGTCGCGCTGAAGTCCGTGAAGGGGTGAAGGCGCGCCCCCGGTAGCCACGAACGCGTGGCCACCGGTGGAGCCCTTTTCGGACGCTACTTGCGCGAACCGCCCCGCTTCGCGCGTGAACGGGATGCCGTGCTCTTGCGCGCCGTTCCCCGGCGCGCGGTGCTGCTCTTGCGAGCCGTGCTGCTCTTGCGGGCCGTGGAGCGCTTGCCGGCGGTGCCAGTACGAGTGGCCTTGCGGCCGGTGGTGATGCGCTTGGCCCGGGCGGGAGCGGCCCTCTTGCCGCGGGAGGTGGCGCTCTTCTTCGCGGTGGCCGCGCGGCGCTTGCCGCCCACGCGTCCGGCCTTGCGCGCGTTCTTGCGGGCCGCGGGGCGCTGGCGGGCCGCCTTCGCCTTGCTGCCGGAACCGCCCTTCTCTCCGCCGCCGGTGAGCTTGTTCACGGTGGCCCACGCGCGGGCCTCCGCGGTCTTCTCGCGGGTGCCCTTGTTCTCGTAGCCCTTCTCGATGTGCTCGGCCATGCGCTTCTGCTTCGCCGAGTACTTGTCCTTGCTTCCACGCGCCATCATCACCCTCCTGGAGAATGTCCCGGCGCGGGTCCGAGGCACGGAGTCCGCGTCGCCTGCAAGGTGAACACGCCTACCCAGGGAGGGAACCCGCCAGCCCCCTACCCCTGTCCACTCGCGGAAGCCCTCCGGCCGCGCGGGTGGGGAATGGACAGAGTCCCCACCCTTATCGCCCGGGTCCCGCTGGTGCCGGCGTCCTGTCGTGCGCAGCTTGGAGACGCTGGACAGAAAGCCGAGGTCTCACCTGGAACCCGCACTCAATGTGCCGCCGCGCCTTCGCCACCTGGATGGAGGGCCCGCGGTCCTGGTGGTGAATACGCGCTCGCGCTCGGGGCGTGACGCCTTCGAGAACGCCCGCGCGCTGTTGGCCGCCCACGGCATCCCCCTCATGGCCGCGCACGCGCTGACGCGGCCCAAGCGCCTGCGCAAGGTGGTGGAGGAAGCCATCGCCCAGGGGGCCCGCCGCATCCTCGTGGGAGGAGGCGACGGCACCATCAGCTGCGCGGTGCAGGCGCTGATGGGCCGCGACGTGACGCTGGGCGTGGTGCCGCTGGGCACCGGCAACGACTTCGCGCGCTCGCTGGGCATCCCGGACACGCTGGAGGCCGCGTGCGACGTCATCGCCGGCGGCTACACGGCGCGCGTGGACGTGGGGCTCGTCAACGGGCGGCCCTTCCTCAACGCCGCCAGCCTGGGGCTCACGACCGCCATCGCGAAGCGGCTCACGCAGGAATTGAAGCAGCGCGCCGGGAAGCTGGCCTATCCCATGGCCGCCGCCGCGGAGATGCGCACGCTGCAGCCCTTCCACGTCCGGCTCCAGGCGGACGCCCAGACGCTGGAGGTGGACGCGCTCCAGCTGGTGGTGGGCAACGGCCGCTACCACGGCGCGGGCAACATGGTGGCGCCGGACGCCACGCTGGACGACCGCAAGTTCCACGTCTACGCCATCACCGCGCCCTCCGCGGCGGACGGCGGGGAGCGCACGGGGCTGGGCCACCTGCAGGACGTGGCCACGCTGGCGCGCGTGGCGATGGGCATGCGCAGCGGCGGGCACCTGGAGCACGAGGCCGTGGTGCACCTGCACACCTCCCGGCTCGTCGTGGAGACGGATCCGCCCATGGAGGTGAACGCGGACGGGGAGAACGTGGGCATGACGCCCATGCGCTTCGAAGTGGCCCCCGCGGCGCTGCGCGTCTACGCGCCCGCGCCGCAGTAGGGCGCTACACCTTCTCCAGCACGCTGGAGAGCACCTGGGCGGTGAAGTTCACCAGGGGAATCACGCGCCGGTAGTCCATGCGCGTGGGCCCGATGACGCCCACGGTGCCCAGCACCGCCTCCGCCGTGCCGTAGGGGCTGGCGATGACGGTGACGTCGCCGGCGGCGGAGAACTCGCTCTCCGCGCCGATGAAGACGTGCATCTCCTTGGTGCGCTGCACGCGGTCCAGCAGGTGCAGCAGCTTGTGCTTCTCATCCAGGGCGCGGAACAGCGCGCGGATGCGCTCCACGTCCGCGAACTCGGGCTGCTCCAGGAAGGAGCCGGTGCCCTCGATGAGCACGCGCTCGGGCGTCTGCAGGTCGGTGGCGGCGGCGCCCAGCTTGAGGGCCTTGGCGGTCAGCGCGTTGTAGAGGGCCTGCTCCTGGTCCATCTCCGCGCGGATGCGCTCGCGCGCCTCCTCCAGGGGCACCTGGTGCAGCAGTTCGGAGAGGTAGTTGCTGGCCTTGATGAGCTCGTCGGACGTCACCGGGAAGTCCACGGTGAGCGCCTTGTTGTGCACCTGGCCGTTCTGGCCCACGAGGATGGCGAGCACGCGGTTCTCGCGCAGGCGCAGGAACTCGATGCGCTGGAACACGGCGGCGTCGGGGCGGGGCGTGAGGACGACGCCCGCGTGGCGCGTGAGCGAGTGCAGCACGCGGCTGGCCTCCGACAGGATGTCGTCCAGGCTGGACTCGTGGACGAGCCCGGCGTGGATGAGCTCGCGGTCGCGCGGGGCGGGGTCGCGCAGCTTCACCAGGGTGTCCACGTAGAAGCGGTAGCCCCGGTCGGTGGGCACGCGGCCGGCGGAGGTGTGGGGCTTCTCCAGGAAGCCCAGGGCCTCCAGGTCGGCGAGCACGTTGCGCATGGTCGCGGAGGAGACTTCGAACTCCCCGCGGCGCGTCAGTTGCTGGCTGCCGACCGGACCGCCCGTGGTGATGTACTCCTGCACCACGGCTCGGAGGACTTCCTTCTCGCGCTCACCCAACTCGTCGGGCATTCCCGCTCACGCTCCGGAAGCGGCAGGCCCGGACTCGGGTCTCCATGCCTCCTGTAGAATTCTAAAAGGGACGCCCGAGGCATTCAATCCGGAGGGGTCTCCCGGAGGGCAGGCAGGCGGGGCGCTGGTTCGCCGGCCTGCGGGGCGGGTACGGGAAAGCGCACATCGCCCTGGAGGGTGACGGGGGTTAGAAGGCCGCCGCCGTGACGACCGCGACCGCGACGACCGACGTTTCCGAGCCCGCGCCCCACCGGGGCCGGCTGCTGTTCAGCCTCTTCGCGCTCTACGTCATCTGGGGGTCGACCTACCTGGCGATGCGGTTCGCGCTGGCGGGTTTTCCGCCGTTCCGGATGGCGGGGCTGCGCTTCCTGCTGGCGGGCGGGCTGCTGTTCGCCGGATTGCGGCTGAAGGGGCAGCCGGGGCCGGGGGTGCGTCAGTGG
>NZ_RAWE01000102.1 GCF_003611695.1 Corallococcus carmarthensis | reverse complement strand
CGCGAGCCCCGTGGACTGAGTGCCTGCTTCCTCCCACCTCCCGCGGTCCCGGCCCTGGACCGTTTGTTCCGATGGGGGAACCTGCGTGCTATGCCCGCCGTCTCACCGTCTGGAGCGCCTCTGACACCATGAAGCAGCCTGGGACATTCCGTCTGGCCCTTGGGGCCCTGGCGCTCGCGGCGCTCCTGCCGCTGACGGCGTCAGCGCAGGCCTTCACGGGTGGACGGCCTCCGGGTGGCAACGGGCTCAAGGTGGGCAACGGGCGGCTGCACCCGACGCTGGATCTGGAGACGCGCCTGGACAGCGGCGTGGGCTACTTCCGCGAAGGAGGCACGGGCCCCCTGTCGCCGGACCTGTCCGGGGAGCTGGCGCTGCACGTGCGCCCCGGGCTGCTGCTGGACGTGCCATCCCCGAAGCTGGCCATCGCGCTGCGCGCCAACCTGGACTACGTGGCCTACACGGGCCTGATCACGGCGGGCTCCGGAGCGGCATCGCACCTGGAAGGCGCGGCGGACCTGGCGCTGAGATTCGACCAGGAGAGCACGCTGTCCGTCGAAGTGGGCGACGAGCTGACGCGCTCGGACCGCACGCGCACGGCGGCGCTGGGCGCGGGCATCCTCAGCCTCTTCAACGAGGCGCGCGTCAAGGCGCAGTGGAAGCCCGGCGGCGGCGCGCTGGAAGTGACGCCCTCGCTGGCGTACGCGATGGAGTTCTTCGAGCCCCTGGGCGGCATGACGCCCGTGGGCTGCACCGACGCCGCGTGTGATCCGCTCGCCGCCAGCCAGTTCAACTACGGCAACCTGCGGCTGGGCGCGGAGGGCCGCTGGCGCTTCCTGCCCAAGACTGCGGTCGTGGTGGACACGGGCATGGAGTACCGGGGCTACTTCAACGACACCACCACGCCCAGCGCGGCGCTCCTGCACGCCATGGCGGGTGTCTCCGGCCTGGTGTCCCCGCGCATCACGCTGACGGCGAAGGCGGGCTGGAGCCAGAACCTGGGCTCGGGCGGTGGCGGCACCGTGGTGGCGCAGGTGGAGGGCACGTACCTCTGGGGCCCGTCGCTCACCGTGAAGGGCGGCTACCTGCGCGCCTTCGAACCGGTGGCCGCCTACGGCACCTTCCGCGACGACCGCGTCTACGCGGAAGCGCGGTCCGTGATGGGCAGCCGGCTCGCGCTGCACGCCACGGGCGCACTGGACTTCCTCTCCTTCGCGGGCGGCCGAGGCGACACGCTGGTGACGCTGGACCTGGGGCCGGAGTATCAAATCCGCCCGTGGCTGGTGGGAGCGGTGGGCTACATGCTGGGCACCCGTTCCTCGTCGCTGGGCGCCGCCGGCCTCAACTACACCCGCCACGAAGGCTACGCGCGGGTGTCCGTCTCCTACTGAGGCTCGCGCGCCCATGCGTCCGTCGCGGCTCACCCTCCTGCTTCCGGCCCTCCTCGCGCTCGTGTGCGCGTGCCACGCGGACACGCGCCCACCGCCCCCTGCGCCCACGCCCGCTTCGTCCACGGAGGCCGCGGCGACGTCCGGCGGCAACCTGGGCCCCGGCGACGTGCTGGAGGTGCGCGTCTTCCAGGAGCCCGAGCACTCCGGCACCTGGCGCGTGTCGCCGGAAGGCACCATCGACTATCCGCTGTGCGGCAAGGTGGACTTGTCCGGCCGCACCGCCAGCGCCGCGGCGGACGCGCTGCGCGACTGCCTGGCGCGCTACCTGCGGCACCCGCAGGTGTCGGTGCTGGTGCGGGAGTACAACTCGCAGAAGATCTTCGTCTTCGGCGAGGTGCAGAAGCCCGGCACCTTCCCCGTCACCGGCGAGGTCTCCATCATCCAGGCCATTACGCTGGCCGGTGGCTTCACCAAGCTCGCGGCGAAGAACAACACGCTCGTCACGCGCGTGGTGAACGGGCAGGAGCGCAAGATTCGCGTGCCCGTGGAGGACATCGGCGTGGGCCGTGAGCGCAACTTCCTGCTCCAGGCCGGCGACATCGTCTTCGTGCCGGAGAGCTTCTTCTAGGACGTGTCCGCAAATAGTTCGAGCGGAGCCGGGTGTTAGGAGGGCATGAGCCGAGGAGAGCTGACGGACGCCCAATGGGAGCGGCTGGTAGGACTGCTGCCGCCCCAGAAACCCGCGCGGGGCCGTCCGAACAAGGAGCACCGCGAAGTGCTCGACGGAATCCTCTGGGTGCTGCGCACGGGAGCGCCCTGGCGCGACGTGCCTCGGGAGCAGTTCGGCAGTTGGAAGACGCTCAGCAGCCGATTCTACCGCTGGCAGGAGGCAGGCATCTGGGCGCGGGTGCTGCGGCAGTTGCAGGCCGAAGCGCACGAGGATGAGCACCTGGACTGGACGCTGCACTTCCTGGACGCCAGCGTCATCCGAGCCCACCAGCACGCAGCCGGCGCACGCGGCACGCCGGTAAAAGGGGGGAGGCCGAAGCGCTGGGCCGCAGCCAGGGAGGCTTCTCTACCAAGCTGCACGTCCGGGCGGAGGGCCAGGGGCGGCCGCTCGTCTTCGAGCTGACGGCAGGTCAGCGCCATGAGACGCAGGCCTTCGAGGCGCTGATGGCGGGTGGCAGCGTGCCGAGAGCTCACTCGCCGGGTGCGCCACGCCGCTTGCCCGACGCCCTCGCGGCGGACAAAGGCTACAGCTACCCCAGCCTCCGCGCCTGGTGCCGCGAACATGGGGTGCACGCCATCATCCCCACTCGCTCGAACCAGCCCCGGCAGCGCGCCTTCCGGCGCGCGGCCTACCGCAAGCGCTGCCGGGTGGAGTGTCTCTTCAATCGCTTGAAGCAGAACCGGCGGGTGGCGACGCGCTATGAGAAGCGCGCCGCCAACTACCTGGCGATGGTCCTTATCGCCTCCATCCGCCTCTGGCTCTAATTTGCGGACACGCCCTAGTCGCGCGGCGTCCAGCCGATTTCATCCAGGAAGCGCTTCGCCTGGGTCATGAGCTGGGGCGCCAGGTTCGCGCCGCTCGCCAGCACGTCGCCCTTGAGCACGTCGAAGGGCCGCCCGTCGATGTGCACGATGACGCCGCCGGCCTCCGCCACCAGCAGGCCGCCCGCGGCGATGTCCCAGGGCTTGAGGCCGAACTCGAAGTAGCCGTCGAAGCGGCCGGCCGCGACGTACGCCAGGTCCAGCGCGGCGCTGCCGGTGCGGCGCATGCCCTGCGCCAGGAGGATGAGCTGGGAGAAGAGGCCCACGGGCAGGTCCGGGCGCTCGCGCACGTCGTAGGGGAAGCCCGTGCACAACAGCGCCCGCTCCAGCGTGTCCGTGGGGCTGGCCTTCAGGGGCACGCCGTTGAGCGTGGCGCCCTCCCCCTTCGCGGCGGAGAAGAGCTCGTCGCGCATGGGGTCGTAGACGGCGCCCGCCACGGTGCCCTCCGGCCCCTCCACCGCCACGCTGACGCAGAAGTGCGGCACCTGGTGCGAGTAGTTGGTGGTGCCGTCCAGCGGATCCACCAGCCACCGGAAGGTGTCGGTGCCCTGCCACGCGCCGCTCTCCTCCGCGAGGATGGCGTGGTGCGGATGGCGCTGGCGCAGGAAGTCCAGCAGCGCGGCCTCGGAGGCGCGGTCCGCGTCGGTGACGAGGTCGATGCCGCCCTTGAACTCGATGGTGCGGTGCTGCGGGAAGCGCTCACGGAGGATGCGGCCGGCCATGCGCGCGCCCTCCTCCGCGGTGCGGCGCAGCGCGGCGGGCGTGTCCGAGTCGTGAGCCATGGAAGCGGTTCCCTCGTATGCGTTCAGGAGGCGGGCTCGGCGAGCAGCTGCTCAATCTCCGTCTGGAACTGCTGGAGGAACTCCTCGGCGAAGCCCTCGTGCACGTGCCGGATGACGCCCTTGCGGTCAATCAGGAAGGTGGTGGGCATCAGCCGCACCTTCAGCAGGCGCTCGGACACCAGCGCGTTGGCGTCCAGGAGGATGGGGACCTCCACCTTCGTCTCCTCCAGGAAGGTGGGAATGGCGCGCACGTCCTCGTCCACGTTGAGGGCGTAGGCCTTGAAGCCGCGCGCGCCGTACTCCTTCTGCAGCTGCGCGTACATGGGCAGCGCGTCCTTGCAGGGCTCGCACCACGTGGCCCACACGTCCAGGAGGACGACCTGGCCCCGGTCGCTCTTCGGGTCATACGAGCTGTTGTCCGGGTAGTGCTTCACCTGGAAGGTCAGCGGCTTCCCCGGAGCCCGGCTCGATTCCAGGGCGGAGGAGCTGGAGCGCGGACCGTCACCGGTCCGGTCCGTGAGCGGAGGCAACGGAGCAGGCGCCGCGGCACAGCCCAGGGTGAACGCCAGGGCTCCCAGCGAGAGGAGGAATGGACGGCGCATGGCTCAGGTCCCCTTCCCCGCCCGGGCCTTCAGGGCGGTGAGCAGCTTTTCGATGAAGCCCCCGAAGGAGCCGTTGCTCATGACGAGCAGCACATCGCCGGACTTCGCCTCGGAGGCGGCGCGGTCCACCAGCGTCTGCACGTCGGTGGCGCCGTCCGCGGCGATGCCCTGGCCCTTGAGCGCTTCGATGAGCTTGGGGACGTTGAGCTCCTCGCCCTCGGGCACCTTGTCGTGGCGCTCGGGCACCTTGAGGCTGGCGCGCGCGGCGCCGGGGAAGGCGTGCGCGTAGTCCTCCTGGTGGATGTTGCGGCGGCTGGTGTTGGAGCGCGGCTCGAAGATGGCCCACAGGCGCCGGTCCGGGTAGCGATGACGGATGGCGGCGATGGTTTCGCGCACGGCGGTGGGGTGGTGCGCGAAGTCGTCCACCACGAGCACGCCGTCCACCTCCGCGCGCACCTCCTGGCGGCGCTTCACACCCTGGAAGGTGGACAAGCCCTGCTGGATTTCAGCGAAGGTGAGGCCCAGGCCGCGCGCGGCGGCGATGACCGCGAGCGCGTTCTCCACGTTGTGCGCGCCGGACATCGGCAGCGTCACGGTGCCCAGGTCCTGCCCCTTCTCCATGACGTTGAAGCGGGCGCCCTCCGGACCGAAGGAGAGGTTCTTCGGCGTGTAGTCCGCGTCCGCGCCTTCCTTGGCCACGTAGGTGCTGACGGGCGCGGTGCCTCCGCGCGCGATGCGCACGGCGTTGGGGTACGCGGCGCAGACGACGAGCTGGCCGTCCTGGGGCACCAGGCGCACGAACTTCTCGAACGTGGCCTCGTAGTGCGGCAGGTCGCGGAAGATGTCCGCGTGGTCGAACTCCACGCTCGTCACGATGGCGGTGCGCGGGCGGTAGTGCAGGAACTTGGAGCCCTTGTCCCAATAGGCGGTGTCGTACTCGTCGCCTTCGACGACGAAGTGCGGGCCCTTCCCCACGCGGTAGTTGCCCGCGTAGTTCTGGGTGACGCCGCCCACGAGGAAGGACGGATCCTTCCCCGCGGCCACCAGCACGTGGGCCATGAGCGAGGACGTCGTCGTCTTGCCGTGCGTGCCGGCGACGACGACGGAGTGCGAGCGGTCCAGGAAGAGCGATCCCAGCGCGGCGGGGAAGCTCATCTGCTTGAGGCCCCGCTCGCGCACGGCGGTGGCCTCCGGGTTCACCCGGCGGATGACGTTGCCGATGATGACCAGGTCCGGCTTCGCCGCGTCCAGGTTGGCGGGCGAGTACGGGCTGCTGGCGGGGATGCCCCACGTCCGGAGCATGTCGCTCATGGGCGGGTAGACGTTCTCGTCGCTGCCGGTGACGTCGTAGCCGGCGGCCTTGAGCATGCCGGCGAAGGAACCCATGCCCGTGCCGGCGACCCCCACCAGGTGGATGCGGCGCACGGACTTCGGGTCGAGGGAATCGAGGACGTTGCCGTTGTCGTCAGCCATGCTGCGGTTTCCTCAGGGGAGGACGTGGAGGTCGAGCGCCTCCACGACGAGCTCGTGGAAGGCGGGGCGGAAGTCGCGGATGCGCAGGTCCTGACGGCCCTGGGCCACGCGGTTGGTGATGAGCGCGACGACGAGCGACCGCCTCAGGTCCACCCAGAGGCTGGTGCCGGTGAAGCCCAGGTGGCCCACCGCGCCCGGAGGCGTGTCACCGATGAAGCGGCCCGCGCTGGAGTGGCCCTTCGACGGCGAGTCGAAGCCCATGGAGCGGGTGCTGCCCGCCACCAGCGGATCCGTGGCGAGCGCGCGATGCCACAGGGGCCCTGGAGCAATCGCGGCATGCGTGCCCGCGACGCCCTCGAGCACGGCCTGACCGAAGCGGGCCACGTCCACGGCGGTGCCGAAGAGGCCCGCGTGTCCGGCGACGCCGTCCAGCACCCAGGCGTTGTCGTCGTCCACTTCCCCGGGACGGGAAGGCTGGGAAGGCACGTCCTTCCACAGCGACTCCTGGCCGGGCGCGGGCTCGCGGGGGCGCATGGCGCCGGTGCGCGCGGTGACGCCGTCAGCGGGGAAGTCGGAGAGGCGGTGGAAGCGGGCCTTCAGGTCCAACGGCTCCGCGACGTGGCGGTGGAAGAGCACGTCCAGCGGGGCGCCACCGGCACGGGCGAGGATGTCACCCAGGAGGATGAAGCCCACGTCGCTGTACGCGGACTTCGTGCGCACGGGCGCGTCGAGCGGCGTGGCGGCGGCGGCGTGGACGACCTCGGCGTGGACCTGGGCGCGGAGGGTCGCGGAGCAGGCCGCGTCGAGCAGCTCCGGATGGGCCTTGAGGGCCTCCGCGAAGAACGGGACGAAGGGAGGCAGGCCGGAGCGGTGGTAGAGCAGGTCCGCGACGGTGACGCCCGCGTCGCCCACGGGCGAGCCGGGGAAGTAGCGGGACACGAGCGTGTCCGGGCCCACCTTGCCCTCGGTCCACAGGCGCAGGAAGAGCGCGGTGGTGGAGAGGGCCTTGGTGAGCGACGCGAGGTCGAAGCGCGTGTCGCCCGTCACGTTGCCGGCGACGCCGCCGAAGACCTGCATGCCCTTGTGGAGCACCACGGCCTGGGCGGCGGGGAAGATGCCCAGCTCCACGCCGTCATCCAGCACGGCCTGGAGGTTGGCGATGGGGTGCTGGCTCATCCGGGGCTCACCGCGCCTTCGAGGAAGGTGAGGCGCGCGGCGTCCGCGTCCAGGCGCACGCGGGTGCCCAGGGCCACGGGGTAGTTGATGGCGCCATGGCCAATGGGAAAGCCCGCGGCGCAGGGCACCTTCGCGTCCCGGGCCAGCTCACGGAGCACGTCCGCGCTGGAGTAGTTCGCGTCCTTCTCCTCGCAGGCGGTGAAGTCTCCCAGGACGATGCCACGCACGCGGGAGAAGACACCGGCCAGCCGCAGATGGGTCCACATGCGGTCGATGCGGTAGGGGCGCTCGGTGACGTCTTCCAGGAGGAGCACGGCGCCGTCGAGCGGCGGCATGTACGGCGTGCCCAGCAGCCGGGAGAACACGGACAGGTTGCCGCCCACGAGGACGCCCTCGGCGGTGCCGGGGACGTAGGTGGCGTTGCCGGTGAGGGGCGGCGGGGCCTCCGCGGATTCGAGCAGGCGGAAGAAGTACTCGTGGACCTGGGTCGACTGGCGGCCCAGCTGCGTGAGCACGGGCGCGTGGAACGAAACGCGGTGCAGGGCCTGGAGCGCGCAGTGGATGGACGTCAGGTCGGAGAAGCCGGTGAAGGCGACGGGGCCGGCCTTGTCGAGCGGCAGCTCCGGCAGGAGGCGCGAGCTGCCATAGCCGCCCCGGGCACAGAAGATGGCGCGGGTGGCGCGGTCGAGGAACGCCTGGGACAGCTCCTCCTGGCGGCGGGCGTCATCCCCGGCGAGGTAGCGGTGCGAGGCGCCGATGTCGGGCCGGACCACGGGGGCGTAGCGCTCGGAGAGGATGCGCAGGCCGGCCTCGAAGGGAGCCTGTTCGAAGGGGCCCGCGGGGGCGACGACCTGCACTGTGTCGCGGGGACGGAGCGGAAGGGGCTTGAGCCAACGCACGCAGCGCTTCATAGCACCCGGTACCGGGGCGACACGGTGTTTCAGGGAGGGCGTGGCCCGAAGCGTTGAGTACCGCAGCACGGAGGAACGAGGCCCCGTGGAGCGCTCGTCCGCCTGCCGGCCGCCCTGCCCTTCCGAGCCAGGCCGCGGGAACGGGTCCGACTGTCGGACCCGTTTGGAACCGGACCGCCCTACCCCTTCGAGCTTCGTTCGAGCACCGCCGCGAAGAACCCATCCGTGCCGTGCCGGTGGGGGGTGACGAAGAGGAAGCCGTCCTGGAGGCACGCGTCCGGAAGCCATCCGGAGCCCGGCCGGACGGAGTGGAAGTCGGGACGGGAGCGGAGGAAGTCCTCGACCACGTCCTGGTTCTCCGCGCGGTTGACGGTGCAGGTCGCGTAGACGACCCGGCCGCCCGGGCGCACCACATCCCCTGCGCGGGCCAGGATGTCGCGTTGGATGGCGGCGTGCTGGGAGAGCGAGTCCGGGGTGAGCCGGAAGCGCAGGTCCGGGCCCCGGCGGAGCGAGCCCAGTTCGGAACAGGGCACGTCCGCGAGGACGCGGTCGGCGTTCAGGCCCGGAGCCGGAGGCGTCCGGAGCACCTGGACGCGGGTGAGCCCGGCGCGGGAGGCACGTTGCTGGAGCCGGTCCAGCCGTTCCCCATCCGGGTCGTAGGCCATGAGGCGACCCGAGTCCGCCATGGCGGCGCCCAGCTGGAGCGTCTTGCCCCCTGCCCCGGCACACAGGTCCAGCACGGTCTCCCCGGGCCGGGCCTCCACGAGGAGCCCCAGGAGCTGACTGCCCTCGTCCTGGACCTCGAACAGGCCTTCGCGGAGGGAAGGCAGGGCATAGAGGTTCGGCCGGGGCCCATCGACGTGAAGGGCCAGCGGGCTCCAGGAGCCAGGGCGGGTCGGCACGCCTTCGGATGCCAGGCGAGCGGCCAGGGCCTCACGGGAGATACGGGCCGGATTCACCCGGAGCGTGATGGGCCCCGGGACGTTGAGGTGGGAGCAGAAGTCGTCCGCCTCGGGCCCCAGTTCCTGGATGAAGTGGTCCGCGAGCCAGTCTGGCAGCGAGGCCTGAAGCGCCAGCGACGGAGGCGTCCCGGTCCGCAAGGGCACCGGAGCCTCCAGCCCTGCCCACGACGCGGCCTCCGGGGCGGAAACACCCACGAGGCCATGCAGGAGCGCGAAGAGGAGCTGGGAGGGCGGCGCGTCCGGTGAGTCCAGGAGGAACCCCAGGCGGCGGCGCCAGAGGCCCACGTTGAAGACGGCCTCCTTCAGCGCCTGGCGTCCTTCGCGGGTCAGGTCGCGGTGGGCCCGCAGGGTCCGGTCGAGGACGCGCTCGGCGGGGTCGCCCGAGAGGACGCGGGCAAGCGCGTCGGAAACGACGGGGCCCAGTCCGTGGAGCGCGGACCAGGGCTGCGACGCGAGACGGGAGATCGGATCGAACAGGACAGTTGACAGGGCAGGCTCGGTTCTCTAGAAATCGCGTCCGTCACGGCAACGCACCGCCGCGACGGGACATATTCCCCGATAGCTCAGCTGGTAGAGCGGGTGACTGTTAATCACCATGTCCGTGGTTCGAGTCCACGTCGGGGAGCTGAATAGAAGGCCCTGCCAACTGGCAGGGCCTTTTTGTTTAACACGGGCCTCGCGATGAATATCGCGGGGCCTTCGTGCTTAAGCCGCTGAATCCCAAGGGATTCTGGCTCGCGGTGCTGAAGAGGGCCCTCACGGCCCTCCACCCCGCAGAGCGAGATGCCCCCTCTCCTCCGCCGCCGATTGGGCTCTCCAGACCGCTCTTTCACCCGTTCCGGGGAGAGAGAGGCCGAGAGTGGTTAACAAGTGCTGTTAACTTTTGGGGAGGCGGTTAACAACATTTGCCTGGAGACCTGCTCTTTCCACTCTGAAGTTTCTGGGAAGGCGTCTCTCTCTGCTTTCTCGTTTCGTCTCTTACCTGCTTTGCTGGTCCTCAAGGGGGCGGCGCAAGGCCAGCGGGGCCCCCGCTAAACCCTCACCTAGAGTGAGGGCGGTCGCACCGGGCCGTTGATCCGCGCGGCGCCATTCCTCTCTATCGGCGCTCGCACGCCCTGCGAAACTTTCGGTTTGTCAGTCCAATCAGTTCCAGAGAGTGTCACCAGCGAGAGAGGTTGAAAGCGAGCCGGGGCAGTCGCGCGGCGGCTAACTGCCTCGGTTAACAGCCTCAGCAACTCCTGAACTCCGTTCGGCCTCAAAGAGCGCCGCTTCAACCGTCGCGCGTACCTCGCCGGACTGGCAAACGAGTACAAGGCGATGCCTTGCCCTCGTCCATGCCACGTAGAGGTCGGTCGGCGTGAAGAGCGCGCCGAACCCGCTGAGACCATAAACGACCACGACGTCTGCCTCGAGTCCCTTGAATGCGCGCGCTGTCGTCGCGAGAACGCCGGCGCCCCGCCTCCAGTCGACGGCGTCGTCGACAAGAGGGATACCGTCCACCTCCGCGTGGCGAGCGAGCGAGCCCTTCGCGTGGGAGGCGGCTCCGATCAGCGCGAGTTGCTGCGGCTTGATGCCTTGCAGTAGCAGTTGCCGCACCTCGGAGAGCACCAACCCCGCCTCGGCCACCGCCGTCCCTGCTCTTCGAACGGCAGGCGCCTCTCCTGACGGCGAGCCGGGCAGCAGACGAATGTCGATGCTAGCGAGCGCTGCCCCGCTTCGGGCGATGGCCTTCGTGTTCCTGCAGTTCGTTGTAAGCCGGAAGCGGACCGGGAGCGAAACCGGTGGGAGCTTCGCCACGCCACGCAGGCTCTGCTTCATATCAAGGAAGACGTAAAGCCGACCTGCCTGTCCTATGCGCGATAAAGACTCAATCGTTACCCACCAGTCGGGAGCAAAATCCTGCGCTTCGTCGACGACGATCGCATCAAAGGCCTCTGCTTGCCCCCGCGCGCGCAGGACCTCAAGCGATTGCTCCATAATGAGCGGGACGTCTTCATCCCAAAATGCCTGCTCGCCGGTGCTTGGGACGTCGAAATCCACACGCGCTCGCTGCGCCAAACGGCGAGCACATGCGTGGAACGTCGAGATTTCCAACAGCGCGCCAGCACGGTGTGCCCTCGGGTCGTGCTTGGCTTGCTCCTGAAGCCATGCGCTAAGGTGGCGGTTGTAGCAGAGGAGCAAGACACGCTCACCACGGTCAGCGCGCGTCAGCGCGAACTCGAGAGATAGGAGTGTCTTCCCAGAACCCGCCGTGCCCTCGACGAGTACGCGCTCATTCTCGAGGAGCCCCAACAGGGTCGCACGTTGGTCGAGCGTGATCTGGACGATGCGATGATACTCCGCGCTGACCTCCGCCCCTGCGCAGCGTATCAACCTCAGCTTAGGCATCAGGGCATCAAGAAGCTCTGTGAACTGGCTTGGAGTCAGGTGCGTTTCGCTCCGCGCCCATGCAGTGAACGCCTCCTCGACCCTCGCAGGGAGCATCGAAAGGCCTGGTGCATCAACGAGAATGTGAGGATCACTGTTGATTGGTAGTGTCCCCGAGAACCGAGCGTGCGGGAACACGACGACATCTCCATGAGCGAACATTCCGCGGTGGACGCGCTTACGGGTGCGCTCCTCAATCGCATCGAGGAGCGCATAGCGACTCTTCCGAGCCTGGTCGAACGGGTCACGCAACTCCTTCCCGCCGCGAGACCACGTGCGTCCTGTCAGCTCCGGCTTGCCCCCCTTTACCTCAAGGACCAAGAGACCGCGCATCGGATGGAGGATGACGAAGTCCGCCTCGCCCTCGCGGAGTGGCTCGCCCACAAGGTCACGCATGGGACGGAGCCAGGGGAACGAGTGGAGAACTACAAAGCCCGTCGGGAGACCGCGCAGCGCCTCATAGACGACTCGCTCCGAATCGTGGACGATATCCGTCGGAATTATCTCGGGGATGAAGCGCGCCATTAGGGTGCCTCGTCGGCGTGGCACACGATCGCCGCAGCGAGCGTGACCTCGGTGCGTTCGAGTCGCTCAGGGCGGTACTCCTTTCCCGTGGCGCTGCCATACGAGACTTGCAGCCGCGACGGCGCCCCCTCATCGCCCAGCAACGCCTTCACGTGCGCGACAGTCCATTCCGAACCAGTGGCCCCGAACTTTCCGCGCGGTCGAAGGACTACTATCCACGTGTCGGGACCGAGATCGCCAGGCGAAACAGGGCGGACGACGAGCCACCCGCCAGCACCAAATCCGATGTTCTTGAGACCAGGGCTGGGGACGCGCACGGCGAACGCGCCCGCAGCGAGGGCGATGTCGACTAGCACCCGGACCTTGCCGTGAGTCTTGTCATCGTCCGCTCTTCGCAAGTCCTTTATCGGGAGTTCGACGATACGCCCCGTCGATGGAGTCGGAGCCGCAGGACGAGGCGCGGATGTGCTCGGCCTCGTGAGGCCCGTAGCGCGCTGGTATGCGGAGGGCAGATCGTGCTCCACGAGGTAGTCCGGCAAGATGACGCGCGGGGCATCGCTGGGAGCTATAGTCGGGTGCGTCATCTCAGCGGCATCGCTCGCGAGGAACGCGGGATAGATACCCACCGTCATCGAGCGTGGTCCTTCGCAGCGCAGGGCACCGCTCGGGTCCGCTACTGTGGTCCACCCCTCCATTTCGAGGAAGCGGGCGAGCGGACGCAGCTTTCGGATCTGCTCGGTCACAGAGGCAAAGGGCGGGACCTCTCCCGCGCGGAAGTACCGCAGCAGTTGGTACGCGAGGCGACGGTCGAGGCGCCCGTGTAGAAAGCGATTACCGTAGTGACGCAGGCACTTCGTGCACGAGCGCTCGCAGTTTCCCGGGCACACGCGGAGAAGTTCCTCCGTCCGGTCGAGGACCTGCTGCAGTTGTTCGCCAGCATCGGCCGCATAGCCCGCGCCGCCAGCGGCGGTGTCGAAGAGGTAGAGTTCGGCTACTCCTTGGTCACCATCCACGAGCTTCGGCAACAAGCGGAACCCTGCGGAGAGCTCACCTGGGTCGATGTCGAGATGAAGGCTGGCACCGAGCGCGAGCGCCTCAGCGAGCGTCGCGAGCGCGTCGTAGAGCCAGGGCTGCTTCGGCTGAAAGTCCAATGGCTGACGGAACGCGCCGCGCAGCAGAAGCAGGTCGGTTCGGAAGTCGTGCACTAAGAACAAACCGCGCCGCACTTCACCGTTGCAAGCTCGCCCTGCACCATCACGTTCGAGGATGTGCCTCGGAACAAGGAACGGACGCGCGTGAGAACCGTCCGGCTCATCGCCGTCAATCCACGCGCCGCCACAGCTCTCACACACACTGAAGCCTGCCGCATCCTTCCCTTTATTCGCCACGACCAACAGGACGTCTTCGCCGTACGCGTGGCTGAAGTTGACCCCGGGGCCATCCCTCCAGTCGAACTCGTCGCGACTGGCGATCTCGGGGAGTTGGGCTGACGAGGCGTAGGTGACGTCCTGCTCGCGATCACCCTCGCGCAGCGCACGCCCCTCCTCTGGCGAAAAACCCGGCGGGTCCAGGTACTCGCGGACGAAGAGCGGCGTGCGACACACCGGGCATGGCGAGCCTTCGACCGTACGAGCCGACGCCCTCCCACCCTCGATCGAGATGTATGAGCACTGCGGACAGCCTACGTAGCGGTTGAGCGGCTGCGCAAACAGCGCTGCCGCCGGAGTTGCAGACGGCGGCCCGTCGACGAAGACGCCGCCGACACGATAGGTCTGCTTGTTCACGACCAAGAGGCGCCCTGGCGCGTACTCGCTCAGCGCTTGCGCCTTCGCGAGTTGTGGCCGTTCGGCGACCTTGATTCGCCACTGTAGGGTGCTCTTGTCCCATTCCTGAATTACAAAGCTGCACAGGTCTGTCGGGAACGCATAGGACGGCAGGAGCCCGCGTTCGAAGCAGAGGTCCAGGAGCCCTCCAGTATCGTCGTCGTTCGCATCCTCTTCGCTGGGTACAGCCTCACCGCTCGACGCGCCGAGGCGCCCGTCGCGTAGCTGAGTGAGCGTGTGAAGCAGCGTGTCGGCAATCTCCCGTACGAACTTCCGCTTCTCGTCGGCCCCCTCAGTCTTGAAGATCGCCGCCGGGAGCCAGCCAGCTACCTCTTCGACGATGGCGCTCTTCGGGGTGAGCACCTCCCTCTTCATCCACTGCTCGAACTCCCCGAACGAGAACTCGGCCGTTCCTTCGAAGAACTCCTTTGCATCGCCGAACGCGCTCATGATGCCGGGTCGGTGTTTAGCGATCTCCGCTTGCGCCTCAACCGAGAGCGAGTCCAGGCGCGAATGGAAGAAAGTCTGAAGCAGGTGCGAGTTGACATGCCGCCGCGCCAGGCGCGGGTTATCAGCCTTCAGGCGCGGCTCGCGCGGCGGCCCGCTGATGATTGCCTGTGGGTTGGCGAAATAATGGGCATCATGCGCCCCCCCTTGAGCGAACATGAGAACGGACGAGACCGACGTACCTCTACGACCCGCGCGACCGGCGCGCTGTTGATAATTTTCACGTTGGGGCGGAACCGTTCGAAGGCCGACGGCAGTCAGCGATCCGATATCGATGCCGACCTCCATCGTCGTCGTGCAGCTCAGAATGTCGACGGGTGGCTTGTCGGGGCCGAGCGGGACGTCTTGGAAACGGAGTTCAAACTCCTCTGTGGTCGCGTAAACATCACCAGCGTCGCGCTGGGAGAGTTGGGCGGTGTGCTCTTCAGCCGTGATGTGCACCGGCCGCGCTCCTTGGAGGACCGCGCGTAGTGGCTCACGGAAGAAACCCTTCCGCGAACGCATGTACTCGTGCTCGGGTGGGCGCTTCTCAAGGCGCTTGTCCTGGCAGTTCCCGCAGACCCCCAAGAACGGCTTCAACTGAAGGTGGCCGCAGACTGTGCACTGCAACCATTCTGCCTCGAGCGCGAGACACATCACGATGCTATCGGTCATGACGAGGCGACCGGAGTCGTCGCCAGCGGAGGCCTCCCGGGTGAAAACCTCGAAGAGTTCGTCTCGGAGTCGCTCAACATCGGCAGCACTGAGTCCGGTCCGCACACGGATAAGCTCGAAGAACTTCTTCAGCCCGTCAGCAGCACGGACAGGCTGGAAAAAGGGGAACTCGTCGAGGCGTGCGTCCTTCCCAAGGGCGGGATCAAACGCGTACATACGGAACATCTCACGGAGCCACGCGTTCGCGACCTCATCGATCATCGATGATGTGCCGACGCCGGTGAGCCGCTTCTGCAGTTTACGGAGAGTCGCCGGCGCCGCCTCAACCACCGCCGCGCAGGCTGCAACGAGCGAGTAGTAGGGGTCGCCTATTTGGCGGACCAGCGCAGTGCGGAAGCGTGTCGGCGGTGTAGGACGCCACTTATCTGCGAGGGCGGTATCAAAGTCGTCGAAGTCCTTACGGAACTGCCTGCACTCTTCGAGGAGTTTGTCCTGGTCGCGCCCGTCGAAGAAGTGGAGGTGGTGGCGCGCGCACACGGCGACGAACGCCGCATACATGGTCTCATCGAGGATCGCGGGCTGAGGCGTGGAAAGTTGCGCGAGCTCTTGGCAAGCGAGGACCAGCGCCTCGCGGAACGAGTCGCGCTCCACCTCTCGCGGTAGATCGCGCGCAAGTCGAGCAGCCTTCTGCCTACCGTCACTAAAAAGGAGCGCCTTGCGGCCTTCGTTCGGGTGTTGCTCGCTCGGCCCCTTGGTCGCAAGTTGCGAAACAAACTGTTCTCTCACGAGGTTGGCAAAAGGCTGCTCACCTTTCGTCGCGAGATCCATGATCTTCAGGGAGCCATTTGACTGCGTCGTTCGCGTGCAGGCAGGACACACGCTGAACGTCGTCGTGTTAGTGACCTTCACGGCTGCCACGTGAGCGCGGTAGCAGAGGCGCGTTCCACTAGTCGTCGCGCTCGCGGTGCCGAGAACGCGGCCAGTTTGGACGTCGAGCAGCAGAGGTTCAACAGCGCCTCTCTGCTCCGGGTGAGGCTCTTCGAGGAACAGGTGCAGTTCATGAAGGGGCCTGCCGAACTCCGTCAGCTTCCCGCCTCGTTCGTGCCAGAGGAAGTCCGCCGTCGCGCTCGTCGCGAACGCGCGTAGGTAGGCCGCGCCACAGTCGCGGTGGGTGAGCAGCTCAAATACGCGACCACCGCACTCACACTGCGTGCGTGGCTGCGTGTACAGACGACCCAGGAGCGTAGTCCCAGTTCCGTTACGACGCGCGGAGCAGTTCGGATTGATACACGAATAGAGCGGCGGCAACCCGCGAAAGAGCACATGGACGCGCGTTGGGAGGAGCGGCTGCTCGTTTCGCCCCGGCTCGGTGCGCCGCGCGAATGTGCCGAGCGCGAGGAGTCCGTCAGTTGCACGTTCTGCTTCGCCGAGCGAACTGCCAGGGAAGAGCATTTGGGCCAGCACTGCGAAGTCAGTCCCGTTTCCCGACGCGTGCTCCAAGAGCAACTCGAGCGGGCCAAAACCTGTGAGCGACCGACAAATGTACTGGCGTGTCGGCAGTGTCGCCGAGTCTCCCTTCTCCACGATCGTGGGAGGAGTCGCCCAGCCAAGGCGCGCTGCGACGCTGGCAAGTGACGCATTCGCCTCGTCGGGCGCGAACCCCGCAGCCGCTAGGGCAGCCGGGTTGACGGCCGCGAGCGCGCTCGCCTCATCGAGAGTCCCAGGCCGCGCCCCGGAGCGCTTCTCGCGCGTACCGCGAACGATCGCAAAGGTCCTCTTGCCGGTTTCGCCGGTCAGGTCACGCGCGAACTTCTTCGCGGCCTCATCCGTTGCCGCACCTTGGTCAGGGAGGCTGGCAGTCGTGAGGATGCAGCGCAAGCGATCGCGACCAACACCGAGGCGAGAGAGGAGCCGGCGAATCAGAAGTCCGACCTCCGCGCCTCCAACGCCACGGTACATGTGCGCCTCGTCGAGGATCAGGTGGAACTGGTTCCTCGGGTCGGCGGAGAGCCACGCGCGCGTCTGCTCGAACAGCGGCCGCTCGATGGGCCTGAGCAGCATGTACTCGAGCATCGAGTAGTTGGTGATGAGGAGGTCAGGAGCCTGCTCCTGCATCTCGTGCCGAGTGAGGAGTTCACGATCTCCAGGCTGTGTCAGGAAACGCGCGCCCCAGTGGTGGAGCGTATTCTCTTTCCCAGCGCGCTTTCCGCTCTTTACGATGGCCTTCTCCTCAAGAGCTCGAGCGTAGAATGCAACGACATCCTTGGCGGGCCAGCGTCCGCGTTCCTTGAGTTTGGCGACGAGGTCTCGCTCTTCTGGCTTCGTCGAAGTCTCAAGCTGTTCGTAATACCCAACGAGCCTATCGAGGTGACGTTTGTCCTTCGCGCCCTTACGCACGCCTGGGTACGGCGTTCGGCTCGTGTACATACCGAACCGCGCGCGACGGCCCCAGCGCTCCTCCATCAGGCTTGCCAATCGCTCATCGCCTAGGAGCCGACGCAGACGCGCGGTCTGATCGCTGACGAGCGCGTTCATCGGGTATAAGAGCAAGGCGCGTACCCCGTGGCGTGCGAACGACTCGCGGCGTTCTGTCCCCTCGAGCGCCAGGGCGCCGAGGATGGCGTAGAGGAACGTCTCCGTCTTACCGGAGCCAGTGCCCGTAGCGACTACGAGGTCATCGCTCTGCGCCCCCTTCGCGAAGAAGCGCTCGAGAGCATCGGCTTGATGGCGGTACGGAGGGTAGACACCAATCCCCGGCTTCCAACTGACCAACTCCTGCAAGAGCCCGGTGACTGGCTTGGGCGCGCTCAGGCCCGAGAAGCTCCCAGTTACTGCGTACGACGGCGTGACCTCGATGAACGGTCGCTGGGAGATTCCGCCTGGCTCCTCGAGGAGGATCCGCCGCTCTTCAATGAGGGCGGAGTTCCGAATGTGGTACTGCGCCTCAAGGTATCTGCGCAAGCGCAGGTGAATTCGCTGCGCGACTTCGCTGACACCAAGTTCGACTTGCTGGCTCATCGACGTTCCTCTCGGGGGGGCTGCCCGAGCGCGATCCCAAGGGAGCGCAGCATGTCGAGCGCGAGTCCTTCGTTCCGTGAAAATGTCCACCGTCGCTCGTAGGGACGGTCGTCGGGAATTGCGAGCGTTCCGAACGCGGCGAGCGCACGCTGCTCAGCGCGCGGCAGTTCGCTCGTGAACAGCCACTGCGTCTGGTCCGCTACACGAAGAGGCCGCGCACGAACGGGGCTATTGCCGGCGAGATCGAGCGCATACATTAGCCGCCGGACATCGATGTCGTGCAACTCGCACGCGCCGACGATCCGCCCCACACGCAAGTCCACGAGTCGGTATTCGCGCGCTCCATATACCCGCCGCCGACGCGCGAGTAGCGTTCCGGTCGCGTTACCCGCGTCCTCCGACCAGCGCTTGAACTGCGGGATTTCTGGCCTCGCTTTCGCCGGGAGGTAGAACTCGAATACATCCGCGCTCGTCGGCGCGTACGGCTGCCGCTCGTGTGACTCGAACACTTCGCGGGCCCAGTCTTGGAGCGGAGCCTCAGGCAGCCGCGACCACGACTTGAGATCCTCAACTGGCAGCAACGAGGCCAATTCCGAGGGAAGCTTCGCGAGGTGACGGTGAGGTCCGTGAAACTGGATCTCGTCACTGTCGAGTTGCAGCAACGCAGACGGGACTCCCCCCACCAGCAAGTAGCCCACACCTCCAGGGAGTTCGATGAACCGGGCAGTAGCAGGAACCCAGTAACCGCCGCGCAGTTCGATGAGATCACCTGCGTCCTCCAGTGTAGAGAGCGCGCCTCGGAGCTCTCCACGCAGCGTCTCTTCGCTGGCCGTCGCGCGATCTGATAGGATCTGCCATGTCGGAAGTGCGGCACTTAGCACACGGTTGACGTGCGCCTTGCTCCCCGGAGCAGCGATGCTCCAGACCGTCGCGCGCATTATCTCGAAGCGGCTGCCGGCCGCCGAACACGAGCCAAGTCCCAGCGTGCGCCTCACAGTGCTGATCGCATCCTTGGTCGCGCGAATGACCTCGACGCTCACTAGGCGAGTCTCCTTCGGAGCCCACGCAGGGCCAACGCGAGGGCCCCGTCGCCATCTCCCGCGTTGGCCAATGCCTCAGCTTGCTCTTCGAGGGTGAGCGCCGTCACGACATACGGAAGAACCAGACCACGGAGCAGCGCATCGGAGATGCGGTCCTCTTCGTCGTAGAACCGAGTGAGCGCCGCGCCGAAGCGGCTCATGGCGGGACGCAACTCGTTGCAATCAGGCCAAGCATCAAGCAAGGCTTCGATAGCTCCCTTCGGCTCATCGCCAGGTGCGAAGAGTTCGCTCGACCGAGCAACATCCCCCAAGGTGGCGACCTGCGTAGTGGGTGCGCTCGGCCCGAGCTGAATCGCGACGGCGTGGCTCCAGAGCTGTGGCGTGACGGGCACGGTCGTCGCGCCGTTCACTAACGATGCAGCCAACCGAAGGCCGGGGGCGGTAGCAAACGGGGAGAGTCCAACTTCGGCCAGTTGAAGGAGGGGTACTAAGGATGCCTCAAGCGGCGATCGATTCGCGCCCTCGAGGACGACGAGCGAGATGCCATCGATATCCTTCGCGGCTGAGGCAGCGACCATGATGCCGCCCCCAGGAGCATAGTCAAAGTCATGAGCTTGGATGGCACTGGGGGAGACATGGACGATGTGCAACCGCCCGCCGCAGGCGCCGTGCGCATAAGCAGTGAGCGCCGCGAGCGCGCTGGGCCCCAAGGTGATGGGCATGAGGCCGGCGGCAATGGCCGCATGCACCTGAAGCAGCATTGGCAATGGCTCATTTTGAAACCCGCGGGTGCGGGCCGCTCTGATGAGCGAACTACGGAGTGCCTTCACGTCCTTCGCCACTTCACCGCGAGCGCGTGCCCAGTCTAGCTGTGGCGGAGCAGCGGGTGATGACGCTGGTGCATTCGTCGCGATCTCGGCGCGCCCCCCTCCTGCCCCCAAGAACGGGCGCAGCACGCTGACCTCAGCGAGGAGTTCCAATGGGCGCTCCAACGCGGCGAGCACACGCGCGTCCACCGCAGACTCTGCAGCCTTCTCAGCCGTGGCCGCTCGGCTTTGAGCCTCAGCGAGAAGCTCCTCGGCTTTGTGCAGCTCCTGCGCTCTCGTCTCCAGCAGCAACTTCGTCTGAGCGAGCGCCCCAGTTGTTTCCTCCAGCGCGGCCCGCTCCACCGCGAGTCGCTGCTCAAGATCCGCACGGGCGCGCTGTTCAACCTCGGCCCGAACCTTCGCGCTGAGCGCGTCGAGCGACGCCTTGATAGTCGAATGCTCACGCAGCGACTCCACGAGTTCGCCAGCGCTGCGCACGACCACGTCGGTGTTCTCGAGTAACGTCAGCGCTCGTTCGAGCCGATAGCGATCCAGCAGCGCATCGGGGCCACCTTGTGATGCTAGCGCCCGCGCGGCATCTTCGACCTGCTTCTTCGTCTGGCCAGTATCGTGCCCTGCCTGCTTCGCAACCCGAACTGCGGACTCAAGAGCACGACGTAAGACGATCGCATCGTCGTCCCAATCGACGTAGCTCGAAGGCGCGGTGTCATCCACGCGCAGCAGTCGCTCCGCATGATCGACAGGAACCGCTCGAACTTGGGCGCCCTTATATGCCGAGAGACGGTGTAAGTTGGTCCCGACCAGCTTTACCGTTCCAGTCGCAACTCGGTGCAGCTCAACGGGTCCAACCAGCAGATCCGGTTTGCACCAGACCAGCGCTCGCGCGGTTCCGAATTGTCCTGGCAAGTGAATGCCCTCGATGAGCGCTGCACGGACCTCCGTTGGGGTTCCGTACCGTCGGAGGTCAAGCACTTCGTACGCTGGCTTCGGGTCGACGACTTTAAAGTCATCCTTCTGGCCAGCGTTCGACTCTGCGTGAAAAATGACGAGCGAGTTCTCAGTGGCTACTTGCGCGTTGGGCCAGAAGACTTGGCCCCGTGACGGGAACTCTTCGACGGCTTCGATCGTTCGCCACTCGCCTTTCTGGATCTCGACGAGCGGGCGCACGCCGGCGATCGGGCTGCCGCGCTTGTCGCGCTCGGTCCATTGAACGAGCCCCAGCACTTTCATGAGCGACGTCCTCCAGCTTCGATTCGTCGCCGGAGCGCCATCCGCGAGCGGACGAGCGCTGCCGGTGAAACCTGACGTGGGCCGAATGAATCGGCATGTTGTGGGAGCTTAAGGATGGCCGGCGTGAGGCCCTTCTCGGCGAGTTCACCCATGCTCACAATATGATCGCGCCATGTGAGGCGGTCGCTGGACTCCCCCCGATGGGCGGTGTCTTCGGCTACACGGAGGATGAGGAGGACAACTCGTCCGAGATTGCCAGCGTCGATCTCCAAGCGCTCATCACCTGCCAGTGCGTCCTCGACCGCGCGCGACACCCCTTTCCAATCGAGTCCACGTCGGGAACGATGCTTGCCTCGCCCCCACACCGTCACGCGCGCACGTGCGGTTTCGTCTCCCAGGTCGACACGTACCTCCGGCTGCTCACGCACAGTCAGGCGAATGTTGTGAGTGGGGTTCTTCCATGCCTCGATCTGCTGCTGACCGATCTGAATGCGAAGTCGCGCGGTCTGCCCCAGCAACTCGCGGAGCGCACTCGCCGATGGACGCTGGACGAACGCGAGGTCGATGCTAGCGCGCTGCTCGCCCTTGACGCATAGCTGAGTAAGACCAGCGTCCCGTGTACGAACACTGACTAAGGTGCGGCTGCCCTTGGTGGCTTGCACGCTGGCGCTGTGGGAGTTGGTGCCGCTCTTTAAAGCGACCATCGTGGCAGAGTTAGGCTGGGGTGCTTCCAACATCAGCACCGGCGCATCGCCAGTCCAGAAGATCGGCTCGTTTCGCTCACTGTATGTCCGGGGCGGTGTCGCAAGACCCACGCTCCACGGACAATTGGCAAACGCATGCCCAAGCCGGGCAAGCCACGCGAGAACGGGCGCGACGGGCTCGCTTGGGAGTCGCACCTCCCAGAGGATCCACTGCAAGCCACCGCTAGAAGCCAGCACATTGCTCTCCGACACGATCGACCGCGGCGGAGTACTGCGTGCGTCGGCGAGAAGGAGGAGCGTCTCACTATAGTGCACTCCAGAGTTAGCGAGGAGCCTCGTCCACTCTCCGCGCCGGAGGCGGAACAACGCGCCCTTGGATTCGAGCCCTCGGGACTCAAGGGACCACCGCTCCTTGTCTACTGAGGCCGGCCACAACCCAGCCGGTTGCGTTCGAAACGCCTGAAGGCTCGGCACCATGTCAACGCGCGCTGCTCCTACGCCAGGGCGCAGATCCAGCGCACTGACTCTAAGCAGTTGGTCGCGCCCCGCATAGACGTCCACGAACGCAGACCGCAGTTCTCCGAGCGACGCTTCCCCCAACTCATCGTTTGGAATCTCCGGCAGGCGGAGCCCCAAGCCCCAGCGTCCATCGAGTTGGGTGAGCAGTAGGCCTAATTCCGACGGGTCACCCTCGACTTCCGAGAAAGACCGCGCGACGCTATCATCGCCGCCTCCAATGCTGGGGAAGTACTCGTCGCATGCAGGCGCGCCTTCGCCAGCGCGGTGGGCAAAGTGCGCTCGTCGGTTGCCGCCGTTACGAAGAGAGACGCGACCACCGCAGCCGAGGCAAGGACACTCGTAGAGCCGCCCCGGCTTGGCATTTTCAGCCGCGATGGTTTTTCCACTGCGTAGGTCCCTTGCGTAGTCCACGCTTCCCCAGTCGCGTCAGACATCCTCGAACTACCCATCATCGTCAGCGCCAATAGTTCCTGTTCGGCGCCAAGCCAGAAAGCCCTGCCGGCATCGTATTCCAAGGTGCCACAGCAGTGAAAGCAGGACGAGGTACGTTCGGGGGCTACCGGCTCGCAGGTAGCCCCGGTCCTGCGGGACACCGGCGTCGGACAGCGCTTGGGCAAGTAGCGCATGGGGCCGGGGTGAGGTGCATGCAGTCAGCCGCCGCTGCGCGGCGGTTGGCAATACTCATGAAGAGGTACATCGCCTGCTGGACGAGGCGCGGGTTGTAGGACTGCAGCGCACCGTCGAATTCGGTCAGATTGATGCCTCGCGCAAGTTCGCGGACGAAGTCGCGGCGAGCATCATAAGTTCCGGTCCCTTTGTACCCGATCGTCGCAAGGAAGAGGTCGACGTTGCTGTCGACGACGACGTAGTAGGTCCAATCGATGCCTTGTGACCACGGCGCGAGACCTCGCGAGAGGTCTGGGTTCGTGACCATGGAGAGGAACATGCTCGCGATCTTCTGGCTTACTCGCCAGGCGCGAGAGAGCTCGCGTTCGAGCGCTTGAGCGCGCGCCAGCGGGTCTCGCTCTCTCTGCATCACGAGTCGGTGCAAACCGGGGAGGTCCTCCGCGCCGGACTCTCTGACCATCAAGGCGATCGACGTCGGCACCTTCCCGAAATGGCCGTAGCGCTTGAGGAGGACAGTGTGCCGCTTGAGGTGACAGCTGACGCTCGGGTTTGCGCTGCAACATCCCTCGCGCGTCAGTGGATCCTTGTCGAGATCACACGCCTCCGCTAGGGCCTGCGTCGTGCGCATGTTCGCGCAGTCGCTATCGTCGACTAGCGCAAGGAGCTTTGCTGCGTCGGAGATCTCGGCCGCATCCGACGAGCCCATCCCCTGCAAAATACGGAGGATCTGCACGTCCTGGCGGCGCTGAAACATCGCGGTCGCGACGAGGAGTCGAAAGAGCGCTCGACCATCCCCCGCGCGCAACGCGCGACGATCAATGGCGAACGAGCCGACGCGCGAGGTCTCGCAGAACATCTCGACCACGCCTGGGTCGGAAGGCTGGCGGAAGTGCTGGTCGAAGTACCACCGCACCACCGCCTTCGTCGCAGCGACTTGAGTTGCGCGAGGCCGTGCGGGCTTCTTGGGACTCATGAGCGGTCACCGAACATTGGCTGCTGGGTCAATGTGCGTTGGTGCGGCACGCGCGCGCCGTGGGTGACCGGATGCACCCGCGTGTGCCGCGCGACCTCCTCAAGCGCCTGGTCGGAGGTAATCCGGTGCCTGAGCCACCGCTCCCGCCACCACGCGCCAATCGCAGCAGTAGAGGCGGCCGCGTCTGCGGGGATGATGTAGTCCGGCTGCCTAGCGAGGCCAATGAGGTAGTCAGCGAGGTTCCTGACCAAGCTCACCGCGTAGACAATGCGCGGGCGGTGGTGATGCAGGAGCCTGCCCGCGGGCAGGCTCAGCAACTCGAGTGCCTGCCTCACCTTGCGTAGTTTGGGGCTGGCGCCCTCCCCGAAGATGCTGTTCACCCGCTGCGCGTCGGACTGCTGCACGAGATCTACGAGCGCGTCGACGGTCTCCTCTGAGTAGTGTGACGTGCCGAATGCTGCGGAGCGCCCCAACTCCTCATAGCGGATGACGTCTTTGTCGGCGCCGCCGAGGCGGTGGGCGGGGATCTTGATGCGGTTGTACTGACTCGACCCGACACCATAGAGCGACGTCGTACCGAGGAGTACAAGCTTCGATGCGCGGACAATGGGCCGCCCCGCGACGGAGGACGCGATCTCGCTCTCCGCGCCCGCGTAGCGACGACGGTACTGGTGCACGACCTCCGGGCTCGCCGCCAACATCGCAGTGAGCTTGCCGCCGAGCAGCGCGTTGTAGGGCTGCACGGCACCGCACACGGAGATGTCCGCGACCGCGATGCCGACGCGATCGGCCTTCGCCTTCTTGAGCACCCTGCGGATCGCGTCGCTGCCGTAGCCCGTCGCGGCCAGCGCAGCGAGTTTCTCCGCCGTCGGCTTCCCTTGGAACGCCTCGTTCAGGACCGCTCGCACGCGCAGGAACGTCGCGAGCGCGAGCGCGCGCTTGCTGCGGAACAGGTGCGTTCGAGCCTGCGCGACCCAGTACTCGTCCCCCGAGAGGTCGGCGCGGCGTCGATTGAGGTCCCGTGTGCGCGCGTAGCGGTGGTGCAGCCGACGCTGCTCCGGTCCCTCTTTGAGGAGCCGGTCGAGCGCGGCGTCGGACGGGGCGGTGAGGTCACGCGTCGAGAGGACTTTGTCCTCGAGTAGATCCGCGACGTAGATCTCGTCGATGGCCGCGTCGAGGGTGTCCACAAGCCATTTCGCGAGGTCTCGCGTCGGCTCTCGGCGTACGCGCTCAAGGAAGGTGTCTGGGTGCCACCCGATCCACGAGTCCCGCTCGCGGATCTGCATGATTGGGCTGCTCAGCGCACCGATCCCCATCACCGGATGGTTAGCGGCTGCGCGGTCGCGGACGAGGAACAACATCGTCCGTCCGGGCACGCTCGTATGTTGGTTCGTCCACGTGTGGCGGAAATAACGCCAGACGTCCATGAGGCGCAGCCCGGTGTGCGCGCACGTGGCGGCCTCCTCGGTGACGAACTGAAGGTATGGCTCGACCAGGTTGGAGAGCGCGTCGGCCCACCCGTTGTTGAGGTGCGTGCGCGCCTCCCGAAGTCCCTCCGCGAGTTCGCGTCCGTCCCGCATGAGCGAGTAGATCGAAACGTACGCCCCGTTGTGGAGCCGTTGTCGCTCCATCGAGTCCAAGAAGCGCTGGACCGACGATTGTCGGAGCTGAGCGTTGCGCTTGACCAACTCCTGTCGACGGATGCGCGCCTTCTCGGCGGACCTATCGGCGACAGGCTCCGGCGGCCTAATCTCAACGCGTTCGCCGCGCACTCGAATGAGCCACCCTTGCGTCGCGAGGTCGCACACCACGAGCCCGGCCGCGAGCAGCGCCTGCCGGTCAGCGCGGCGCGACGCCTTGACCTCCGCGACGAACTCGGCACGGACCTTATCGAGGACCTCGTCGGCGCGCTCATCCCTGCGCACCTTCGCGAGCGCGAGCGCGTGCTCCACGAATACATCTCGCGACGCCTTGCTCGGGAGCGCCGGCTCAAGCGTAGTCCAGGGCGTGTCGGGCGCGTTGGTCATTTGTCGTTCAGGAACGCGGCCAGGGTGTTACTCCAATCGAGCCGATGTTTCGCGAGCGCGGGGACCTTTCCGCGGGTGGCCGCCTCACTTCGCGCCGCCGCGAGGAGGAGCAGCTCAAGCTTCGCGCGGAGCTGTGGATCTCGCGGAGCCTCCCCCTCGGACAGGGGTTTGTAGATCTCTCGATAAAAGGGGTGGTCAGGGTTGAGTACGAGGACGAGCCGGTCCCCGTCATGCGCGAGGGTGAAGAACGACGTGTCCTTCACGGCGTGCTCGATAATGCTGTACCGGTCCTTCTCATCGGCGCGCTCGCGCAGTTCCGGGTGGCTCGCCGCCAACTCTCGCATCAAGGCCTTGGCCGTAGGATCGGCGCTGCGAGGCAGCGGACGGAGGAGGTGGTCACGCTCGTTGGCGATGCGCTCCGCCTCGGAGAATCGATCGCTCGCCTTCACTGCCATGTGCGCCTTGCGCGCGCGGCCGCTGAGCGCGCGCGCGGTCGCCTCCAAGTCCGGCGTGAGCGCCTCCATGAGGTGCGCCTGCGGCCGAGCCTGCTGCTTGGTGTGGGTGATGCCGAACGCCTCATCGAGGATGGGATCGAACTGGATCTCACAGCGCCACCAGTCGTCGTAGTTCTCGCGATGCTTGCTCCCCATGAAGAACCAGCCGTAGTCCACCTCGCGACCGCCGCGCACGATGGAGACGCCAGCGCCCTTAGACAGTCCGATGCGACGCTTCTCCTCGTTGGAGAGTTTGTGCCACGCGTGGACGGGCAGTTCCGTGAACCGGACCCGCACCCACCCCGTCTTCCGTGAGTCGACCGGGTCGGCGCGGACCTCGAAGCGCATCTCCTCGCCGAAGAGCTGCGCGCCCGAAATCTCGGCCTCCGGGTTGAGGTAGAGCGGGTCGAAAGCCTCCAGCGTGTCCCCGTTGACCGTGATGTGGAGGCCCTTCCAGATGAAGTGCCGAAACCGCCGCCCGAGTTCCACCTCGAGCTTTCGCACGATCGTTGAAACGCGCCGGTTGTCGAGCCTGTCACACTGCGACCAGCAAACGAGGGTGCCGGAGTTCCCGGTGCACGAGGACGACGGCGCCTTCACGATTTCGGGAGCAGGGACCTCCACCATCTCGCCGCGCACGATCTCGTCGACGTCCAAGTAGGACGAGTGCACGCACGGTGACACAAGGCGTCCTCGCGGTGCTCTGCTTTTGCCGTTCGTCGCGCCGGGCTGCCACGTGTAGATGGTGACCCGACGCGCTTGGCTCAGCGACGCGTTCGGGAGCCCCATGCCGTACCGGCCGAGCCCTCGACGATCACCGAAGCGGGTGCTGCCGCCGAAGCGGAGCGCTTGGCGCAACGTTGTTGGGTCCATCCCGCAGCCGTTGTCGAGCACGGAGATCTCGATCGCCTTCTCCTCGTCGTCGCTGGCCTTGGCCTCGACGGAGAGCGCGATGCGCGTCGCGCCCGCCTGGATCGAGTTGTCGACGAGTTCCGAGATGGCGCTGGCGGTGCCCTTGTAGCCCGAGTCCCGCGTCGCTTGGATGAACTTATCCAGCGCGATGATCGAGCAGTCCTCGCGTCTCGTTTCGTGTGCTGCCCTCGTCATAGCGCCACTCGCTGCCCAGAGACCTTCAGTGGCATCATGCGACCCCCTTCGGCGCCGCAGTTGAGGCGCCGCCTTGTCGACGAAGCGGGGGCGAGTCTGCGGGCTCGAGACGGTTCGAGTACTCGCGAATGGTGTCCACCTCCGCGCGCGTGAAGACGATCGCCTTGTTCCGGTAGCGCAGTCCCTGCGGAATGACCCGGGCCCTTCGCCACCGCCACAACGTCTGCCGAACGACGCCGACATCCCTCTGGATGTCGGTCGCGGTGAAGTACTCGACGCCTTCGATCTCGATCGGCATCACGCTGCTCGGATGTACAGGTTGCACATCGTAACCATGCGTCTCGCTCGTCTCTATTGGGTGCAGACTATCGCTCATCGTCGCGGAACATCAAGTATGGTCACGCAGTGTCATGCCACAAATCCCGTGGATTTTCAGGCGACTAGCGGACGCAACCCCACGCCCGGCGCTGGTCGGCCCACGTCCCGACGCCGGCCGACGCCTGGAGGGGGCGCTCAGCCAGGGGCCCGGCGCCGGCGACGGCCTTAAGCGCCAAGACTCCGTCTTAGAAATCCGGCGCCAGTATCAACGGGTCGAAGAGTTGCGTGCCCTTGGTGCGCGTGGGACCGCGCTTCCACGCTGTGACGGTGCGGTCGGCGACAAGGCGCGCCGGCCATGCCGCGTCCCTAGTGCCGACGACAGCGCCAAAGTTCAGAAACTCGGCCTCTCAGCCACCGGAATCCTCGTTCAAGCACCACCGCGCCACACACGCCAGTCAACACGGCCTGGCACGCAGGCGGGCAGCGTCGCTCCCAGCAGGAGCGATGCCGCTCCACCTTCCAGATGGATTAGATGAGCGAGTAGTCCAGCACCGACTGGCGTGACTGCGTGTCCCGGCGAGCAAGGAAGGAAGGAGCCGCCAGAGACGCCTGCCGACGCGCGCCCTGGCTCCTCCAACTTCTGCCTCGGCCCCACCCCACATGCCTCGCCCAGCCGCCGCCGCAGTCAGGGCCGGTACCGCTCCGCCTCATAGATGAACTGGGTGAGCGAGTATTCCAGCAGCGACTGGCGGGACTGCATGTACCGGCGGGCGCGGAGGAAGGGCAGCCAGACGCGCTTACCGACGCGCACCTGGGACTCCTCCATCTTTGCCCGCAGAACCCACGTCCCGCCCAAGCGCCGCACCAAAATGCCTCCCAGGTAGGCCCCCAGGGCCGGAGCAGTGTGACTGTCGATGAGTTCGCGCGTGTACCGCTCCGGGAAGTTCTCCCTCCAGAAGTAGAAGTCCAAGTCCGTGAGAGACTCGGCCGTCTCGTCCATAATGGAAGGCACCTTGGTGTGCAGCGCTGCCACGAGGCCTTCGGACAAGTCTCCGTAGGAAGTGAGGACGCGCTCCCGATTTTCCACGTCCGAGGGAAGGGCGGCCGGGAGCCACTCCTCCGGCTCGGGTGGCCGGAAAGCGTTGAGTTCGGCAATCTTCTGCTGCCGCTCGCTGATGGCGAACTCGTCCGGCATCCGCGAGAGGAAGGGCGCCACGTCAGGGTGGAAGCGCGGCTCTACAGGGGCGAGCGCGGTGCTGCGCTCCCTCAGCGTGCGAAGCACCGTATCGAAGTCGAGGTCCGGCCGCAGGTGGACATGCGCACGGGCCTGGGCCGCGCGAGCCTCGTCACTCGCAAAGTCCGCAGCAGTTGGACGCAGCACCAGCAGGACGGAGCCGTTGGGAAGTTCCTCCACGAGGTGCGCAGGCGTCGAGAGCATCCGCTCGCGGCCTACGGACTCCACGAGCTTGGGGCCGAAGACGTTGAGCCAATATAGGTCATAGACCTTATCGAACCCATCTCTATGGGCGGTCTCATCATCTCGGCCAAAGCTGGGAGCACCAGACAACTGATCATCGGCCATACTGTGAGCCGATGCGTAGGCAGTCGGGTAGCGCAATGCCCACGCACGAACCATTTCTACGAATCGACCACACACCGCCTCCGCCGCAAAAAGCGAGAGGGAGTTAATGTAGACCGATACACCAAGCCCAGAAGGCAGCGGAGGAAACCGAATCCTAAGCGTCATATCTAGCGCAGGGACTTGCGTCCGATAAAAACCAACGGTCGCAGTCCTCTCACTGCGCTTTTCCTCAAAAGCCTTCCAGACAGCCCCCCTGGAATACTTTCTTTCATACTTCCCCGCAACAACATCTGGCATCCACTCGCCCGCCCCCTCCTCCAAGCTGTCGAATATGAGCCCCAGCTCATCTTCAATTGGAGCCACACCATCAAAGGTCGCCTCAAATGAAAGCATGAGGCAGTCTGCCGCCCTCGACTCCCACAGATTGAGATGCCTCATTGAAACATCACCTCGACTCCCTGAACCGCATCACGCGTGCCATTCAACGCCTGCCCCAAGACTCTACTGTCTCTGGGTTTGAATTCTCCACCTTCATAGACCAGGCGAATCCTCTGAACTCTTGCCTCCATCTGCATGCCAGGCCGCCGGATGCTCAGCGTCTCACCGTAATACCTCAGAGCGTTGCTTGCGTCTGTGGTCATCTGCCCTTCGAGCACACCCGCTTCCATTCGTGAGAGGTCCCGACTCTTGAAGCTGAACGTCTCCACGCGGGGCGTCGCGCCAGCAGCGGGCCCCTCTTCGATGACGAGCACATCCGCGAAGCGAAGGTCCGCCTTCGCCACGCCCACATGCGTCTCGATGCGCGGCTGGTCGAAGTCCCTGAGCCAGCGCCGCTTCGCCCGCGGCAAGGCCGCATCCGCTTCGAGGATGCCGACCATCTCCTTCTCGAATGCCAAGCCTCGAGCGTACCGGTCACGAAGGAGTTGGTAGCCGGCCCACTTCAGGGGCCCCTTCTCCGCAGTCCCCAACTTGATTTCGGCGGCCCTTGACTCCAGGTACGACACATAGTCGGACCAGAACGGATCCGCCTTGACCTCGGAAGGAGCTGCCTTCAGCAGTGCCCGGCGGTGCCTCGCCAACTCCACCACGTTCATCGACAGGCGCTCCCCTGGGAACTCCGCCTCCAACTGCTTGAACTTCGCCTCCGCCACCTCAGCGGGGATTCCGACCGCCTCGGGGTGCACCGGGGGCCGCGTACCGCTCCTTCTCCCGGAGGCACCGCTGGTTGACGTGGCACTCGGGGGCTCGCGGTACCGCACCGCCAATGTGGCCTGTGCTTGAGCGACGTTGCCTCGCGCCTCGTGAAGAGCCAGCGCGCCGGCTTCGCCCCACTCCGCCACCAGACGGGCCGACTCCCCGCTCTGTTGGAGGTAGCGGGCCAGTTCTCCCACGCCGCTCTCCCCAATCTGCGCCTCCAACCTCTCCAGCACCGCCTTCAGCGACTCCACCCGAGACACGACGGCCTGGAGCCGTGCCCCCTCCTGCCTGGAGAGGCCGGCTTCACGGAATGCACGCGCCCCCTTTCCTCCCGCGTACAGGCCCACCATGAGGGCCGCGGGCGCCAACTGCCGCGTGGCCTCCTCGTACTCCCCCTTGGCGAGGGAAGCCCCGCCCTGCGCCGTCCCCGCCACCAGGTGGTAGAAACCCAGCGGCACGCCGAAGGTGAGGTAGTCGAAGGACGCCAGGGCCACATTGCCCGGTGCGAAGGCCCCGAGGAACTGGGCGTTCTCCACCTCCCGGTACGCTTCCTGATAGGGCGGTGGAAGCTGCGCGGGCAGCGCGGACGCATCGATGCTCCGGCTTCCTCCAACGAGAGGAATGGAGGCCGCGACGTCATCCGCGGCCCGTCCCAGCCCGCGTGCGATGTCACCAGCGCGGAAGTCCCGCTCCGGGAAGTCGGTGAGGGCCATGCCCCGCTGCTTCAGTTCCTGGCGCACCACCTCCATGGCCCCCAGCGCACGCCTCAGCAGTTTGTCCTCGGCCAACAGGCGCAGCAACTGCCGCACCTCGTCGTCATGGGTGGTGTGCAGGACGAAGAGGGCGAAGACTTCCGCCTTGGCCAGGCCGTGCTTCTCGACGGCGGTGGCAAGGAAGGCCGCGCGCTTCCTGAGAAGGACGCGGGCAGCCTCGGCCTCCAGGGGTCCCAGGGAGCCCAGCCGGACGGCGCTCCAATTCGAGAGGGCCTCCACCAGCCGGGGCATGTCCGCCCGACGCTGCAAGGCCAAAAAGGCCGCTGGTGTGGTGCATTCCAGGAAGGGAGCCAGTACCTCGTCCTCCGAGTCCAGGCGCGGCCAGCCCGAGGGAACTTCCCCGCACACGCCTGCCAGGGCGCCCACCACACGCAGGGGTGTCGTCTCACCTCCACCGGGATTCGGGGGAGACGGCGTGGCCCGGCGGCGGTGCAGAAGCGGTCCGGCTGCGGACTGCTCGTCGTCGAAGTCCTCGTGGGCGTCGTCCTCGGGGAGACTCGCGACGGCACTCCGCCCCAAGGCCGCCATGGGCGTCGAGCCCGAGACAGCAGCCAGGGTGCCCCCAGGGCCCGCCCGTGAGGGTAACGAGGCACACCCCGACGCCAAGAGCGCGAGGGCCAGCACCAGGCCCGCTCCGGCGCGAGGCAGTCGCTCAGCGCGCATTGTCCACCCCCAACCCCACGGCCGCGAAGGCCCCCGGCCGCAGCGTCCCCTCCGGCATGGGAAACAACAGCGTGCCGCCCTGCCCCAGCGCGTAGAGGTTGCCTCCCAGGAAACGCCATCGGGCCTCCCCCGAGACGAGGTAGCGCGCTCCCGGCTGGCTCATGGCCGTCGCCAGCCCACCGACACCCAGGCTCAAGTCCCGGTGGAAGAGCTGCGCCTCCACCCGCCCGTCCACGTCCACCCGGCCCCAGGAGAAGGCCTCCACGCCAAGGGAGAGGAAGAGGTGTCGCTGGCGCATGCCACTCAGCCGCACTGCGTCCCAGTTGAGAATCACCTCCCCATAGGCGGAAGTCCCCTCCGGGAAGGACGCCTCCGCCAGCGGCACGGAGGCCGGGCCCGCCACCTGGAAGCGCGCCAACTCGTAGTCCGGGCCGACGGCGCCTTGCCGGAAGCCTCCGCGCTGGTCGCAGGGGCTCTTCTCTCGCAACAGGCGCCCCCGCCACTTGGGACCCGGCCCTCCTCCGGTCCCGGCCAAGAAGTAGCGACATATACAAAGAAACCTCAAGCTGCCCGAGCCGCAGCT
>NZ_RAWE01000101.1 GCF_003611695.1 Corallococcus carmarthensis | reverse complement strand
CCTCCCAGCAATGGGTGGGGGCGGATTCCCTCTTCTCGACAAGCCGGCGGGCATGGTTATGGGGAAGGGCATTGGCGCGTTTCCCTCAGCGCCCGGAGGCCTTCATGTCCGCAGAGACCCACCCCCAGCGGGAAACCCATTCATTCCAGGCGGAGATCCAGCAGCTGCTGAGCCTGGTCATCAACTCGCTCTACAGCCACCAGGAGATCTTCCTGCGGGAGCTGGTGTCCAACGCGTCCGACGCGCTGGACAAGCTGCGCTTCCGCTCCATCACGGAGCCGGAGCTGCTCAAGGACGAGCCCGCGCTGGAGCTGCGCATCGTCCCCAACGCCGACCAGGGCACCCTCACCATCGAGGACACCGGCGTCGGCATGACGCACGACGAGTTGGTGAAGAACCTGGGCACCATCGCGCACTCCGGTTCGCGCGAGTTCCTCCAGGCGCTGGCGCAGAAGGGCCAGAAGGACATGCAGCTCATCGGCCAGTTCGGCGTGGGCTTCTACAGCGCGTACCTGGTGGCGGACCGCGTGGAGGTGGTGAGCCGCGCCGCGGGTGAGACGGCCGCGTGGAAGTGGGCGTCGGAGGCGCACGGCACGTTCACGGTGGAGCCGGCGGAGCGGGCCACGCGCGGTACGGCCATCACGCTGCACCTGAAGGCGGACCAGAAGGAGTTCCTGGACGAGTGGAAGCTGCGCCAGCTCATCACCCAGTACTCGGACTACGTGGGCCACCCCATCAAGCTCCAGGTGACGAAGCAGGTGGGCAGCGGGGACACGCAGGCCACGGAGACCGCGCTGGAGGTGGTGAACAAGGCGAGCGCCCTCTGGCAGCGTCCGAAGAGCGAAATCACGGACGAGCAGTACCAGGAGTTCTACAAGCACCTGACGCACGACTTCGACCAGCCGCTGGCGTGGACGCACTTCAAGGCGGACGGCACGCAGCAGTTCACGGGCCTGCTCTTCGTGCCCAAGCACCCGCCGTTCGACCTGAACTCGCAGCAGCAGCGCGGCGTGCGGCTGTTCGTGAAGCGCGTGTTCATCATGGACCGCTGCGAGGACCTGGTGCCGCAGTGGCTGCGCTTCGTGCGCGGCGTCATCGACTCGGACGACCTGCCGCTCAACGTGTCGCGTGAGATGTTGCAGGACTCGGCGGTGGTGCGCGCCATCCGCAAGCACGTGGTGAAGAAGTCGCTGGACCTCCTGGAGAAGCTGGCGAAGGACAAGCCGGACGACTACCGCACGTTCTGGGAGTCCTTCGGCACGGTGGTGAAGGAAGGCCTGACGCTGGAGACGGAGTACCGCGAGAAGCTGGGCGCGCTGGTGCGCTACGAGTCCTCGCGTGAGGAGGGCCTCACGTCGCTCGCGGACTACGTGGGCCGGATGAAGGAGGGCCAGGAGGCCATCTATTACGTCTACGGCGAGAGCCGGAAGGCGGTGGCGGACAGCCCGCACCTGGAGGCGCTGAAGCAGCGCGGCTACGAGGTGCTCTTCATGACGGACCCGGTGGACGAGTGGGCCGCGCAGGGCCTGCGCGAGTTCCAGGGCAAGCCGCTGGTCTCCGCGCTGAACGCGGACCTGAAGCTCCAGTCCACGGACGAGGAGAAGAAGGCGAAGGAGCAGCAGTCCGAAGGGCTCAAGGGCCTGACGGACAAGATGAAGGACGTGCTGAAGGAGGACGTGCGCGAGGTGCGCGTGTCGGACCGCCTCACGGACTCGCCGGTGTGCCTGGTGGTGTCGGAGGGCGGAACGCCGGCCTACCTGGAGCGCCTGCTCAAGGAGCGCGGCAAGGGGATGCCGCGCGTCAAGCGCATCCTGGAGGTGAATCCCAAGCACCCCGTCATCGAGCACCTGCGCGGCCTCCTCGCGAGCAACCCGTCCGCGCCGCAGGTGGGCGAGTGGATTGAATTGCTCCACGACCAGGCGCTGCTCACCGAGGGCAGCCCGCTGAGCGACCCGAACCGCTTCGCCCGCCGCATGACGGCGCTGCTCACGCAGGTGGCCGCGAACGCGGGCAACGGCGTCCCGGCCGCCCAGGTGCCGGCACCCGCCGCGACGGCGACGCAGACGCAGTCCACCTGATCACAGACGTCCGGAGTGGCGGGAGCGATGAGCCCGCCACGCCGCTGTGGATGAAGCTTCCGTGCGTGCGCGGGTCGCAAGGCCCGCCACGCGCGGTCATGGGCCTCACGCCGGGTTCGCGAGCTCCGCCTTCTTCAGGTCCGCGAGCAGCGCGTCCCCGGTCCAAGCGCGGCGGTTCCCACCTTCCGCCTCACGGATGAGTTCCACGAGCCGTGAGTTCACCGGCGCGGACACGCCGTGCTGCCGGGCCAGACGGATCACCTCGCCGTTGAGGTAGTCCACCTCCGTCTTGCGGCCCGCGTGCAGGTCGTCCCACATGGACGAACGCGCCTTCGGGTCGATGGCCAGCATCTTCTTCGCCAGCACCGCGAACACCGCGTCCGGCGACCCCAACAGCAAGGGAATCCATCCCGGCGGCAGCGGCGTCAGCTTCGCGGGCTTCACCCCGGCACGCGCAAGCACCGCCAGCGCCTCTCGTTGAGCGAGCGCCAGGCACCGCCGCCACGCGCGCTGCGACAGCTCCTCCTTCAGCGGCAGGTTCGCCAGCGCGTTGAGCGCGTTGTTGAGGTTGAACAGCAGCTTCGCCCACTGCACCGCGAGGATGTCCGCGTGCTGCTTCAGCGGCAGCCCCGCGCGAACGAAGGCCTCCACGAACGGCGCGAGCCCCGCGTGCTGCTCCGCCTCCAGCGTGCCTTCGGAGCCCGCGTGGAAATGCCCCTGTCCCTGCGCCGCGACGTTGAAGGGCACCATGCCCGTGAGCACCGTGTGGCCGGGCAGCAGTCCCCGCAGCACCGCCGCGTTGTGCAGCCCGTTCTGGAAGCTGATGACGATGGCGCCGGGCTTGAGCCGCGGCGCGAGCGTCTGCCCCGCCTCCTCCGTCGCGGCGGACTTCACCGTGACGAGCACCAGGTCCGCCGTGGCCAGCGCCTCCGGCCCCGTGTCGATGCGCACGTCCGCCGCGGGCACCTTCAGGTCCGCGCCCTGCCAGTCGGTCAAGTGCAGGCCGTGCGCGCGCACCTCCGCCACCACCCGCTCGCGGCCCACGAAGCGCACCGTCGCGCCCGTCGCGGCGAGCCGCCCACCCACGTAACAGCCGATGCTGCCCGCGCCGAAGACGCAGATCTCAGGAGACGAAGCCATGGGCGCGCATTGTGACACGCACGCTCACGTCGCGGGCCACACCACGACGATGAGCACGTCCCACAAGGCATGGCTCACCCAGGACGCCACGGGCGTCCGGCGCCACTCGGCCAGCGCGCCCCAGGCGAGCGACGTGGGCAGCGCGGCCAGCGCCAGCAACGGCTCACCGAACCCCAGCAGCACGACGCTCGACAGCACCGCCGACCCGATGACGGCGCCCCACCGTCCCAGCCAGGGACGCAGCGCGCCCTGCACCCACCCGCGCCAGAACAGCTCCTCCGCGGGAACGAGCAGCAGCACCAGGGCCAGCGCCGTCCCCTGCGACCCCGTGCCGAACGTCGAGTAGATGGATTGCAGCGGCCCGCAGAGCGCGTCCGTGAAGCCGCCACAGAAGGCCCACAGGAAGGCCCGCGCGCCCGCGTACAACACCACCGCCTGGGCGCCACCCCACGCGGCATCCGGAAGCGACAGGGCGGGCGGCGGCCTCCGCCAGGGGCCCATTGCCCGCCACGTCACCGCGAGCCAGAGGGCGCAGAAGACGGAAGCGACGGCGAAGAAGCGCGGCGGGTGCGCGTGCACCAGCGCCGTCCAGGCCAGCACGCCGCCAGCGGCCGCGGCCCGCCAGAACGGCAGGGCCGCGTCACCCACTGACGGCGGTCCAACGGGAGAAGCGGTCATCGCGCGCGGCAGCGTACCCCGGCGCGATGGAGGCCGGCGGGCACGTTCACGCGTGCACCGCCGGCGGCGAGACGGACCTTCACGTCACTACGGGATGCACGCGCCGCTGCCCGAGCTGTCGCTGACGCAGCGGTAGCCCGTGCGGCACGTCCCCTGGCCGGTGCCACCCGACGACGGCGTGCACGACACGAAGCAGTAGGCGGTGGCGCCCTTGTCGTTGCTGTAGCAGGCCGACCCCGACGGGCAGCTGGACGTCACGCAGTCCTGGGTGCAGTAGCCGCCCGGGAAGTTGCCGCCGGTGAGGCACAGGCCACCGGTGCCGCACGTGCCGTTGGTGGTGCAGGCCCCACCAATGGTCGTCGTCGGCGTGTGGTCGTCGTCCGACTGGTAGGGAACCAGCGTGAAGCTGATGTCGCTGGTCGTCGTGCCCTTGGTGACCGTCACGGTCTCCACCTGGGTGGTGTCGCGCCAGAAACCCACGCGGTCGCCGTCGTCGAAGAAGTCGCCCTCGCCGGTGTCGTCGATGGACGCCAGCACCAGGTAGTCGCGCGGGGTCATCTTCATGCTGTAGTTGTACCCACCGGACGCGGCCACCGGGCCGATGCCGTCGTCGTCGATCTGCACCTCGCCCGCGGCGTCCAGGTACGCGAACGCGATGAACGCGTTCTTCCCGTCGTTGACGCCCACGCGGAGCTTCACCAGCACCTGCGCGGTGCCCGCACCGGACGCGCCCGTCAGGTCGAGCTGCGCCACGTAGTTGCCCGCCGGCAGCGAGCCCGGGTTGACGCTCACCGTCAGCGACCCGGACTTGTACGCGGGGATGGACAGCGAGGTGCTGGAGACGGACACCGCGGAGGCGTTGGCGCCGGAGATGGCCGCGCTCACCTGCAGCGTGCCACCGCCGTTGTTGCGCACGGACAGCGACTGCGACGCCGTGCCGGTGAAGGACAGCTGCGTGGTGCTGATGGCCAGCTTCGGGGGCAACGTCGGGTCACCGCCGCCCTTGGCGCGCAGCACCGCGGCGTACGCGTCCACCAGGCCCGCGCCGCAGCCCTCGGAGCACTTGCTCGTCGTGTCCGCGGTGTCCCGCAGGATGGTCTCCGCCTCCGTCACCGTGAGGGTGGGGTCCTGCGCCAGCATCAGCGCCACGATGCCCGCCACGTGCGGCGTGGCCATGCTGGTGCCCTGGTACCACTCATAGGAGGGCAGGTTGCTGCTGTTGGGCAGCGTGGACAGCACACCGTCCGGGAAGCCGTCGCCGTTGCTGTCCTCGCTCGTCTGGCCGCCGGTGGCCATGACGTCCACCTGCGTGCCGTAGTTGGAGTAGCTGGCGCGCTTGCCATTGAAGCGCACCGCGCCCACGCAGATGACGTTCTGCTGGTTGCACGGGAAGCTGGTGGAGGTGTTCTCGTTCTCGTTGCCCGCGGCCACCACCAGGATGGCCCCACGCGCCACGGCCGCGTTGATGGCGGTCTGCATCTCCGTCGAAGGGTTGCCGTTGCCGCCCAGGCTCATGTTGATGACCCGCGCGGGCGTGGTGTTCGCCCGCACGCCGGGGACGCTGCCGCCGCTGGCCCAGGTGACGCCCGCGATGATGTCCGCCAGCGAGCCGCCCTGCGTGCCCAGCACGCGCACCGGCAGGATGTTGCGGCCGGACCAGGTGACGCCCGCCACGCCCACGCCGTTGTTGGACGACGCGCCAATGGTCCCGGCCACGTGCGTGCCGTGGTACGACGAGCCGCCGTTGGGCAGGTCCTTGCCGTTGTCCGTCGGGTCGGTGTCCACGCCGTCGCCGTCGCCCGCGTTGCTGGCGCTGGAGATGAGGTCCACGCCGGGCAGCACGCGCGAGTTCAGGTCCGGGTGGGACGTGATGCCGGTGTCCACCACCGCCACGACAATGGAGTCGCTGCCCGTGCCCAGGTCCCAGGCCGCCGGCAGGTTCATGTTCTTGTAGTGCCACTGCCGCGCGTAGAGCGGATCATTGGGCACGGCGAGCGCCCGCACCCGCATGTTGCTCTCCGCGTTCTGCACGCCCTGCACGGCCTGCACCTGCTGGAGCACGCGCACGTGCTCCGCCTCGGTGAGGGCGCGCACGTTGGGAGTGCCGCCAGACATCGCCTGAGGCTGGCTGACCTCGTAGCGCAAGAGGTGCTGCGTATCGCTCAGGAAGGCCTGGTGCACGACGTGGTAGCCCGCGATGCGCGCCTGCGCGACGGCCTCCTCGGCGGTCAGGTTGGGCGTGTCGAAGTGGACGATGATCTCCCCGGCCAGCAGCGACGCCTCGTGCGTCAGCGGCCTGGCCGGGATGCCCGTGCGCCACACGCCCCGCGCCGCCAGGGCGCTGGAGACCTTCTGGGACAGGTTCTTCGCGCCCGGCAGGGAGAAGAACGCATCCAGCGACGCCCCGGCGTTCGCCGCGGCGGAGCCCGCCTGGAACGGCTGCAGGGTGCCGGTGACGGTCCCCTTGGTTGAACTGGTGTCGTCATCATCGTTGCTGTTGTCGCCGGGACAGGCCACGAGACCGAGCAATCCCAGGAGGGCAAGGCGGCGGAGCATGAACGGATTCCTTGGAGAACGAGTGTGTGCGTCCGACCCTAGGTCCGCTGCGGGCAATGCGTCCAGCTGTCAGGGACACGGCTGGCCGGTCCCCCTTCCTTCGCGATTCCGCCCTCACCCGATGTGTTGTCTGGGAGGCAACGAGATGCTTCGCGGGCCACAGGGAGCTATCTGCCCAGGTCCTGCAGCACCGCCTCCGCCGCGCGGCGCCCCGACGTGAGCGCACCGTCGATGGACGCGTTCTCGCGGTGGTCTCCACACACGTAGAGCCCCGCGGCCAGCCGCACGGGCCGGTGCGGTTCCACCAGCGCGGACGGAGGCTGCGCGGGCAGGGCCTCCGCGACGGTGTACGTGCGCAGATGCCGCCACGCGGACACCGCCGTGCCGAACCACTCCGTGAGCTGCGCGCGCACGCGCGCCTCCAGCGACTCCGCACCGCCCGCGTCGTCCACCACCGACACGGACACCAGCGCCTGGCCCTGGGGCGCGTACGCGGCGGACACCTCGCTCATCACCGCCACGTTGTTCACCGGCCCGCGCCCTTCACCGTTGAGCGTGAGCCACGGGCCCTCCACCGGGGGCTCCGGCGCGGCGAAGTACAGACACGTCACCCGGTTCATCCGGGGCGCCGGCATGCCCACGAGCAGCGACGCCGCGGTGCTTGGATCCGTCGCCACCACGACGGCGTCCGCGTGCAGCATCTCCCCGCCCGGCAGGAGCACGCGGTGGCCCCAGACCTCCTCCACGCGCACGCGCATCCGCAGCGCCGCCGACGGCAGCTTCGCCGCCAGCTGTTCGGGAATGGCCTCCATTCCGAGCGCTGGCACCGCCGCGTGGCCCGTCGCGAACATCCGGAACACGAACTCCAGCATCCGGCTGGACGTCGTCAGCTCGCGCTCCAGGAAGATGCCGCCGAAGAAGGGCTTGAGGAACGCGTCGAGCATCTCCTCGGAGAAGCCCAGGTCGAGCAGGAACTGCCGCGACTCCTGCTGGGGCCGCTGCCACACGTCCCCCAGCTCGCCGGACGTGGCGTGCTGCCGCAGCTCCAGCACGCGCAGCTTGTCCGCCAATCCCCCCGGCGCGTCGAACAGGTGTGACACCGCCGTGACGGGCTGCCTCAGCGGGTCCGCCAGCGTGTGCAGTCGCCCACCCCGCCACACCTTCGCGCCTGGGATGAAGCGCTGGAGCGACAGGGCCTTGAGGTCCAGCACGCGCCGGCCTTCCGGGTAGGCCGTGAGGTACACCTGGAAGCCCCGGTCCAGGAGGAACCCTTCGTGCGAGTCGGTGCGCACCCTTCCGCCCGGCGCGTCCCCTGCTTCCAGCACGTGTGCGTCCACACGCGCCTCCAGGAGGGCCGTCGCGCACGCCAGGCCCGCCAGCCCCCCACCCACCACGATGACCCCGGGCCGTTTCGCCATGGTCCGCCTCCCGTCCAGCGAGCGTGCGGACCCTGGCTTGATAACGCCAGGACGTGCAAGCAAGACTCTGGTTCGGTTGCGGGCATCCGACAGTTGCGGCAAACGTTTCGCGTGTGCCCGATGCCCCCAAGCACACCCACGCCGGCATCCGCCGGCGTGCCTTTGGAGAGAGAAAGAGCAGGAGTCCCCCATGTTGATCGTGATGCGCCCAGACGCGACGGCCCAGGACATCGAGCGAGTGAACGATGAGATCCGCCGCCGTGGCTGGCAGCCGCATGCGATTGCAGGAGGCTCCCGCACCGCCATCGGCATCACCGGCAACCCGGGCGCGGTGGAGCCAGAGCCCTTCCGCGTGCTGCCCGGCGTCGCGGACGCGGTCTCCATCTCCCAGCCGTTCAAGCTGGTCAGCCGCGAGGTGAAGCCGGAGGACAGCCTGGTGCGCGTGGGCAACCTCACGCTCGGCGGCGCCGCCATCCACGTCATCGCGGGTCCCTGTTCCGTGGAGTCGCGCGAGCAGATCATCTCCACCGCCCAGGCGGTGAAGGCCGCGGGCGCCACCATGCTGCGCGGCGGCGCGTTCAAGCCGCGCACCAGCCCCTATGAGTTCCAGGGCCTCAAGGGCGACGGCCTGGCGCTGCTGGCGGAGGCGCGCAAGGAGACGGGCCTGCTGGTGACCACGGAGGTGAAGGACACGGCGACGCTGGCCGCCGTCGCGGAGCACACCGACATCCTCCAGGTGGGCGCGCGCAACATGCAGAACTTCAGCCTGCTGGAGGCGGTGGGAGAGACGCGCAAGCCCGTCCTGCTCAAGCGCGGCATCAGCGCCACCATCAAGGAGCTGTTGATGGCGGCCGAGTACATCGTCGCGCGCGGCAACACCCAGGTCATCCTCTGCGAGCGCGGCATCCGCACGTTCGAGAACATGACGCGCAACACGCTGGACCTGAACGCGGTGCCCATGCTCAAGGCGCTGACGCACCTGCCCGTGTTCGTGGACCCCTCGCACGGCATCGGCGTGCGCAAGGCCGTCCCCGCGATGATGCGGGCCGCGGTGGCCGCGGGCGCGGACGGCCTCATCGTCGAAGTGCACCCGGATCCGCCGCGCGCGAAGTCGGACGGCTTCCAGTCGCTGGACTTCTCCGAGTTCGAGAAGGCCATGGGCGAGGTGCGGGCCATCGCCCAGGCGATGGGACGCGAAATGGTCCGGTTGGGATAGCCATGACGCTCAAGGAAGCGCTGGGCAAGGTGGTGGGCCGGCGCGACCTCTCCCGCGAGGAGATGGCCTCTGTCATGGGTCAGATGCTCGCGGGCGAGGCATCCGCCGCGCAGGTCGGTGCGCTGGCGGCCGCGCTGCGCATGAAGGGGGAGACCGAGGACGAAATCCTCGGCGCGGCGGAGGCCATGCGGGCCTGCGCGGCGAAGATCGCGCCCCTGGCGGAGGTGGTGCTCGACACCTGCGGGACCGGGGGTGATGGGGCGCACACCTTCAACATCTCCACCGCGGTGGCCTTCGTGGCCGCCGGGGCGGGGGTGACGGTGGCCAAGCACGGCAACCGCGCGGTCTCCAGCCGCTGCGGCAGCGCGGACGTGCTCGCGGCGCTGGGCGTATCCATGGAGCGCGCGCACGCGCAGGTGGCGCGCGACATCGACGAGCACGGGGTGGGCTTCCTGTTCGCGCCCTCGCACCACAGCGCCCTGAGGCACGTGGCGCAGGCGCGCAGGGACCTGGGCTTCCACAGCGTGTTCAACCTGCTGGGGCCGCTGACGAACCCGGCGGGCGCGCGCTACCAGCTGCTGGGCACCTTCGACCGGCAGCGCGTGGAGCAGACCGCGCGCGTGCTGGGACGGCTGGGCAGCCGGCGCGCCTGGGTGGTGCACGGGCACGACGGGCTGGATGAGATTTCGCCGTGCGCGCCCACGGAGGTCGCGGAGCTGTGCGCGGACGGCACCGTGCGCCGCTTCACCGTGACGCCGGAAGACGCGGGCCTGTCCACGGTGCCGCGTGAATCCATCGCGGGAGGCGACGCGGAGGAGAACGCGAAGCGCCTGCGCGGACTGCTCGCGGGAGAGCGTGACGGAGTGCGCACGGCGGTGCTGCTCAACGCGGCCGCCGCGCTGCTCATCGTGGGGCTGGTGGACACCCTGAAGGAGGGCGTGAAGCGGGCCGAGCACGCCATCGACTCCGGGGCCGCCGAACGCAAGCTCACGGCGCTCATCCAGAAGGCCGCGGCATGACGACCTCCTCTTCAGCCGCGAAGCCGGTGGACGCACCCGGCACGCTGGACGTCATCATGGCGCGCAAGCGCCGGGAGCTGGGGACCCGTCCTCCGCCCACGCACGGCGCGCATCCCCCGACGCGGGACTTCGCCCAGGCGCTGGTGCGGCACGTGCCCGGACACCCGGTCAACGTCATCGCGGAGGTGAAGCGCAAGAGCCCGTCGGGCGGCGCCTTCCCCCACGCGGATGTCGTCGCGGTGGCCCGTTCCTATGAAGCCGCCGGAGCCTGCGCCATCAGCGTGCTCACCGACGGGCCGGACTTCGGCGGCCACCTGGAGGACCTGGTCGCGGTCCGCGCCGCCGTCTCCATCCCCGTGCTGCGCAAGGACTTCCTCGTCGCCGCCAGCGAGGTGGAGGAGAGCGCGGCCTGGGGCGCGGACGCGGTGCTGCTCATCGCGGACGCGCTCGAGGACGCGGAGCTCCGGGAGATGGTCGCCGCCGCGAAGCAGGTGGGCGTGGCCGCGCTCGTGGAAGCCCACACGGACGTGCACGCCGAACGCGCGCTGGCCGCGGGCGCGAGCATCATCGGCCTCAACAACCGCAACCTCGCCACGCTGAAGACGGACACGGGCACGGCGCTCCGGGTGATGCCCGGGCTGCGCTCGCGGTCCACGGCGCTGGTGGCGGAGAGCGGCCTCAAGCACCTGGCGGACCTCACCGCCGCGCGTGACGCGGGCGCCAACGCCGTGCTCGTGGGGGAGTCCCTCCTGCGCGACGCGGATCCAGGCCAGGCGCTGCGCCGGCTGCTCGGCCTGGAAGGCGGCGGGACATGAGGGTCCTGGTGAAGGTCTGCGGCGTGACCCGCGTCGAGGACGCGAAGGGCGTGTGGGAGGCGGGCGCGGACGCGATGGGGCTCAACTTCCATCCGGCCTCTCCCCGCTTCGTGAACCTGTCCACGGCGGCGACGCTCGCGCGCACGCGGCCCCCGCTGGCCGCCATGGTGGGCGTGTTCGTCAACGCGACGCCGGAGGACATCCGCGTGCGCGTGCGCGAGTGCGGCCTCACCGCAGTGCAGCTCCATGGCGACGAGCCGCCCGAGGCCTGCTCCGGCTACGGCGTGCCCATCATCAAGGCGCTCCGCGTGCGCGGGCCGGACGACGTGGCCCTCGCCCGGAGCTACGTGGGCGTGGGCGATGTGGCGGGGCTGCTCCTGGACGGCGCGGCCCCGGGCTACGGCGGCGGCGGCGTCACCTTCGACTGGTCGCTGGTGAAGCAGCTGGCGGACTGTGGCCTGCCCGTGCTGGTGGCGGGCGGCCTCAAGCCTTCCAACGTGGCCGAGGCCGTGAAGGCCACCCGGCCATACGGTGTGGACGTGGCCAGCGGGGTGGAGTCTTCCCCTGGCATCAAGGACCTGGACGCGGTGCGCGCCTTCGTGCGCACGGTCCGGTCCCTCAACCCCTGAGGAGTCTTGCCATGACGACGGACACTGCCGTGGGCCGCTTCGGCCGTTACGGCGGACGCTATGTGCCGGAGACCCTGGTCCCGGCGCTGCTGGAATTGGAAGAGGCCTACGCGAAGGCGCAAGCGGACGCGTCCTTCAACGAAGAAGTCACGCGCGTGCTGCGCGAGTACGTGGGCCGCCCCACCACGCTGACGCCCGCGCACCGCCTCACCGGGTCCTGGGGCGGCGCGCAGGTGTGGCTCAAGCGCGAGGACCTGGCGCACACGGGCGCGCACAAAATCAACAACACCGTGGGCCAGGTGCTGCTCGCGCGGCGCATGGGCAAGAAGCGCATCATCGCGGAGACGGGCGCGGGTCAGCATGGCGTGGCCACCGCCACCGCGTGCGCCCTCTTCGGCCTGCCCTGCGAGGTGTTCATGGGCGCGCTAGACGTGGAGCGCCAGGCGCTCAACGTCTTCCGCATGCGCGCGCTGGGCGCGGTGGTGCGGCCGGTGGAGTCGGGCTCGCGCACGCTCAAGGACGCGATGAATGAAGCCATGCGCGTCTGGGTGTCGCAGGTGCAGGACACCTACTACGTCATCGGCAGCGCGGCGGGTCCGCACCCCTACCCCACCATCGTGCGCGACTTCCAATCCGTCATCGGCCGGGAGATCCGCACCCAGACGATGGCCGCGCTGGGCCGGCTGCCAGACGCCATCATCGCGTGCGTGGGCGGCGGCTCGAACGCCATCGGCGCGCTGCACCCCTTCATCCCGGACACGGCGGTGCGGCTGGTGGGCGTGGAGGCGGCGGGCCACGGACTGGAGTCCGGCCAGCACGGCGCGTCGCTGACGCTGGGCACGGAGGGCGTGCTGCACGGCTCGCGCTCGCTGGTGCTCCAGGACGAGCACGGCCAGATTCAAGAGGCGCACAGCATCTCCGCCGGCCTGGACTACCCGGGCGTGGGGCCGGAGCTGGCGCACCTGGCGAAGACGGGGCGCATGGAGGTGCGCACCGCGACGGACGACGAGGCGCTCGCCGCCTTCTACGAGGTCGCGCGCACGGAGGGCATCCTCCCCGCGCTGGAGACGTCGCATGCGTTCGCGGCGGCGCGCGCGCTGGCCCGCGACCTGGGCAAGGGCAAGCAGCTGGTCATCAACTGCTCGGGCCGGGGCGACAAGGACGTGGCGACCATCTCGGCGCGTGGCGTGCCGCCGGCGACGGGGGTGAAGTCATGAGCGCGGAACTGGGCAAGGCGTTCGCACGGGCGAAGGCCCGGGGCGAGGGCGCGCTGGTGGCGTACGCGATGGCGGGAGACCCGGACCTGCCGAAGTCCGTGGAGGTGTTCGCCGCGATGGTCGAGGGCGGCGCGGACGTGCTGGAGATTGGCGTGGCGTTCAGCGACCCCATCGCGGACGGGCCCGTCATCCAGGCCGCGTCGGAGCGGGCGCTGAAGGCCGGTGCCACCCTGCGCCGCGTGCTGGATGAAGTGGTGCCGGAGGTGCGCCGCCGCTGCCCGGAGACGCCGCTGGTCATCATGACGTACGTCAACGTCATCATGGCCATGGGCGAGGAGCGCTACGCGAAGCTCGCGCGCGAGCGGGGCATCGCGGGCACCATCCTCCCGGACCTGCCGCCCGAAGAGAGCGCGAGCATCCGCGCCGCGTTCGACAAGGAGGGCGTGGACCTGGTGCCCCTGTGCGCGCCCACGACGCCGCCCGCGCGCGCGGAGGCCATCGCGAAGGACGCGCGGGGCTTCGTCTATTGCGTGTCCGTGGCGGGCGTCACCGGCATGCGCGCGGAGCTGCCGCCGGACCTGTCGCAGCGGCTGGACCTGGTGAAGCGGGCCGCGTCGGTGCCGGTGGTGGCGGGCTTCGGCATCTCCAACGCGGAGACGGCCCGGCCGCTGGTGGCCCACGCGGACGGCGTCGTGGTGGGCAGCGCCCTGGTAAAGGCCGCCCACGCGGATGGCCCGGCCGCGGCGAAGCAGCTCTGCGCGGACATCAAGCGCGGCCTGAAGCGCTAAGGTGCGCCTCCATGTGCCGGCCTCTTGCCGGCGCGTGGAGGTCTGCCCGTGTTCACCCCGCCCACCCTGGGGCCTACTCTCGAAACGCCCCGACTCATCCTGCGTCCGCCCACGCTCCAGGACCTGGATGGCTTCGTGGCGATGATGTCGGACGAGGAGACCGCGCGTTACATCGGAGGCCTCCAGCCCCGCTCCAACGTGTGGCGAGCCGTCTGCGCCATGGCCGGCTCCTGGGTCCTCCAGGGCTTCGCCATGTTCTCCATGTTCGAGAAGTCCACCGGGAAGTGGGTCGGCCGGCTCGGGCCCTGGCAGCCCGCGGACTGGCCGGGCCCGGAGGTGGGCTGGGGCCTTTCGCGCGACGCGTGGGGCAAGGGCTACGCGACAGAGGGCTCCGCGGCCACCATCGACTGGGCCTTCGAGCACCTCGGGTGGACGGAGGTCATCCACTCCATCTCCCCGCCCAACGAGCCGTCGAAGCAGGTGGCCCGCCGGCTGGGCTCGCGCTTCCTGCGCATGGGCATGCTGCCGGCGCCCTACAACGACCATGAGGTGGAGATCTGGGGCCAGAGCCGTGAGGAGTGGCGGACACGCAAGCGCTAGCGCCGGCACTTTTCCCTCCCGTCCCGCCACGGGCTGACACAGATTGGCGCCATGAACTCACGCGCGCCCCAGGTGGTCCTCGTCCGTCACGGTGAGACGGAGTGGAGCCGCAGCAGCCAGCACACCGGCCGCACGGACCTGCCGCTGTTGGAAGAGGGCCGCCAGATGGCGGAGCAGCTCCGCGCGCCGCTGAGCGCGTGGCGCTTCTCCGCCGTGTGGAGCAGCCCGCTGACGCGCGCCCTGGAGACCTGCGTGCTCGCGGGCTACGGCGACGTGGCCCAGAAGCGCGACGACCTGATGGAGTTCAACTACGGCGACTACGAGGGCCGCACCGGCGCGGACATCCGCACCACACGCCCGGGCTGGACGCTGTGGGCGGACGGCGTTCCCAACGGAGAGACGCTGGAAGAGGTGGGCGCCCGCGCGGACCGCATCATCGCGGAGGCACGCGCCCTCAACGATGACGTGCTCCTCTTCTCGCACGGGCACATGCTGCGCATCCTCGCCTCGCGCTGGCTGGGCCTGCCCCCGGACGGCGGCCGACTGTTCCACCTGGGCACGGCCTCCCTCAGCGTGCTGGGCTCCGAGGCCGGCGGCAAGCAGCCGGTCCTCGTGAGCTGGAACGACACCACGCACTTGAAGGGCTGAAGCCCGCTACAGCTTCCCCTCCAGGAAGTTGCGCACCAGCGACGGGCCTTCCGGCGTCAGCACGCTCTCCGGATGGAACTGCAGGCCCACCACCGGCCGCGTCCGGTGACGCAGCGCCATCACCAGTCCGTCCTGGCTCCACGCCGTGGCCTCCAGCTCCGCGGGCATGGAGTCCGCCGCCACCACCAGCGAGTGGTAGCGCGCCGCCTGGAAGCCCTGGCGCATGCCGGTGAAGACGCCGGTGCCGTCGTGACGGATGAGCGCCGCCTTGCCGTGCACGGGCTCTGGCGCGCGCACCACCTGCCCGCCGAACGCCGCGCCAATGGACTGGTGTCCCAGGCACACGCCCAGCACCGGCACGCGCGACTGGGAGATGGCCGCCACGCTCACCCCGGCCTCGTGCGGCGTGCACGGCCCCGGGGACACCACCAGGTGCGACGCGCCCGACGCCGCGACTCCCGCGGCATCCAGCGCGTCGTTGCGCACGACCTTCACCTCCGCGCCCAGGGTGTAGAGCAGCTGCACCAGATTGAAGGTGAACGAGTCGTAGTTGTCGATGACGAGGATCACCGCCCACCTCCTTCACGCGCCATGCGCAGCGCGGCGGCCATGGCGCCCGCCTTCGCTTCCGTCTCGTCCGCTTCCTTCATGGGGTCCGAGTCCGCCACCAATCCCGCGCCGGCGGTCCACATCGTGCGGTCGCCATCCACGAAGAAGGTGCGCAGCGCGATGGCCACATCCAGCGTGCCGCAGAAGGACAGGTAGCCCACCGCGCCGGCATAGGGCCCGCGCCGCATGGGCTCCAACTCGTCGATGATCTGCATCGCGCGGATCTTCGGCGCGCCCGACACGGTGCCCGCGGGGAAGGTGCTCGCCAGGGCGTCCAGCGCGTCGAAACGCGTGGTGTCCAGCTTGCCGCGCACCTGGGACACGATGTGCATCACGTGGCTGTAGCGCTCGATGATCATCAGGTCCTCGATGCGCACGGTGCCCGGCGCGGCCACGCGGCCCACGTCGTTGCGCCCCAGGTCCACCAGCATGATGTGCTCGGCGCGCTCCTTCTCGTCCGCGAGCAGCTCCTTCTCCAGCCGCTGGTCCTCCGCCTCGGAGCCGCCCCGGCGCCGCGTGCCCGCGATGGGCCGCACCACCACGTCCCCGTCGCGCACCTGCACCAGCAGCTCCGGAGATGCGCCCACCAGCGCGCGCGCCTCGCCCAGGTCCACCAGGAACAGGTACGGCGACGGGTTCACCCGCCGCAGCGCCCGGTAGAGCGACAGCGGCGGGATGGCGCCCTTCGCCTCGAACCTGCGCGCGAGCACCGCCTGGAAGCAGTCCCCCGCGCGCACGTACTCCTGCACCTTCTCCACCGCCCGCGCGTAGCCCTCGCGGTCCCAGCACGCGACGGGGGCCGGCGCGTTCTTCTGCGTGGGAGCGGGCGCATAGGCCTCTGGAGGCAGCGGCCGGCGCAGCTTCTCCGCCAGGGCCTCCGCGCGTTCCTCCGCGTCCTTCAGCGCCTGCGCGACGCTGCCGTGCAGGGCGGGCCGCGCGATGGCGAAGGCCTTGAGCGTCTGGGTGCGCGTGTCGTGGGTGACGAAGTCCTCGGCCACGAGCCACTCGGAGTCCGGGAAGCCCGTGTCGCGCGGGTGGCGGTCCGGCACGCTCGGCTCGAACCACGACGTGGCGTTGTAGCCCAGGTAGCCCACGAGCCCGCCCAGGAAGGGCGCCTCGCCCGGCAGCGTCGCCACGGACAGCTCGCGCCACAGCGTGCGCAGCACGTCCAGCGGCCGGCCTTCGCGGCGCTCCTCATGCGAGCCACGCAACAACGTGAGCCCGTCCCGGTCCAGCCGCACGCGGCCCGCCGGGTTCACGCCCACGTGGCTGTAGCGCCCGAAGCGCTCGCCGCCGTAGCACGACTCGAGGATGAAGCCGCGGCTTCCACCGCCCAGCTTCAGGTATGCCGACAGCGGCGTATCCAGGTCCGCCGGCAACTCCACCGACACCGGCACCGCCTGGCCTGCTTCCGCGCGCTGCCGGTAGGCTGCCTTCCGCTCCTGCGCATCCATGGTCGATTGCCCTGACCCCTCTTCCACTCCCCGGAGGGGCGCCCGGGTGCCCGGCCTTCCGGGCCCTGCGACTACGGTTTCGCGACGGGCTTCGCCTCGGCGAACACGCCGTCCTTCCACTGATAGACCTCGCGCTCCGTAACCTTCTGCGGCTTGCCGTGTTCCTCCTCGATGCTCGTGCGGACCACCAGCGCCCGCTTCGCGGCTGGCTGGAAGGAGACCTTGAACGTGTGCTCGTTCGGAGGATCCATCAGCCCGCCCAGCTGCAGCGCCAGCTTCGCCTTGCCCAGCACGCCCGGCTTCCCATTGGACCCGGTGTAGCTCACGTAGGACGTGACGAAGTCGCCACAGCGCTCCGGCTTGGAATCCAACTGCAGCAGCATCACACCCGCCTGCTTCGCGGGGACGAGCTTCACCTCCACCGGACCACCCTGCCCGCCGCCGTAGTCCATGGAAGCCACCAGCACGTCCACGCTGCTTACGCGGCGGGGTGGCTTCACGTTCGGCTCCAGCACGCGCACGCGCGCCTTGAACTCATTGCTCATCACCACCGTGGCCACTTCCAGCTCGCCGTCCCCATCCAGGTCGGCCTCGAAGCGGAAGGGCGTGAGCGTGTTGCCGAAGACCCAACCGGAGGCAGGGGCCGCGCCCGGAGCCGCCTTCGCGTCCACGACGGCCACCTGGTACCAGGTGTTGATGTACTCGCCGACCTTCGCGCGCTCCCCCGCCTTCAGCACGCGCACCGGAGTGCCCAGCATCAGCGTCTGCACCACGGCCCCGTCCGCCGCCGCGCTCCCACGCAGGTTCGCTTCGTCCACGCCCAGGTAGACCGTCTGTCCCTCCGTGAAGGCGGTGAACGCGAAGTCCGCCGGATCCGCCGACGCGCCCTCCTCCGCCATCGGTGCGGTGTATTCGAGCACCGCGTCCGCGGCAGGGGTGGACTGCGCCAGGGTGAGGGACAGGAGGAGCGCGGGCGTCGTCAGCATCGCGAAAGGGTCCGAAAGTGAGGGTTCCCAGGTTTATCCCCCGTCCACGCCCACCATCCAAGGGGCCCTCCGGTCCCTGGCTTCGTCGTTTGGATCGCAAGCAGCTCCTGGACGCACGCCCGCCCCCTTGTCAGCGGAGCTCCCCACACGGTCCAGCCATGGGTGGCCCCTGCCCCAAGCCCTCGTTACCTCTAGAGGACCGTGGCCACCGCGACCCCTCAGGACCGACCGCCGCTGGTTTCCGTGACGCCGCAGGGGCTGTATTGCCAGGCGGGGAACTTCCACATCGACCCCTGGCGTCCGGTGGAGCGGGCGCTCGTGACGCACGCGCACGGAGACCACGCGCGAAGCGGCAGCAAGCGATACCTGGGCGCCCGCCCGGGATTGGGGCTGTTGCAGCGCAGGCTGGGCGCGGACGCGGTCATCGACACGCTGGAGTACGGCGAGACGCTGAAGGTGGGCGACACCACCGTGAGCTTCCACCCCGCGGGCCACGTGCTGGGCAGCGCTCAAATCCGCGTCGAGCACCGGGGCGAGGTGTGGATCATCTCCGGCGACTACAAGCGCACGCCGGACCCCACGTGCGCGCCCTTCGAGGTCGTGCGCTGCCACACCTTCATCACCGAGGCCACGTTCGGTCTGCCCATCTACCGCTGGGATGATCCGCGCCTCGTGGCCCAGGACATCCTGCGCTGGTGGGACGCGAACCGCGAGGCGGGGCGCTCGGCGGTGCTGTTCTGCTACGCGCTGGGCAAGGCGCAGCGGCTGCTGGCGGAGCTGGGCAAGCTGACGGACCGGCCGGCCTACGTGCACGGCGCGGTGAACGGGCTCGTCACCGCGTACCGCGAGGCGGGCATCGCGATGCTGCCCACGCAGCTGGTGTCGGAGACGGAGAAGGGCACCTCCTTCGCGGGCGCGCTGGTGCTGGCGCCACCGAGCGCGGCCGGGTCCACGTGGATGCGCCGCTTCGGCGAAGCGGAGACGGGCTTCGCGTCGGGGTGGATGCGCGTGCGCGGCAACCGGCGCCGCCGCGGCTACGACCGGGGCTTCGTGCTGTCGGATCACGCGGACTGGCCGGACCTCCTGCGCACGGTGGCGGACACGCAGGCGGAAAAGGTGCTCGTGACGCACGGCTACACCGACCCCTTGTCGCACTACTTGCGGGAGCGGGGCGTGGATGCCTCGCCGCTCGCCACGCCCTTCGAGGGCGAAGCGGAGGACTGACCCGTGCGAGCACTGGCCGACCTGTACGACACGCTCGACCAGACGACCTCCACCAACGCGAAGGTGGAGGCGATGGCGCGATACTTCCGGCGGACGCCGCCGGAGGACGCGGCCTGGGGCCTGTTCTTCCTCACGGGTCAGAAGCTCAAGCGGCTGCTCACGTCGAAGCTGCTGGTGGGCTGGACGCAGGAGCTCACGGGCATCCCGGACTGGCTCTTCGATGAAGTCTACGCGTCGGTGGGAGACCTGGCGGAGGTGATTGCCCTGCTGCTCGACGGCGCGAACCTCCCGCCCGAGCACGCCGAGGAACTCCCGCTCTCGCGGTGGTTGGAAGAACGCCTGTTGCCCCTGCGCGGGCTGGACGCGGCGGATCAGCGCGAGCGCGTGGTGGGCTGGTGGAAGTCCATGCCCCGCCGCGAGCTGTTCCTGCTCAACAAGATGCTCACAGGCGAGCTGCGCGTGGGCGTGTCCAACACGCTGGTGGTGCGAGCCATCGCCCAGGTCACGGGCCTGCCGCCCCCCAGCGTGGCGCACCGGCTGATGGGGACGTGGACGCCGACGAAGGCGTTCTTCGAACAGCTCGTGGCGCAGGACGTGTCGGACGGGCACGTGTCGCGCCCGTATCCGTACTACCTCGCGTCCCCGCTGGAGCAGCCGGCGGAGTCCCTGGGCGAACTGAGTGACTGGCTCATCGAGTGGAAGTGGGACGGCATCCGCGGCCAGCTGATCCGCCGCCAGGGCGACGTGTTCCTCTGGAGCCGGGGCGAGGAGCTGATCACCGAGCGCTTCCCCGAAATCACCGAGGCCGCCCGGGCGCTGCCCGAAGGCACGGTGCTCGACGGCGAGGTGATGGCCTACGAGGACGGTGTCCCCCTGCCCTTCGCCCGGCTCCAGCGCCGCATTGGCAGACAGAAGCTCACGCCCAAGGTGTTGGCGGAAGCCCCCGCCGCGTTCGTCGTCTACGACCTGCTGGAGCAGGACGGGAAGGACGTGCGCGAGCTGCCCCTGCGCGAGCGGCGCGCGAGGCTGGAGGCCCTGCTCAAGGACCACCCGCGCTTCCCCCTCTCTCCGTCGGTGACGGCGCCGTCGTGGGAGGCGTTGGCGGAGCTGCGCAAGGAGTCCCGCACGCGCAACGTCGAAGGCCTGATGATCAAGCGCCTGGACTCCGCCTACCAGACGGGTCGCAAGCGCGGTGACTGGTGGAAGTGGAAGATCGACCCCTACACGGTGGACGCGGTGCTGCTCTACGCGCACCCGGGCCACGGCCGGCGCTCGTCGCTCTACACGGACTACACCTTCGCGGTGTGGAACGGCGAGGACCTGCTGCCGGTGACGAAGGCCTACTCGGGCCTCACCGACGAGGAGATTGGCCGGCTGGACCGGTGGATCCGAGCCCACACGCGAGAGAAGTTCGGCCCGGTGCGCTCTGTGGATCCGGAGCAGGTGTTCGAGCTGCACTTCGAAGCCATTGCGCCCTCCCCGCGCCACAAGTCGGGCATCGCCCTGCGCTTCCCTCGCATCGCGCGGTGGCGCGCGGACAAGACGGCGCAGGACGCGGACACGCTCGATTCATTGAAGGGGCTGCTCCATGCAGCCCACTAAGCCCCGCCGCAATCGCATGCGCGGCAAGCACGCGCCGGAAACGCAGACGGAATCACCGGAGCCCAAGCGAACCCGCGCGAAGCGTCCCGCCCCCCGGAGCCCTTCTCCCTATCAAGGAGCGCCACTGGAGCAACTCCGCCAGTGGTTCGCGTCCAAGGGATGGACGCCCTACGCCTTCCAGGAAGAAGCGTGGGCCGCCTACGCGCGAGGAGACAGCGGCCTCATCCACGTGCCCACCGGCGCGGGGAAGACCTACGCGGCATACATCGGCCCGCTGGCGGACGTGGCGGAGCGCGACCAGAAGGGCCTTCAAATCCTCTACCTCACACCGCTGCGAGCGGTGTCGCGTGACGTGGAGCAGGCCCTGCGTGAACCACTCCTGGCGTTGGACGCGGACCTGGAGGTCGAGAGCCGCACGGGCGACACCTCCTCCTCCGTGCGTCAGCGCCAGCGCGAGCGTCTGCCCCAGGTCCTGATCACCACGCCGGAGTCCCTGTCACTCCTACTGACGCAAGAGCAGGCGGCGGAGAACTTCGCCTCGTTGCGCGCCGTCATCGTGGACGAGTGGCACGAACTGCTCGCCTCCAAGCGAGGTACCCAGGTGGAGCTGGCCCTGGCCCGCCTGCGCCACTTCGCACCGGGCCTGCGCATCTGGGCATTGTCCGCCACGCTCGCCAATCTGGAGGAGGCCGCGCGCACCGTCGTCGGCACGGACCGCAAGCCCACCCTGGTGAGCGCGGAGCTCCAGCGCCCGGTGGACGTGGAGACGTTGCTGCCAGCGGAGATGGACACCTTCCCCTGGTCGGGCCACCTGGGCTTCACCATGCTCCCGCGCGTGGCGGAATGGTTGGATCCAACGCAGTCCACGCTCCTCTTCACCAACACCCGTTCGCAAGCGGAGCGCTGGTTCGAAGGCCTGCGCTTCCTGCGCCCCGAATGGGAGCACCTGCTCGCGCTGCACCACGGTTCCATCGACCGCGAGGAGCGCGAGCGAGTGGAGGGAGGCCTCAAGGACGGCAGCCTGCGCCTCGTCGTGTGCACGTCCTCGCTGGACCTGGGCGTGGACTTCGGCCCGGTGGAGCGCGTCATCCAGATAGGAAGTCCCAAGGGCATCGGCCGCACCCTTCAGCGCGCGGGCCGCAGCGCGCACCGCCCCGGCGCCACCTGCCGCATCCTCTTCGTCCCCACGCACGCGCTCGAACTGGTGGAGATGGCCGCCGCCCGGGACGCCATCGCGGGCCGTGAGGTGGAGCCACGCACGCCACTGTCCAAGCCGCTCGACGTGCTGGCTCAGCACCTGGTGACGTGCGCGCTGGGAGGAGGCTTCACCCGCGAAGCCCTGCGCGACGAGGTCCGCACCGCCACCAGCTACGCGTCCCTTACCGACGAGGAGTTCGACTGGGCCCTCACCCTGGTGCGCGAGGGAGGCCCCACGCTGCGCGCCTACCCGGAGTTCCGCCGCGTGGTGGAGGTGGACTGCCGCTTCCGCGTGCCCGACGTGCGGCTCGCCCGGCTGCACCGGTTGAACATCGGCACCATCACCTCGGACGCGTCCGTGCAGCTGCGCTACTGGAGCGGCGGCAACCTGGGCACGGTGGAGGAGTCCTACGTCAGCCGCCTGAAGCCTGGGGATACCTTCCTCTTCGCGGGCCGCCGGCTGGAGTTCAGCCGCTTCAAGGACATGACGGCCTACGTGAAGCCCGCGAAGGCCAAGGCCACCCAGACGCCGCGCTGGGGCGGCAGCCGCCTGCCCCTCTCCACCTCGCTCGCGTCCGCGATGCGCCGCACATTGGAGGCCGCGCGCCAGGGCGACGTCACCCGGGATGAGATCGCCGCCGCGTGGCCCATCCTCGATGCACAGGCCCGCCTGTCGCGCATCCCCGGCGACGGCCGCTGTCTGGCGGAGACCTGCCGCACGCGCGACGGCCACCACCTCTTCCTCTATCCCTTTGAAGGAAGGCTCGTGCACGAAGGACTGGCGGCGCTCCTCGCCCTGCGCCTCACGCGCCTGCAGAAGGCCACCTTCAGCCTGTCGGTGAACGACTACGGCCTGGAGCTGCTCACCCCCACGCCCTTCCCCTTCGACGAGGCCCTGCGCCCGGCCCTCTTCACCCGCGAGCGGCTGGTGGAGGACATCCTGGAGAGCGTGAACCTGAGCGAGCTCGCGCGCCGGCAGTTCCGCGACATCGCCCGCGTGGCCGGGCTGGTGATGCCGGGCCTGCCCGGGGCGCGCAAGTCCACGCGTCAGGTCCAGGCCAGCGCCGCGCTCCTCTATGACGTCTTCGTGAAGTACGACCCGGACAACCTCCTGCTGCGCCAGGCCCGCCGCGAGGTGCTGGAGCAGCAGTTCGAACAGGGCCGGCTCGCGCGCACCCTGGAGCGCCTGGGAGCAAGCCCCGTCGAAGTCGTCCACGTCCACCGGCCCTCGCCGCTGGCCTTCCCGCTCGTCGTCGAGCGCATCAGCGCCAGCGTGTCCAACGAATCCCTGCTGGACCGCGTGGAGCGTCTCAAGGAGCGATGGTCCCAGGCCGATGCCAGACCCGCGTAGCGGACGCGGACGTGGAACTGCTCCCGGAACGGGCCCTGCACTGGCCCCAGGCCGGAGTGCTCGCCGTCGCGGACCTGCACTGGGGCAAGACCGAGTCCTTCCAGCAGCACGGCATCCCCCTGCCCCTGGGGGTCCTGGATGACGACCTGGCCCGCCTCTCCTCCGCCCTCACCGCCACCGGCGCCCGGCGCCTCCTTCTAGTAGGTGACCTCGTCCACTCGCGCCAGGGGCTCACCCGCGACGTCATCAGCCGCGTGAATACATGGAGAGAAGCTCATGCTTCACTAGAAGTCGTGCTGATACGCGGCAACCACGACCGCCACGTCCGGACCCTTCCCCCCATCTGGCGGATGGAGGACCGCGAGGAGGTATTAGATGAAGGCCCGTTCCGCTTCGCCCACCACCCGGAGCCCGCCGCCGGCCGCTACGTCTGGGCCGGGCACCTCCACCCCATGGTGCGCCTGACGGGCGGGGCGGACCGGCTGCGGCTGCCGTGCTTCCACCTGCGCCCCGGGGTGGGCGTCCTGCCCGCGTTCAGCGCCTTCACCGGAGGGATGGACGTGCGGCGGGGTCGCAAGGACCGCGTCTACGCCGTCGCCGGCACCGCGGTGGTGGAGGTCTAGGGCCATGAGCCAGGCCTAGCGCCGCCGCGTCCTGGGGATCATCGCCACCGACGCCACCTTCGAGCGCGTCCCGCACCGGGGCGCCGAGGTGTGGATGGGCAAGTGCCTGCACTGCAACGCCCACCTCGCCGTGAGCCTGGACGGCGAACCCATCAGCCGCGCCACCATCGAGCACATCGTGCCCCGGAGCGCGGGCGGCACCGACGCGCTGGAGAACCTGGGCCTCGCCTGCGCCCGCTGCAACCAGGGCAAGGGCAGCCGCCATGACGCGAACTTCCACCGCGACGCCCGCGTGCGCGAACTGGTGGAGCGCCTGCTCCAGAAGCGCCGCGACCGCTGGCGCGACGCTGGCGACCCGGACTCCGAGTAGCCCCGCTTCAGGCGTGACGTGGATCGTCGCACCCTGTAGCAGGCCCTTGAGAGGGATTGATCCCCGAGGGCGGAGCCGCTCGCGCAAAGCCCCCTTCCGATCGCCAGAAGCGGGATTCATCACCCCGCGCGGGCAACTTGTCGCAACCGCCCCGGAAGGTGCTAAGCGCTCCTTATTCCCACTCCCCACAGAATGGTTGACACTGCCGTGCTCATGGTTGATGGTCCCGCGCCGCGTTGGGTCGGGAAATGCATGAGGGACCCACGCCCACGGCACCATCCTAGAGGTTCGTTGGACGTGACTGCCTTGCCGTCTGAGCGCCAGGAGCCACCGCCCGCCCGGTCCACCGGGGCCGGGATGGTCCCGCTGACTTCCGCGCCGGCCGGTTTCCCCGCGTCCACCCCTGCTTTCATGTCGCCTTCAGTCCCCTTGCCCCTGGTCCTGGTATGAGCGGCCCTCTCTTCCCACGCTGGACGAATACGGTGTCGCGCCTGTCGGCCGCGATGCTCCTCGCCGTGCCCGCCATCGCCATCGGCGGCCTCTTGGCCTACGTGCGCTCTCCGCACGTGACCAATCAGGCGCACCCGGTGGAACAGCCCATCGAGTTCGACCACCGGCACCACGCCGGTGACGAGCAGATCGACTGTCGCTACTGCCACTGGACGGTGGAGAAGTCCCCGTCGGCGGGCATCCCCTCCACGACCGTGTGCATGTCCTGCCACGCGCAGGTGTGGAACAAGAGCCCGTACCTCACCGAGGTCCGCAAGGCGTTCTTCGCCGACCAGCCCATCCCCTGGGTCCGCGTCCACAACCTGCCGGACTTCGTCTACTTCAACCACTCCATCCACGTGGGCAAGGGCGTCGGCTGCGCCACCTGCCACGGCCGCGTGGACCAGATGGGCGCCATCGAGCAGTCCGCCCCGCTGACGATGAGCTGGTGCCTGGATTGCCACCGCAACCCCGGCCCCAACCTCCGGCCCCAGGAATTCATCACCAGCATGACCTGGGCGCCTCCGGCGGAGAAGGCGGAAGCCGCGGCCCTCGCCGAGAAGCTCTCCAAGGAATACGACGTTCACTCGCGCACGAGCTGCTCCACATGCCACCGATGAACACCAAGCCTGACAGCGCGCCCGCGCAGGACACCCCCTCGTCGTTCGCCCTCCCGGTCGTCTCGGGCCGCAACGAGGCCGCACCCCACGCGCACGCCCACGACGACGTCGTGAACGAAGCCCTCGAGCACGCGTCCACCCGCGCCGTCGCGGCGGAGGGCTCGTACGGCAAGACGTACTGGCTCGGCCTGGAGGAGAAGCTCGCCACGCCGGAGTTCCTGGAGGAGACCCGCCCGGAATTCCCCGTCGGCGCGGACCTTCCCCCCACCGGCTTCGCCCGCCGCGAGTTCATGCAGCTCCTGGGCGCGTCGCTCGCCCTGGCCGGCGCCACCGCGTGCAGCACCCGTCCGCAGGATGAGCGGATGGTGGCGTACACGAAGACGCCGCCGGAAGTCGTCCCGGGCAACCCGCTGCACTACGCGTCCGGCATGACGCTGGGGGGCCACACCTCCGGCCTGCTGATCACCGCGCGCGAAGGCCGCCCGGTGAAGATCGAGGGCAACCCCCAGCACCCCATCAACCAGGGCGCCGCGGGCATCTTCGAGCAGGCGTTCCTGCTCTCCCTCTATGACCCGCAGCGCGCCCGCGTGCTGCGCCAGGGCAACAACCCCCGCTCGCTGCGCGTTCTGGCCGAGGACATCTCCACCCTCGTCAGCCAGAAGGCCGTCGCCGACGGCGGCAGCCGCCTGCGCTTCCTCACGGAGCCCATCAGCTCGCCGATGCTGCGCGACGTGACGGGCCGCATCCAGAAGAAGCTGCCCAACGCGCGCTTCCACGCGTTCGCCTCCCTCTCCGGCACCGCCGCCGCCGAGGCGAACCGCGCGCTGTTCGGCCAGCCGGTGCAGGCCCTTCACGACCTGACCCGCGCGGACATCATCGTCTCCCTGGACGCGGACTTCCTGGAGAGCCGCCCGGAGAACCTGGCCGTCTCCCGCCAGTTCGGCGACCGCCGCGACCCGAAGAACGGCGAGCTCAACCGCCTCTACGTCGCGGAATCCCGCATGTCGATCACCGGCGGCATGGCGGACCACCGCCTGCGCGTGAAGTCCGCGGAGATCCTCGGCATCGCCGCCGCGCTGGCGCAGGCCGTGGGTGGCCCCGCCGCCAGCCTGGGCGCCGCCGCGTCCGGCAAGGCCGGCACGGTGCGCCCGGAGGTCTCCTCGTGGGTGCAGGCCGTGGCCCAGGACCTCAAGTCCAAGGCCGGCCGCAGCGTGGTGCTCGCCGGTGAGCGCCAGCCCGCCGCCGTGCACGCGCTGGCGCAGGCCATCAACGCCGCGCTGGGCAACGTGGGCACGACCGTGAAGGTCGTCCCGGCCGCCGCCCCGGAAGCCTCGGGCCTCGCGGAGATCAGCGCCCTGGTGGCGGACATCAAGGCCGGCAAGGTGGACACGCTGGTCATCACCGCCACCAACCCCGTCTACGCCCTGCCGGTGGACGCGGGCCTGGCGGAGGTGCTGGACCCCAAGCAGAACGCCAACCGCAAGGCGCTGTCCGTCCTGTACGCGGGTCACTACGAGGACGAGACCTCCAAGTTCGCGGACTGGTTCGTGCCCCTGGCGCACCAGCTGGAGACCTGGAGCGACGGCCGCGCGGTGGACGGCACGGTCAGCATCGCGCAGCCCCTCATCCAGCCGCTCTTCAACGGCGTGCCGGAAGCGGAGCTGTACGCGCTGTTCCTCGACGAGCCCTTCCGCCCCGCCTACCAGATTCTGCGCGACTACTGGACCGCGCAGGGTGGCGAGGCCGGCCGCGCCGACTTCGAGACCCGCTGGGAGACCTGGGTCTCCGAGGGCGTCGTCCCCGGCAGCATCGCCGCCGCGCTGACGGCCACCCCGGACACGGGCGCCGCCAACGCGCTGGTCGCCGCCTACCAGCCGCCGGCCGCCGGTGAGCTGGAGATCAACTTCGTCCATGACTACAAGGTCCTGGACGGCCGCTTCGCCAACAACGCGTGGCTCCAGGAGCTGCCGGACCCCATCACGAAGATCGTCTGGGAGAACGCCGCCATCCTCAGCCCCGCCACCGCCAAGCGGCTGGGCCTGGAGAACGGCCACCTCGCGGAGCTGGAGTACGGCGGGCGCAAGCTGCAGGTCCCCGTCACCATCCTCCCCGGCAACGCGGACGACACCGTCACCGTGGCCCTGGGCTACGGCCGCACCGGCCTGCACGAGGTCGTCGCCAAGGGCGTCGGCTTCAACGCCAACCAGCTGCGCACCGTGAACGCCCCCTGGTTCGACGGCGGCGCCAGGCTGACCAAGGTCCGCGGCAGCCACACCTTCGCCCGCACCCAGTACCACTGGCGCATGGAGGGCCGCCCGCTGGCGCTCGACATGTCCGTGAGCGAGCTGGCGCACCCGTCGAAGGAGACGGAGCACGTCCTCGAGCGCGTCCAGGGCGAGCTCAAGCTGGGCAAGCAGAACAACCTGCCCGACTTCGACTACGCCAAGACGCCCGCCGAGGGCTACAAGTGGGGCATGTCCATCGACCTGTCGCGCTGCACGGGCTGCAACGCGTGCGTCGTGGCGTGCCAGGCGGAGAACAACATCCCCGTCGTCGGCAAGGAGCAGGTGGGCCGCGGCCGTGAGATGGCCTGGCTGCGCATCGACCGCTACTTCCAGGGCGACGAGAACAACCCCGCCATGGTCATGCAGCCCGTCGCGTGCGTGCACTGCGAGAAGGCCCCCTGCGAGTACGTCTGCCCGGTGAACGCCACCGTGCACTCGGACGAGGGCCTCAACGACATGGTGTACAACCGCTGCATCGGCACGCGGTACTGCTCCAACAACTGCCCCTACAAGGTCCGCCGCTTCAACTACCTGCACTACACGCAGGGCAAGACGCCGACCGAGAAGATGCTGATGAACCCGGACGTCACGGTGCGCAACCGCGGCGTCATGGAGAAGTGCACGTACTGCGTCCAGCGCATCGAGCGCGTGCGCATCAACGCCCGCGTCGAGAAGCGCCTCATCCAGGAGAAGGAGCTCCAGACGGCGTGCCAGCAGACCTGCCCCACGCAGGCCATCGCCTTCGGCTCGCTCGCGGACCCTGCCCAGCGCGTCACCCAGCTCCACGAGGACGAGCGTGCCTACCGGCTGCTGCACGAGCTGGGCACCCGCCCCCGCACCGCCCACCTCATCCGCCTGCGCAACCCCAACCCCGCCCTCGTGGCCGCTGCTCCCGCTGAATCGGCGCCGGCGCACGAAGGAGGTCACTGACCGTCATGGCCGAGACCGCACACGCACTCCCGCTCGACCCCCTCGAGCCCCGGGACCTCGTCGCGCCGCACCACGACGACAAGTCCCTCAATGAGACGCTGCTGGACCATGTCTGGCGCAAGCCCGGCAAGGGCTGGTTCATGCTGCTGGGCATCACGTCCGCGGCGCTGGGCCTCCTGGTCATCGGCGTCACGTACACCCTCGCGCGCGGCATCGGCGTGTGGGGCAACAACCAGCCCGTCGGCTGGGCGTTCGACATCATCAACTTCGTCTGGTGGGTCGGTATCGGCCACGCCGGCACGCTCATCTCCGCCATCCTCCTGCTCTTCCAGCAGAAGTGGCGCACGAGCATCAACCGCTTCGCGGAAGCCATGACGCTGTTCGCGGTCATGTGCGCGGGTCTCTTCCCGCTGCTCCACACGGGCCGTCCCTGGTTCGCCTTCTGGCTGTTCCCCTACCCCAGCACCCTGGGCGCCTGGGCGCAGTTCCGCTCGCCGCTCGTGTGGGACGTGTTCGCCATCTCCACGTACCTCACGGTGTCCGCCCTCTTCTGGTTCGTGGGCCTCATCCCGGACCTGGCCGCCCTGCGTGACTCGTCCAAGACGAAGCTGCAGCGCACCATCTACGGCCTGTTCGCCCTGGGCTGGCGCGGCTCGGGCCGCCACTGGCACAACTACAAGATCGCCTACCTGCTGCTCGCCGGCCTCTCGACGCCGCTCGTGGTGTCCGTGCACACCATCGTGTCGTTCGACTTCGCCGTGTCCCAGATTCCGGGCTGGCACGCGACCATCTTCCCGCCCTACTTCGTGGCCGGCGCCGTGTTCAGCGGCTTCGCGATGGTGATCACCCTCATCGTTCCCGCCCGCAAGTACCTGGGCCTCCGGGACGTGATCACGGACCGCCACCTGGAGAACATGAACAAGGTCATCCTCGCCACGGGCATGCTCGTGTCCTACGGATACCTGATGGAGCACTTCATCGCCTGGTACTCCATGAACCAGTACGAGTTCTGGACCTTCTACGTGAACCGCGCCACGGGCCCCTACGCCGGCGTGTACTGGCTGATGATCGCCTGCAACGTCATCACCCCGAACATCTTCTGGTTCAAGAAGTGCCGCACCAGCATCCCCATCATGTGGGTGGCGTCCATCGCGGTGAACATCGGCATGTGGTGCGAGCGGTTCATCATCATCGTGACGTCGCTGTCGCAGGACTTCCTGCCCTCGTCGTGGGACATCTACACGCCGACCTGGGTGGACTGGTCCATCTACATCGGCACGCTGGGCCTGTTCGGCACCCTGTTCCTCCTGTTCCTCAAGTTCGTTCCCGCCGTCGCGGTGAGCGAGGTGAAGGAGCTCCAGCTGGAGCTCAAGCACGCCGCCCACGCCGCCCATGGCAACGGACACCACGGCTCGGACGCCGCGGCCACCCACGGAGCGCACTAGCATCATGGAAGCCAAGGTCCTTGATTCCTGGGTGATGGCCGAGTTCGCCACCCCGGAAGCCCTCGTCTCCGCCACGCAGCAGATGCGCGAGAAGGGCTTCCAGGGGATGGACACCTACTCCCCCTACCCGCTCCACGGCGGGTCGGAGGCGCTGGGCCTGCCGCCCTCTCGCGTGCCCTTCATCGCCCTGGGTGGCGGCCTCACCGGCATGGTGACCGCCCTCACGATGCAGACGTGGATGAACACCGTCGACTACCCGCTCAACGTCGGCGGCCGTCCGCTCTTGAGCCTCCCGGCCTGGGTGCCCATCACGTTCGAATTGAGCGTGCTGTTCGCCGCGTTCGGCATCTTCTTTGGCCTGCTGGGCCTCAGCAAGCTGCCGCAGCCCTACCACCCGGCCTTCGAGTCGGAAGAGTTCCGCAGCGCGTCCACGCACGGCTTCTGGCTGAGCATCCCGCACCCCACGGGGACGGACGCCGCGGACGTCAAGAACCAGCTGACGGCCCTGGGCGCGACCCACGTGACCGTCGTGTCGGGAGAGAACGAATGAGGTGGCTCATCCCCGCCGCCGGGCTCGCCGCGCTCACGGGCTGCAACGTCAGCTCGGAGTTCCTCCAGCGCATGGAGACCCAGGCCAAGTACGAGTACTACGAGACGTCCGAGTTCTGGCCGGACGGCCGCGCCATGCGCGTGCCCCCCGCCGGCACCGTCCCGCGCGAGCGGCCGGTGGGCAACCCGGGCATCTCCACGGGCCGCGCCAACGGCGTCGCCGTGAACGCCATCCCGCTGCCGGTGGACAAGCACCTGCTGGAGCTGGGCCAGAAGAAGTACAACATCGTCTGCTCGCAGTGCCATGGCGTGCTCGGCGACGGCAACAGCGTCGTCGCGGAGAACATGGCGCTGCGCCTGCCGCCGTCCCTGCTGGAGCTCGCGGACAAGCCGGCCGGCCACTTCTACACCGCCATCAACGAGGGCTACGGCATCATGCCGTCCTTCTCGGGTGAGCTCGACACGCGTGAGCGCTGGGCCGTCGTCGCCTACGTGCGCGCGCTCCAGGCCGCCCGCAGCACCGCCGGGACGCAGCCCGTTCCGCAGGAGAACCGATGACTGCCATGGAGCGCTACACCGGCACGCCCAAGCTGATGGTGCCCGCGTTCGGCCTGGGCGTGGTGGGCCTCGTGCTCACCGCCGTGGGCTTCTTCATGAACCCCGAGGCGACCGCCTTCAGCTACCTCTTGGGCTTCACCTACTGGGTCGGCATCAGCGTGGCCGCCCTCATCATGCTGGCCATCTTCCACACGGCCAAGGCGAAGTGGCTCATCGTCCTGCGCCGCGCCATGGAGACGATGGCCATCACGGTGCCCGTCTTCGCGGTGCTCATCCTCGCCTTCATTCCGCTGATGAAGTACCTGTACCCCTGGATTGACGGCTCGCCCCTGGCCGCGCACATCCACGGCATCGAGGTGGAGCACCTTCACCACAAGAAGGAGCACTACTTGAACGGCGGCTTCTTCGCCGTCCGTCAGGCCATCTACTTCGCGGTGTGGATCTTCGTCTCGCACCGGCTGTACAGCTGGAGCACGAAGCAGGACGAGGCGGGCGGGCTGGACCTCACCGTCAAGCAGCGCCGCTTCTCCCCGGGCGCCCTGCCCTTCCTGGCGCTGACCATCACCTTCGCCGCCTTCGACTGGCTGATGAGCCTCACGCCGCTGTGGCAGTCCACCATCTTCGGCGTCTACTACTTCGCCGGCAGCTTCCTGGCCGCCTTCTGCCTGCTGACGATCATCACCGTCCAGGCGCAGGGCAAGGACCTGTACGGCAGCCTGGTGAAGGTTCCGCACTTCCACAACCTGGGCAAGCTCATCTTCGCCTTCACGGCGTTCTGGGCCTACATCGGCTTCTCCCAGTTCCTGCTGGTGTGGATCGCCAACATCCCGGAAGAGGCCCCCTGGTACGGCCTGCGCATGTACGGTTCGTGGCGCTCCATGTCGATCGCCATCTTCTTCCTGCACTTCGTGCTGCCGTTCTTCACGCTGCTGTCACGCAAGCTGAAGGAGAAGCCCCGGCTGCTGGCGGTCGCCGCCGTCTACATGCTTCTCATGCACGCCGTGGACCTGTATTGGCTCATCTGGCCGGCGTTCTCCGGTGAGGCCGGTCCGACCTTCCACTGGACGCTCATCACGGCCTTCGTGGGCGTGGGCGGTGTCGCGGTGGGCTTCGCCCTCTTCCGGGCGCGCAACAAGTACACGTTCCCGGTGAAGGACCCCTACATCGCGGAGTCCCTGAGGTACGTGCAGCCATGAAGAAGACCCAGTCCGAAGTCGAATCGCGGGTCATCGTCGGCGCGCATGGCGTGGCGGCCGAGGAAGACCACATCGTCATGGGGAAGGTCGTGGGCATCGGCATCGGTGCCATGGTCCTCTTCCTCGCGGGCGCGGTGTGGGCCTGGCGAGTCCAGGTCGTCACCATGCAGGAGGCCCAGCCGGACGGTCCTCCGCCCCGCCCCGCCGCGGTGGGCCAGTACGAGATCGGCATCGTGAACCAGCGCCTGTTCGAACAGGACTGGCGCGCGACGGAGAAGCTGGGCGGCCAGCACCAGGCGCTGAAGAACGGCTATGGCGACCAGCCGGGCGTCACCGCCCACAAGACGCTGGAGCAGGCCATGGACCAGGTCATCACGGCCGAGGCCCAGAAGGCCCGCGAGCCGGCCCCGGCCCCCACGCCGGCCCCGGAGCC
>NZ_RAWE01000100.1 GCF_003611695.1 Corallococcus carmarthensis | reverse complement strand
TGCCGGACAACGTCGAGATGGTCATGCCGGGCGACAACATCGCCATCGAGGTGGAGCTCATCACCCCGGTCGCGATGGAGAAGGAGCTCCGGTTCGCCGTTCGCGAGGGTGGTCGTACGGTGGGCGCCGGCGTCGTTGCGGAGATCATTGCCTGATCGGCTTCCCGCCGACCGGCTTTCACGGGCACTGAGTTGCGGAGGGGAGGGCTGCTTTTGTAGCCTTCCCTTCTCGCATCTGGTGAAATGAACCATGCCTAAGGGTAACCGTTCCATCATCTCGCTCGAATGCACCACGTGCAAAGAGCGGAACTACACGACCACGAAGAACAAGCGGAAGAGCCAGGACAAGCTCGAACTGAGCAAGTTTTGTCCTCGCTGCCGCAAGCACACGGACCACAAGGAAGGCAAGGTCTAGGTCGTCCGTTCCATGAAGGTTTAGGCCAGTAGCTCCAACGGTAGAGCAGCGGTCTCCAAATCCGCGTGTTGGGGGTTCGAATCCCTCCTGGCCTGCCAGCTTCAGTACAGGGACCCCCGGTACCGAGCGGTGCCGGGGGTCCCTGCCTTTTCGCAGTCCCGCTTCCGCAGTCCCTCGTGAGGCACCATGGCGACGGCATCTGAGGCCAGCCAGCAGGCTAACCGCTCGGGCATCGACCCCAAGCGGCTCGTGGTCATCTTCTATCTCGTCGCCGGCATCGTCCTGGCCCTCTTCCTGGAGCACGTCTTCGGGTTGCTCTGGAGCCGGTTCGGATGGAGCGACGTGGAGCTCTTCGAAGGGCTCGGCTGGCGCGTGTCGACGCTGGTGGGCTACGTGTCCGCCCTGGCCCTGGTGCTGGCGGCCTACTTCAATCCTCGCACGCACGCCCTCTCCATCGACGTGGCGTCCGAACTGATGAAGGTCACCTGGCCTTCCTGGTCGGAGACCCGCGCGTCGACCATGGCCGTGGTCGTCGCCTCGCTGGTGGCGGCCGTTCTGCTCTTCTGCATCGACACCGTCGCCTACAACTTGATGGTGGAGTGGCTGCCTGCCCTGTGGGGGAAGCTGTAATGGCGAAGAAATGGTTCACGGTCCAGACCTACTCGAACTACGAGAACCAGGCGAAGAAGAACCTGGAAGAGCAGGTGCGCCTCAAGGGCCTGCAGGACCAGGATCTGATTGGTGAGATCCTCATCCCCATGGAGCAGGTCGTGGAGATGGTGAACGGCGAGAAGAAGACCACCCGCCGCAAGCTCTTCCCGGGCTACATCTTCGTCCAGATGGAGCTCAACGACATCACCGTCCACCTGGTGAAGAACACCTCCAAGGTGACGGGGTTCCCGGGCGTCGGTCAGAACGAGCAGCCGCGGCCCATGTCGGACCGCGAGGTCGAGCGCCTCACCGCGCAGGTCACCGAGGGCGCCCACAAGGCCAAGCCCAAGGTCCAGTTCGAGACCAGCGACACGGTGCGCGTCATTGACGGCCCGTTCGCCAACTTCAACGGCACCGTGGAAGAGGTCAACCCGGAGAAGGGCCGCGTGCGCGTGCTCGTCAGCATCTTCGGCCGTGCGACCCCCGTGGAGCTCGACTTCATGCAGGTGGAGAAGACCACCGGCTAGTTTCAAAGTCTTCCGCGCCCGGTGACGGGCGCGGATCAACGGGTGGGAGGGTCGCCCCGTCTGGCGGTCCGTTGGAACCACCCTACCGAAAGGCAGCAGTCCGCCGATGAAGAAGGTCACAGGTCAGGTCAAGTTGCAGATCCCCGCCGGCAAGGCGAACCCCGCCCCGCCGATTGGTCCCGCGCTCGGTCAGCAGGGCGTGAACATCATGGAGTTCTGCAAGCAGTTCAACGCCAAGACGCAGGCGGAGGCCAAGGAGGGTCTGATCATCCCGGTGATCATCACCGTGTATCAGGACCGCTCCTTCACCTTCATCCTGAAGACCCCTCCCGCCGCCATCCTCATCAAGAAGGCCGCGGGTCTCCACACGGAGAAGAAGAAGGGTTCGGGCGCGAAGAAGCCGGGCAAGGAGAAGGTGGGGACGATCACCCGGAAGCAGCTCGAGGAGATCGCCAACAAGAAGATCCAGGACACCACCGCCGCGTCCATCGAAGCCTGCATGAACACCATTGCCGGCACCGCGCGCTCCATGGGCATCGACGTCGTCGGCTAGCCCGCCCCATCTTTCAAGGACTCCCGTCATGGCTACCAATGGAAAGAAGTTCCGCGCGTCCAACGAGCTGGTGGACCGCAACAAGCGCTACGCCGTCGCCGAGGGCTTCGCGCTGCTGAAGAAGACCGTCGAGACCCGCGCGACGAAGTACGACCAGACGGTCGACGTCGCCATCAACCTGGGCGTGGACCCGAAGCACGCGGACCAGATGGTCCGTGGCGCCGTGGTGCTCCCGCACGGCACCGGCGCCACCGTGCGCGTGGCCGTGTTCGCCAAGGGTGAGCGTGCCACCGAGGCCGCCAACGCCGGCGCGGACATCGTGGGCGCCGAGGACCTCCAGAAGCGCATCGAGGAGGGCTTCCTCGACTTCGACACCGTCATCGCGACGCCGGACATGATGGGCATCGTCGGCCGCCTCGGTAAGGTGCTCGGTCCCCGTGGCCTCATGCCGAACCCGAAGGTCGGCACGGTGACCATGGACGTCGCCAAGGCCATCCGCGAGTCCAAGGGCGGTAAGGTGGACTTCCGCGCGGAGAAGGCGGGCATCGTCCACGCGAAGATGGGCAAGGCCTCCTTCGCCGCGGACAAGCTCGAGGCGAACTTCAACGCGCTGGTGGACCTGGTGATGAAGCTCAAGCCGGCCACCGCCAAGGGCGTGTACCTGAAGGGCATCGCCATCTCGACGACCATGGGGCCGGGCATCAAGCTCGACACCACGGAAATCCTGGCGCGTCACCGCTAATCGCGGGTGTCAGGACGGGCAGGGAAGGGTGCGCTCCCCGACAGGGAGCGTCATTCCCGGGCCCACTGAACGTCAGCTCGATAGAAAGTGCTGGATCTTTGCGAAAGCCGGGGGTATAGGCCCCCGGCTTTTGCAATTGGAGCGCCATGTCGAGAGACGCGGCGTTCCGACCTGGTTCATGACAGCAGGGACCTGGAAGGGAGAAGGCGCGTCCGTTGGGAACCGGGCAACCGGTCGGGCCGTCCATCCACTCCTGGTTCAAACGACCGCAAGGTCAGCCCTGCCGAGACTGGAGGTGCGGTGTGGTGCCTCTCGGAGGCCCCTCTCTCGCTCTGCCACTTTGGCCCAGGCATCACGCCCGACCGTCAGGTCGGGCCATGAAGGAGGTGAGTCAAGGTGCTGAAGAGCGAGAAGGAAGAGATGATCAAGGAGCTCCACGAGAAGTTTGCCCGGACGAAGACTGCGGTGGTCGCCGAATTCTCCAAGGTGGACGTGGAGACCGTCACCAAGCTGCGTCGCAAGTTCCGCGAGGGCAAGGTCGAGTACAAGGTCATCAAGAACACGCTGGCGCGCCGTGCCGCTGAGGGCACGACCGTCTCCGTGATTTCGGATGACTTCACCGGTCCCGTGGCCCTGTGCATCAGCTACGACGACGTGGTGGCTCCTGCGAAGATCCTGATGGATTTCATCAAGGACATGGAGACCATCAAGGTCCGTAGCGCCGTGGTGGACGGCAAGAAGATTGACGTCAACGGCGTGAAGGCACTGGCGAAGATGCCGGGCCTCAACGAGCTGCGCGGGCAGTTGCTCGGCATGCTCAACCAGCCGGCAGGCAAGCTGGTTCGGACCATCGCGGCCCCCGGGTCGCAGCTCGCGCGGGTGCTGCAGGCCAACGCGGACAAGTCGCAGGGACAGTAATCATCCCGAGAAGTTTTTCTACCGCAACCTCTTCGGCGCGGCAGCCCAGATGGGTCGCCCGCCGTTAGTCAACCGCAGAAGGACACAGTTCAATGGCTGACCTGAATTCGATTGTTGACCAGCTCTCCTCGCTCACCGTCATGGAAGCGGCCGAGCTCGTGAAGCAGCTTGAGGCGAAGTGGGGCGTTTCCGCCGCCGCCGTGGCCGTTGCCTCCGCGGGCCCCGCCGCCGCCGCTGCTCCTGTTGAGGAGAAGACGGAGTTCAACGTGGTGCTGGCGAACGCCGGCGCCAACAAGATCAACGTCATCAAGGAGATCCGCGCCATCACCGGCCTGGGCCTGAAGGAGGCCAAGGACCTGGTCGAGGGCGCGCCCAAGACGGTCAAGGAAGGCGTCAACAAGGACGACGCCAAGAAGATCAAGGACCAGCTCGTCGCGGCTGGCGCCACCGTCGAGATCAAGTAGTTCTGTACAGGGGCTGCCCTGTTCTTCCGGGAAATCCCGGGCAGCCTGCTGATCGGATGAGCAGGCCGACGCTCCCTTTGCTGGGGCGTCGGCTTTGCCCATTTGACATTTGCCAAATTTCCCGGCGCCGCCGCGCGTTACTGAAGTTTGCCCCGCCCGAGCAGCCGTCCCCGGAGACCGAATGCCGACGCAGATCCAGAACAATTTCCGCGTGCGGAAGACCTTCGCGAAAATCGCGAAGATCATCGACATTCCCAATCTCATCAACATCCAGAAGCAATCCTACGAGAAGTTCCTCCAGGCCGACATCGCCCCGGAGAAGCGTGAGGACCTTGGCCTTCAGGGTGTCTTCAAGTCCGTCTTCCCGATCCGGGACTTCAACGAGACCTCCTCGCTGGAGTTTGTGAGCTATCACCTGGAGAAGCCGAAGTACGACGTCGATGAGTGCCACCAGCGTGGAATGACCTACTCGGCGCCTATCAAGGTCGTCGTGCGCCTGGTCGTCTGGGACAAGGACGAGGAGACCGGCGCCCAGTCCATCCGCGACGTGAAGGAGCAAGAGGTCTATTTCGGCGAAATCCCGCTGATGACCCAGAACGGTACGTTCATCATCAACGGCACCGAGCGCGTCGTGGTGAGCCAGCTGCACCGCAGCCCGGGTGCGTTCTTCGACCACGACAAGGGCAAGAGCCACTCGTCTGGCAAGCTGCTCTACAACGCCCGCATCATCCCGTACCGCGGATCGTGGATCGACTTCGAGTTCGACCACAAGGACCTGCTGTACGTGCGCATCGACCGGCGCCGCAAGCTGCCGGCGACCGTGCTCATCCGCGCCCTGGGCGCCGTCGGTGACACGGCGAAGAAGAACCCGCTCGACTTCAAGGGCTCCACCGAGGAGATCCTCAACTACTACTACGCCACCGAGACCATCTACCTGCAGAGCGCCGCGGACTTCGAGAAGTCCGTCGAGCTGGAGCTCCTGCCGGGTCAGCGCGCCACGCGCGACATCAAGACCAAGTCCGGTGAGTTGATCGTCAAGAAGAACCGCAAGTTCACGCGCGCCGCCATCAAGAAGCTCGAAGCGGCGAAGATGACCAAGCTGCCCATCGACGCGGACGAGCTCTTCACCAAGGTGTCCGCCTACGACGTGGTGGACGAGAACACCGGTGAGGTCATCCTCGAGTGCAACGAGGAAGTCTCGCAGGAGAAGGTGGACGAGCTCCTCAAGCGCGACATCAAGGAGTTCAAGGTCCTCTTCATCGACAACCTCAACGTGGGTCCGTACCTGCGTGAGACGTTGATGCTGGACAAGATCGAGTCGCCCGAGCAGGCCATCATGGAGATCTACCGGCGCCTGCGCCCGGGTGATCCCCCGACGCCGGAGACGGCGACGAACCTGTTCAGCAACCTGTTCTTCAACCCGGAGCGCTACGATCTGTCCAAGGTCGGCCGCCTCAAGCTGAACTTCAAGTTCAGCCTCGAGGAGCCCCTGGACGGCCAGATCCTCACCAAGCGCGACATCCTGGAGGTCATCCGCTACCTGATCGACCTGAAGAACGGCAAGGGGACGATCGACGACATCGACCACCTGGGCAACCGCCGCGTCCGCGCGGTGGGTGAGCTGCTGGAGAACCAGTACCGCATCGGTCTGGTCCGCATGGAGCGCGCCATCAAGGAGCGCATGAGCCTCCAGGAGATCGAGACGCTCATGCCGCACGACCTGATCAACGCCAAGCCGGTGACGGCGGTGATCAAGGAGTTCTTCGGGTCCAGCCAGCTGTCGCAGTTCATGGACCAGACGAACCCGCTCTCGGAAGTCACGCACAAGCGCCGTCTGTCCGCGCTCGGGCCTGGCGGTCTGACGCGTGAGCGCGCGGGCTTCGAAGTCCGCGACGTGCACCCGACGCACTACGGCCGCATCTGCCCCATCGAGACGCCGGAAGGCCCGAACATCGGCCTCATCGCGTCGCTGTCGACCTACGCCCGCGTCAACGAGTTCGGCTTCGTGGAGACGCCGTACCGCAAGGTGGACGCAGGCAGCGTGACGGGGGACGTGGCCTTCTACTCGGCGCTCGAGGAGGAGAAGCACACCATCGCCCAGGCGAACGCGGAGACGGACAAGAAGGGCAAGTTCGTCAACGCGCTGGTGCAGAGCCGCCGCAGCGGCGAGTTCGTCCAGGTCAAGGCCGAGGACGTGGACCTGATGGACGTGTCCCCGAACCAGCTGGTGTCGGTGGCCGCCTCCCTCATCCCGTTCCTGGAGAACGACGACGCGAACCGCGCGCTCATGGGCTCCAACATGCAGCGCCAGGCCGTGCCGCTGCTGCGCACGTCCGCGCCGCTCGTGGGTACGGGCATCGAGGCCATCGTCGCGCGCGACTCGGGCGTGACGTGCGTGGCCCGTCGTGACGGCATCGTGGAGTCGGTGGACGCCAGCCGCATCGTGGTGAAGGCGGACTCCAACGCGGCCCTGAGCGACGTGTCCAGCGAGGTGGACATCTACAACCTGCTCAAGTACCAGCGCTCCAACCAGAACACGTGCCTCAACCAGAAGCCCATCATCCGCAAGGGTGACCGGGTGAAGAAGGGCGACGTGATCGCGGACGGCCCGGCCACCGAGACAGGTGAGCTGGCGCTGGGACAGAACATCGTCGTCGCGTTCATGCCGTGGCAGGGCTACAACTTCGAAGACTCCATCCTGCTCAGCGAGCGCATCCTCAAGGAGGACGTCTTCACGTCCATCCACATCGAGGAGTTCGAGTGCATCGCGCGCGACACCAAGCTGGGCAAGGAGGAGATCACCCGCGACATCCCGAACGTGGGTGAGGAAGCCCTCAAGGACCTGGACGAGAGCGGCATCATCCGCATCGGCGCCGAGGTGAAGCCCGGCGACGTGCTGGTGGGCAAGATCACCCCGAAGGGCGAGACCCAGCTCTCCCCCGAAGAGAAGCTCCTTCGCGCCATCTTCGGTGAGAAGGCCGGCGACGTGCGCGACAGCTCCCTGCGCGTGCCCCCGGGCGTCGTGGGCACCGTCATCAACGCCAAGGTGTTCAGCCGCAAGGGCGTGGAGAAGGACGAGCGCGCCAAGCAGATCGAGTCCATGGAGGAGGCGAAGCTCCTCAAGGACCAGAACGACGAGATCAAGGTCCTCCAGGACTCCGCGTACAGCCGCCTCCGCGGGCTGGTCCGCGGCAAGGAGGTCCAGGGCAAGCTCGTGGACGACAAGGGGAAGATCCTCCTGAAGAAGGGGGACATCCTCAACGACGAGCTGCTGGCCACGGTGCCGTACAAGTACTGGGGCGAGATCTCCGTCGGCGATCCGCTGGACGCGCGCCTGCGCGACATCCTGCGCAGCCTGGAGGACACGAAGGAGGCCGTGAAGCTGGCCTTCGGCGAGAAGATCGCCCGTATCAAGAAGGGCGACGAGCTTCCCCCCGGCGTCATCAAGATGGTGAAGGTGTACGTCGCCATCAAGCGCAAGCTGGCGGTGGGCGACAAGATGGCCGGCCGGCACGGCAACAAGGGCGTCGTGTCCCGCGTCCTCCCCGAGGAGGACATGCCGTACCTGGAGGATGGCCGTCCGGTGGACATCGTCCTCAACCCGCTCGGCGTTCCCAGCCGCATGAACATCGGGCAGATCCTCGAGGTCCACCTGGGTTGGGCCGCGAAGGGCGTGGGCGAGCAGCTGCAGCGCTACATCGACGAGAACTTCAGCGGCGAGCAGCTCAAGAAGCAGCTGAAGACCGTCTACGACGACAAGGCGTTCGGCGACTTCGTGGACGGCCTGTCCGACCAGGAGGTCCAGGACCTCTGCCGCCGCCTGAAGAAGGGCATCCACGTGGCGACGCCGGTGTTCGACGGCGCTCGCGAGACGGAGCTGCACGCCCTCTTCGACGAGGGCCGGCTGCCGCGCTCGGGCCAGATGGTGCTCTTCGACGGCCGCACGGGTGAGCCGTTCGACCAGAACGTCACCGTGGGCGTGATGTACATGCTCAAGCTGCACCACCTGGTGGACGAGAAGATCCACGCCCGTTCCATCGGGCCCTACTCGCTCGTCACGCAGCAGCCCCTGGGCGGCAAGGCCCAGTTCGGCGGCCAGCGTCTGGGCGAGATGGAAGTGTGGGCGATGGAGGCCTACGGCGCGGCGTACACGCTGCAGGAGTTCCTCACGGTCAAGTCGGACGACGTGGTGGGCCGCACGCGCATGTACGAGGCGATCGTCAAGGGCGACAACGTCCTGGAGAGCGGCCTGCCCGAGTCGTTCAACGTGCTCCTCAAGGAGCTCCAGTCGCTGGCCCTGGACGTGGAGCTGCTGGAGAGCGCGCCCCCGGAGCGGCAGCGCAGCTTCGGCGGTGACTTCCTGGGCGGCGGCGACGGCGAGGACCGGAAGTCGGGGACCGAGGCCTAGGCCTTTTCAAAGAAGCCGGTGCGCCCGCCTGACCGGCTGGCTGCTTCCTCGTGGAGGGAGCGGCTGGCCGGGCGCAGGGCGGGGGCCCGAAACGTTTGGCGCCCTGAGCGCTCATAAGTTTTCGGAGGCAACGTGAAGGACATTTTCAACTTCTTCGAGAAGCCGAAGGACCCGCTGTCGTTCAACGCCATCCGCATCGCGCTGGCGTCGCCCGACAAGATCCGCCAGTGGTCGCACGGCGAGGTGAAGAAGCCCGAGACGATCAACTACCGCACCTTCAAGCCGGAGCGGGATGGGCTCTTCTGCGCCCGCATCTTCGGGCCGGTGAAGGACTACGAGTGCAACTGCGGCAAGTACAAGCGCATGAAGCACCGTGGCGTCGTGTGCGAGAAGTGCGGCGTGGAGGTCATCCAGTCCAAGGTGCGCCGTGAGCGCCTGGGCCACATCACGCTGGCCACGCCCGTGGCCCACATCTGGTTCCTCAAGTCGCTGCCCAGCCGCATCGGCAACCTGCTCGACATCACCCTCAAGGAGATGGAGAAGGTGCTGTACTGCGAGAGCTACATGGTCATCGACCCGAAGGCGACGCCGCTGCAGCGTGGCGAGCTCGTCTCCGAGGAGAAGATGCACCGGCTCTTCCAGGAGCACGGCGAGGACTCGTTCACGGCGGGCATGGGCGGCGAGGCCGTCCGCGAGATGCTCAAGTCCCTGGACGTGGAGAAGCTGTCCGAGGAACTGCGCAAGGACATGCGCGAGACCACCAGCGAGGCGAAGCGGAAGAAGTACGCCAAGCGCCTGAAGGTGGCCGAGGCGTTCCGCGTCTCCGGCAACAAGCCGGAGTGGATGATGCTGGACGTCATCCCCGTCATCCCGCCCGACCTGCGCCCCCTGGTGCCCCTGGACGGTGGCCGCTTCGCGACCTCCGACCTCAACGACCTGTACCGCCGCGTCATCAACCGCAACAACCGCCTCAAGCGGCTGCAGGAACTGAACGCGCCGGACATCATCATCCGCAACGAGAAGCGGATGCTCCAGGAGGCCGTGGACGCGCTGTTCGACAACGGCCGCCGCGGCAAGACCATCACCGGCCCGAACAAGCGGCCGCTGAAGTCGCTGTCCGACATGCTCAAGGGCAAGCAGGGCCGGTTCCGTCAGAACCTGCTCGGCAAGCGCGTGGACTACTCGGGCCGCTCCGTCATCGTCGTGGGTCCCGAGCTGCGCCTGCACCAGTGCGGCCTGCCGAAGATCATGGCGCTCGAGCTCTTCAAGCCGTTCATCTACAACAAGCTTGAAGAGAAGGGCTACGTCACCACCATCAAGTCCGCGAAGAAGATGGTGGAGAAGGAGCGTCCGGAGGTCTGGGACATCCTCGAGGACGTGATCCGCGAGCACCCGGTGCTCCTCAACCGCGCCCCCACGCTGCACCGCCTGGGCATGCAGGCCTTCGAGCCCGTCCTCATCGAGGGCAAGGCCATCCAGCTGCACCCGCTGGTGTGCGCCGCGTTCAACGCGGACTTCGACGGTGACCAGATGGCCGTGCACGTGCCGCTCTCCATCGAGGCTCAGATGGAAGCGCGCGTGCTGATGATGTCGACGAACAACATCCTCAGCCCCGCGAACGGCAAGCCCATCATCGTCCCGACGCAGGACATGGTGCTCGGCATCTACTACATGACGCGCGCCCGCGAGTTCGCCAACGGCGAAGGCCGCGTGTTCGCGTCGCCGGACGAGGTTCGCGCCGCGTATGACCACGGTGAGGTCCACCTGCAGGCCAAGGTGGTGTGCCGCATCGACGGGAAGCGCAAGGAGACCACGGTCGGCCGCGTGCTGCTGTGGGAAGTGGTTCCGCGCCGCGTGGGCTTCGACGCCATCAACAAGGTGCTCGACAAGAAGTCGCTCGGTAACCTCATCGACCTCTGCTACCGCCTCACGGGCGAGAAGGAGACGGTGCTGCTGGCGGACCGCATCCGCAGCGCGGGCTACTTCCACGCGACCCGCGCCGGCATCTCCATCGCGCTCAAGGACATGATCATCCCTGCGAAGAAGCAGGAGTTCCTGGACTACGCGCGCAAGGAAGTGGCGGAGATCGAGAACCAGTACCTCGAAGGCCTCATCACCGACGGTGAGCGCTACAACAAGGTCATCGATATCTGGGCGGAGATCACCGAGAAGGTCGCCCAGGAGATGATGCAGCAGATCTCCCAGGACGAGGCCAGCGGGGACGTGGACGGCAAGCGCGTGACGCGCAAGCAGCCGTCGTTCAACCCCATCTACATCATGGCCGACTCCGGTGCCCGCGGCAGCGCCCAGCAGATCCGCCAGCTGGCGGGTATGCGCGGCCTGATGGCGAAGCCCTCCGGCGAAATCATCGAGACGCCCATCACGGCCAACTTCCGTGAAGGCCTCTCCGTGCTCCAGTACTTCATCTCCACGCACGGCGCCCGCAAGGGTCTGGCGGACACGGCGCTCAAGACGGCCAACTCCGGTTACCTCACCCGCCGTCTCGTGGACGTGGCGCAGGACGCCATCATCAACGAGTACGACTGCGGCACCATGGACGGTCTGTTCATCGGCGCCCTGGTCGAAGGCGGCGAGATCATCGAGCCGCTGGGTGAGCGCATCCTGGGCCGCGTGGCCCTGGACGACATCCTCGACCCGGTGACGGGCGAGGTGCTGGTGCGCGCCAACGAGGAGATCGACGAGGATCGCGTCCGCCGCATCGAGAACAGCGGTCTGGACCGGGTGAAGATCCGCTCGGTGCTCACCTGCCAGGCCAAGCGCGGCATCTGCGTGGAGTGCTACGGCCGTGACCTGGCGCGTGGCCGCAAGGTGTCCGTGGGCGAGGCCGTGGGCGTCATCGCGGCGCAGTCCATCGGAGAGCCGGGTACGCAGCTCACGATGCGCACCTTCCACATCGGTGGTGCGGCGACCCGTCGCGCGGAGCAGTCCAGCCTGGAGAACCGCTACGCGGGTGCCGTGAAGTTCGCGGGCCTGAACACGGTGCAGAAGGCGGACGGCACGCTGGTGGCCATGAACCGCAACGGCGAGCTCGTCATCGTCGACGAGTCGGGCCGCGAGCGCGAGCGCTACCAGATCATCTACGGCGCCCGCATCCTGGTGAAGGAACACCAGAAGCTGGAGCCGGGCGTGCTCCTGGCCGAGTGGGACCCGTTCGCCATCCCGCTGCTCACGGAAGTGGGCGGTGTCGTGCGCTACGAGGACATCATCGAAGGCGTGACGATGTCCGAGACGCTCGACGAGGTGACGGGCCTGTCGCGCAAGACGGTCATCGAGTCCAAGGACCCGGAGGCGCGTCCGCGCGTCACCATCCGCGACGCGGCCGGCAACGTGAAGGACCTGCCGTCCTCCCGCAACCAGGCGAGCTACTTCCTGCCCCAGGGCGCGATCATCACGGTCAACGACCAGGATGAGATCTCCGCGGGTGAAGTCATCGCCAAGGTGCCGCGCGAGACCACGAAGACCAAGGACATCACGGGCGGTCTGCCCCGCGTGGCCGAGCTCTTCGAGGCGCGCAAGCCCAAGGACGCGGCGGCGATCGCGGAGATCGACGGCGTGGTGTCCTTCGGCAAGGACACCAAGGGCAAGCGCAAGCTCATCATCACCCCCGAGGTGAGCGGCGAGCAGCGCGCGGACCTGGCCAAGGAGTACCTGATCTCCAAGGGCAAGAGCATCAACGTCCACTCCGGCGACCGCGTGAAGGCCGGCGAGGCGATGATGGACGGCGCGGCCAACCCGCACGACATCCTCAAGGTGCTGGGCGAGAAGGAACTCGCGCGCTACCTGGTGGACGAAGTGCAGGAGGTCTACCGACTGCAGGGCGTGAAGATCAACGACAAGCACATCGAGACGATCGTCCGGCAGATGCTGCGCCGGGTGCGCGTCACCGACGTGGGCGACACCAACTTCCTGGTCGACGAGCAGGTCGAGAAGTGGGTGTTCGAGGAGGAGAACGAGAAGGTCATGTCCGAAGGGAAGCGCCCGGCCGTGGGCGAGCCCCTGCTGCTCGGCATCACCAAGGCGTCGCTCTCCACCGAGTCGTTCATCTCCTCGGCGTCGTTCCAGGAGACCACGAAGGTGCTCACCGAGGCCGCCATCAACGGCAAGGTGGACTACCTGCGCGGCCTCAAGGAGAACGTCATCATGGGCCGGCTCATCCCCGCCGGCACGGGCCTGCCGAACTACAAGCACCTCGACATCGAGGTGGAGAGCCCCACGGACGAGGTCAACGAGATGGAGGCCGCCCTGGCCGCCACCCACGGCGACACCGGCCCGCTGGCCCCTCCGCCGTCGCGGCCGGACAACCGGTCCACCGACGTCGCCTAGGGGCTGTCCCTGATCTCCGGTCCGAAAATTCAACCTGCCGGATCGAACATCGGGGTTGGACCCGGCTTCGGGAGGCATCAGGAGGTTGCCAGCCAGCGTCAGGCATGATCAACGCTGGCTGTGCGCCGACATGAACTGAGCGATGCCGAGTGGAGCCGCATTGAGCCCCTGCTGGGCTTGCGCAGCGGTCCTCCCTCGAAGCGTGGGGACCGCGACTTCATCAACGCCGTCATCTGGCGTGTGAAGACGGGCGTGCAGTGGCGCGACCTGCCCGAGCGATTCGGCCACTGGAAGACGGTCTACAACCGCTTCCACCGTTGGGCGCAGGCTGGGAGATGGGAAGCCATCTTCAAAGCCTTGCGGCTTGAAGTGGATGAGCGCGGCTCCCTCGCGGATGCCTCCGTCGTCCGAGCGCACCAGGACGCCTCGGGCGGAAAAGGGGGGTCCGAAGAAATGCTCTGGGACGTTCTCGAGGAGGTTTTTCAACGAAAGTTCACGCCGTCACAACGACGGGCGGTAAGCCGCTCCACCTCGAAGTAACGCCCGGCCAACAGCATGAGTCCACGATGGCCGAGGAGCTGCTGGTGCACGCCGAAGGCGACGCCTTCATCGCGGACACGGGCTACGATGCCGACCGCATCCTCGCCAACGTGCGCAAGCTCGGGATGACGCCTGTCATCCACTCCCACCCGGGCCGCAAGCACCCGCCGCCCTTGGACCGCACCCTCTACCGGTTGCGCTACCGGGTGGAATGCTTCTTCCACGACCTCAAGCGCTTTCGGGCTGCTGCTACCCGCTACGACAAGACGGCGACCTGCTACCTCGCCGTCCTCCACGTCGCCTCCATGCTTCTCTGGCTGCGTTAATCAGGGACAGCCCCTAGTGTTTCCCCGAAGCGTCCCTGACGCTTCGTGAGCCAGCCGCCGTCCTGGTGTCATGCCGGGGCGGCGGCTTTCTCGTTTTGCACAGTTCGTTCTCTGTCCGCTTGACAGCATGTCGCGGTGCGTTATCTTGACGCATCACGTTATGAGACCCGGAACACCCGGGGGGGAGCGCGACATGGCGACGACGAGTGCGAAGGCTGCTGAGAAGACGGGCGTGACGCAGAACGTGGAGGCCTTCCTGAAGGGGCGGTTCTCCGAGGCGCAGAAGCGGTTCCAGGGCCTGGAAGGGGAGGCGAACAAGGCCTTCCGTGCGCTGGAGACGCGGGGCCAGGTGGCGGCGAAGGAGGTCCAGGCCCTTTGGACGAAGGTGCAGGCTGGTGAGCTGCGGGCGGATCCCCGCGTTCAGGAGCTGACCAAGAAGGTGGACGCGGCGAGCGTGGAGCTGCGCAAGCGGCTGGATGGGCTCCAGGCGAAGGTCGTGGAGACGGTGGGAGTTGCCAGCCAGTCCCAGGTGGAGCAGATCACCCGCGAGCTGAGCCGCCTGTCGAAGAAGCTGGATGTGCTCCTGAAGCCCACCCGGCGTGCTCACCGGACGGCCAAGAATTCGGGCGGCGCGGCGTCTTCTCCGCGGGCCTGAGCAGCGTTTCCATCACCCAAGGGGTGTGCTTAGGTCGCAAACCCCTTTGAATGCCTTGGGTTCCTTCCACGGGAAGGGCCCGGGGTACTCCCGGAGCGACTTCATGGACAACAACACCGAGGCCCCCCGAGAGAAGACCTCCGTGGCGGAGGCATTCGAGCGGATCTGGAGCCAGGCACTTCTGGCGGTGAACACGGCGGAGGAAGAGGCTTCCCGCGCCGTGCAGCGCGTGGCGTCCGTCGCGGGCTGGAGCCAGGACGAGGTGAAGCGTCAGGCCCGCGAGTTCGCGGAGCGGCTGACGGGTCACCGCAAGGACCTGGAGCACAACGTGGAGGAGCGGGTCCGCACGGCCCTGACGCTCCTGAAGCTGCCGCGCCGCGAGGAACTGCAGGCCTTCGGTACCCGCCTGGAGCGTCTGAACGAACGCATCCAGGCCCTGGAGCACCGCAAGTGAGTGGACCCGCCGCCTCGGGCGGCAGGTCGCTGGGAACGCGGTTCTTCGCGGGGCTGCATGCCCTGAGCAGCGGGTGCTCCCGGCTCCCGCTGCTCGCGGGCGTGGCGCTCGTGGTGTCCGCGCGGGTGGTGCCCCTCCTGGAGGAGCCCGCCCCCCAGCCCGTGGTCCCCGAGATGGTGGCGCAGGAGGCCGTCTCCGAGGAGGCGGCGCTCATCGACGCCGTGCTGGCCAAGCGCGCCCCGGACCTGGGGCTCACGCTGCGCCGGCGGCTGGGGCAGGCCATCGACGAGGAGTCGCGCCGCACGGGGTATGACCCGCTGCTGGTGCTGGCCCTCATCGACGTGGAGTCCGACTTCGAGGAGGAGTCCGTCTCCGAGAAGGGCGCCCGGGGCCTGATGCAGATCAAGCCCAGCACGCTGCACTTCCTGGCGGAGAAGGAAGGCCTGAAGCTGTCGCGCGAGGAAGTGGTGGCGGACCCCGCCGTCTGCGTGCGCCTGGGCATCCGCTACCTGCGCTCGCTGCAGGGCCGCTTCGGCGGTGACCTGGACCTGGCGCTGATGGCCTACAACGCGGGCCCCACGCGCATCCGGGACGCCATGAAGGCCGGGGAGCTGGAGAAGTTCCGCCGCTACCCCCGGGCCGTGCGGCGCGACTTCCGGCGGTTCCGTGAGGGCCATGGCCTGGGCGGAGACTGGGCGCTGGCGCAGCGCGAGCCGCCTCCGGAAACGCCCGGCGAGACGCCGACCGCGGCGCCCTGAGGGACCTCTCCGCCTGACTGGAAGACGGACCCCCGCGTGAATGTTCGGGGCGGCGGAGCGCTCCAAGGCAGGCCGTCCCCGCCTTGTCCCGCTCCCCCGGGTGCGCTAAGTCGTTGCAAGCTCCCGGGACTGTTGAGGATTCCCAGGAGGAATGCCCCCATGCCCCGTCCGTCCGCCCGCATCGCACTCACTGTCGCGGCTTCGCTCGTTCCCATGCTGGCCCTGGCCGGCTCGGTCTTCCTGAACGGCGTGAAGATCGACGGTGTGACGAACCAGCGCTTCGAGAAGGCCACCGTCCGCATCGACGGCGAAGGGAACGTCCACATCGACGCGCCGGGGTATGCCGCCCGCGTGACGACCGTGACGCCCGCGCCGCCGCCCACCGCCACGCCTCCGGCCGCCGCGCCCCCGGACGCGGGTGTCGTCGCGCAGGCCCCCGCGCCCGCTGCTCCCTCCGCGCCCACGTCCGTGCCGGGGCGCATCACCCAGCGCTACTGGCTGGTGACGGAGCAGACGACGCCGGGAATGACGGACTTCGACATCGACGTGTACGTGAACTCGCGCTGGCTGCGCCGTTTGCGCAACAACGAGGACCAGGTGGTGGTGGACATCACCAGTCAGTTGCGTCCCGGCGCGAACGCGGTGACGCTGATTGCCCGCAAGCAGAGCGCGGGAAGCCGCCGCAGCACGTCGCCCGGGAACGTCTTCAAGGTGATCATCGGCGAGGGCAACGAGGGTGGCGGCAACGTGATGATTGACACGCCCCTCATCCGCTTCCAGAAGACGGCTGCGGACGCGCAGGACGCGACCGAGGAGTTCACCCTCACCACCCGCTAGGGTGCGTGGGAAGGGAGACGACGGTGTTCACCATCGACGAGCGCTACCGGGGCCTCCCCGCGAATCGCGACCAGGTGCTCGCGATGCACCTGTCCCTCAACACGCCGCACGTGGCCATTCCCGGCAAGCAGGCCGGGCCCGCGCAGGCCTTCGTGGTGGGGCTGCGGGGCGGGCAGGGCGCGGGCGTCTTCGTGTACCTGTACCTCGTGGAGGCGGGGGACTGCGCGGTGTACGTGTCCGGCCGGCGCATCCAGTCCGCGGACGAACTGCGCGAGGACGAGGACGACGCACTCGCGTTCGTGGAGTCGCTGGGCTTCATGATGGACAACGCGAACTGGCGTGCCGCGTCCCCCGCGCAGCAGGACGAGTGGCTCAAGACGCTGCCCGTGTTCTTCCGGGAGCCCACGCTCGTGCCCGCCGTGAAGGCCCGCGCCGAAGAGAAGCGCAACGTCGCCACCACCCTGGGCCGCTTCCTGGCCGCGTTCTGAACCTCCACCCCGGATTGGCACCCATGTCCCGCATCACTTCCTCCTGTTTCCTCACGTTCGCGCTCGCATTCGCGGGCTGCGCGCACGTCCCCACGGAGAAGGAGCGCCGGAGCTCGGAGATCCACTACGACCTGGGCGTGCAGGCCCAGCAGCACGGCCACGTGCAGGACGCGCTCGCGGAGTACCAGAAGGCGCTGGAGCAGAATCCGGAGAACCCGGAGGCCCACAACGCGGTGGGCCTGCTGCTGCACCTGTCCTTCCGGCGGCTCGACGATGCGTCGTCCCACTACGAGCAGGCGCTGAAGTTGCGGCCGTCCTTCTCCGACGCGCGCACCAACCTGGGCAACCTGCGCCTGGATCAGGGCCGGTACGACGACGCCATCAAGCTGTACGAGGAGTCGCTCAACGACATGCAGTACCGCTACGGCTACTCCGCGCAGGGGAACCTGGGCTGGGCGCTCTACAAGAAGGGCGACACGGTGAACGCGCTGCAGAACATCAAGGCGGCCATCACCACCAACCCGGAGTTCTGCCTGGGCTACAAGAACCTGGGCATCATCTACGACGAGACGGGAAAGACGGAGGAGGCGTGCCGCCAGTTCGAGCACTACCGTGAGAAGTGCCCGGACGTGGCGGAGGCCTACCAGCGCGAAGGCGTGTGCCAGGCGAAGCTCGGGCGGGTGGACGAGGCGAAGAAGGCGTTCGCGGGCTGCGAGTCCAAGGCCCAGCCCAACGAGCAGGTGCTCAAGGACGATTGCCGCTCACTGCTGGACCACCTCTAGCCGCGGGGGCCCCGAAAGACCGTGGACCACGTCGACTTCGGCAAATATCTCAGCCAGCAGCGCGAGCTTCGCGGCCTGTCGCGCGAGGACGTCTCCCGGGAGACGAAGATTCCCCCCAGCCTCGTCGCGGCGCTGGAGGCGGGGCAGGTGGAGCGGCTGCCCGAGCGCGTATTCGTGCTGAACTACATCCGCGCGTACGCGCAGGTCATCGGCCTGTCTCCAGAGGAAGCAGCGCTGCGCTACGAGGAGGTGGACCGGGCGGTGCCCGCGCCTTCGCCGGTGCAGCTCGAGAAGGAGCGGCGCAAGCGGGCGTACGTCATCCTGGCCGTGGTGCTGGCGGTCCTGCTCCTGGGCGCGGTCTTGTTCCTGGTGCTGTCCGGGAAACTTCCGCCCCCCACGGGACGTTGAAGAGGGGTCATGGAGCGGTACGCCGACGACGCGTTCGTGCTGTCCACGGTCGACTATGGTGAGTCCGACCGGATGGTGACGCTGCTCACGCGCGAGCACGGCAAGCTGACCGCGTTCGCCGCGGGCGCGCGCAAGAGCAAGCGCCGGTTCGCGGGAGCGCTGGAGCCGTTCATGCGGCTGCGCGTGCAACTGGTGGAGACGCGCGGCAGCACGGTGCGGCTGGACTCGGCGGACATCGTCACGGGCTTCTATGCGGCGCGCGAGGACCTGTCGCTCATCGCCCGGGCGCTGTACGCGGTGGAGCTGTGCCGCGAGCTCACGCGCGAACACGAACCGCACCCGGAGCTGTTCGAGCTGGTGGAGGGCTACCTGCACCGGCTGGACGCGAAGGAGGCCGGGCCCACGTCGTTGCTCGCGTTCGAGCTGGCGGCGCTGGCGCAGGCGGGCTTGATGCCGCGCTTCGACTCCTGCTCGCTGTGCGGCGGTCTGCCCGGTGAGCGGCCCCGGTTCGATCAGGGCCACGGTGGCGCGGTGTGCGAGCCGTGTGGCGGACGTGCGCGGGACTCCGTGGCGGTGCCGGTGGCGCTGCTGTCCGGTCTGCGCTCGCTCCAGGAAGGCGCGCGCACGCCGCTGCCCGCGGATCTTCGCGCGCGGGCTCGCGGACTGCTCAACGTCTTCATCGCGCACCACCTGGGCCGCAAGCTCAAGAGCGTGGACTTCATGGCGCAGGTGGGCCTGGACTGACGGGCAGCGCGCGGTCTCCTGGGGGAAGTGTCATGCACGAGGCCGGACCGCTGGACGTGGTGTGTGTCGGCGAGACGCTGGTGGACTTCCTTCCCGTGGCGGGCGGCGCCACGCGCGTGCGGGACGTGGAGGCCTGGAAGCCGTCACCGGGCGGCTCACCGGCCAACGTGTCCGTGGGACTGGCGCGGCTGGGTCTTCGCTCGGCGATGGTGGGCGTGGTGGGCTCGGACGAGTTCGGCCACTTCCTGCGGGACCGGCTGGCGGCGGACGGTGTGGACGTGAGCCGCCTGCGCCAGGTGGACCACGCTCGCACGGGCCTGCTGTTCGTCTCGCTGGACGCGCATGGCGAGCGCAGCTTCACGTACTTCCGGACGCGTTCGGCGGAGTTCCTGCTGGATGACTCCGACGTGGACGGCGACTTCGTGCGGCGTGCGAAGGCGCTGCACTGCGGCTCCAACTCCCTGCTCCTTCCCGAGGCGCGTGAAGCCATGGTGCGCATGCTCACCCTGGCCCGTGACGCCGGGATGCTGGTGAGCTGTGATCCGAACCTGAGGCTGCACGTGTGGGAGCGGCCCGAGGAGCTGCGGGTCCTCCTGGGCCGCATGCTCCCGCTGTGCACGGTGGTGAAGCTGTCCGAGGAGGAGATCCACTTCGCGACCGGCGAGCACTCACCCGAGGCGGCCCTGCATGTCCTGGCCGCGCAGGGCGTGCGGCTGCCCGTGGTGACGCTGGGCCCGCGCGGTGCGGTGTTCCTCTGGCAGGGCGAGGTCCTCTCCGTTCCCGCTCCGCAGGTGACGGTGGTGGACACGACGGGCGCCGGTGACGGCTTCGTGTCCGCGATGTTGAGCGGATTGGTTCGTGGCTATGGCGACGCGCGTTCGTTGGAGGGGGCGACGCGCGAGGACCTGATCTCGCTGATGACCTTCGCCGCGGGCGTGGGGGCGCGGGTGGTGACGAAGCTGGGGGCGGTGGCGGCGCTTCCCCTGGCGTCCGAAGTGGAAGGGCTGTGGCCCTCGCGGCCTATCGCGCCCGACGTCGTGCGGCGCATCGCACGCTGACGGGAAGCGCCGTGCCGGGTCAGGCTCGCGTGCTTCACTGCGTCCACCGTTGCCCACCATCCCATCCAGGAGGGACCGATGAGTGACATCCGAGATACCTCTTCCTCCCCCACGGCTCGGGTCCGGGGGCTGGAGCAGATCGACCGGCTGTCGGTGCCCCTGCCGCATGGCACCGAGGTCACGACGCGCGTGGAGCGCGTGGCGTCCGCGGGGCGCCGCATCCCGCAGGGCGTGGTGGGCCGGGTGGTGCGCGCGCATGACGGCGGCTTCGACGTGCAGATCGTCGGCGTGGGCGAGGTGTGGTTCGCGCGCGATGAACTGGTACCCCGGCGCGTGGGCCAGGTGCAGTTCGCCCAGCGGCGCGAGGCCGCCTGGGGTGCATTGCGGCCGTGCGTGGTGCTGGAGACGCGCGTGGGCAGTCATGCCTGGGGGCTCGCGGACGAGCGCTCCGACGTGGACGTGCGCGGTGTCTTCGCGCTGCCCCTGCCGTGGACGCTGGGCCTGGGGCAGCCGCCGCAGGACCTGGTGAGCGCGGATGGGAGCACCACGTACTGGGAGGTCCGCAAGACGGTGGAGCAGGCGCTGCGCGCGGATCCGAACACGCTGGAGACGCTCTTCGTCCCAGGCGCGACGCCGGTGGACGAGCTGGGCACGTGGGTGCTGGAGGCGCGCGAGGCGTTTGTCTCCAAGGCCATCTTCGGCAGCTTCGGGCGCTACGCGATGAGCCAGCTCGACAAGCTCACCCGCAGCCAGCGGCTGGCCGAGCACCGCGATCTGCTCCTCGCGTGGCTGTGCGAGGAGCCCACGCCGGACCTGGATGAGGTGGCCCGGCGCCTGGCCGCCGTGTCGCCCCGCGCCGCGCCCACGCCCGAGGACGCGGTGCTCGCGGCGAAGACGTACGTCAAGCAGCTCTACCGCTCGCTCTGGGACCAGGGACTGCTCGCTGCGAACGACTTCGCGGCGCTCACGGCGTACGCGCGCGGTGGCGGTCAGCGTCCTCCGTCCGCACGGGAGCTGCGGCCGAAGAACGCCTACAACCTGCTGCGGCTGGTGGCGCTGGCGACGGGCTGGCTGCGTGACGGGGCGCCCACGTTCGAGGCGAGCGGGGCGTTGAAGGCGCGGCTGCTCGACATCAAGGGCGGACAGGTGCCACTGGAGGACGTGCTGAGCGACGCCGAGGCGATGGCGCCGGAGCTGGAGGCCGCGCACCGGGAGAGCCGGCTGCCGGAGCATCCGGACTACGCCCGCGCGGACCGGCTGTTGCGGCGGGTGGGAGATGAAGTGGCTCGGCGCTGGGTCTTGAAGACGCCCGGACCGCTGGGCCGTGATGCGCCGGAGGCCCCGGCACTGGAAGGAGGGACGGAATGAAGGGCAGGGTGACGGAACATCAGGAGCGGATGGCGGACCGCGTGATGGACGATGAGTCCCTCAAGCGCGAGCACCTGGTCATCTCGCTGTCCGGCGCGCATGCGTACGGCTTCCCGTCGCATGACAGCGACCTGGACCTCAAGGCCATCCACATCGCGCCCACCGCCGCGCTCCTCGGCCTCCAGCCCCGGCACGTTCCGGCGGAACGGCTGGAGGTGCTGGAGGGCGTGGAGGTGGACTACTCGTCCAACGAGCTGCAGCCCGTGCTGCTGGGTATCCTCCAGGGCAACGGCAACTACATCGAGCGGGTGCTGGGGGCCATCACCGTGCGGGCCCTGCCGGAGCTGGAGACGTTGCGGCCTCGGGTGCGGGCCGTGTTGTCGCGGCGCATCCACCGGCACTACCGCGGCTTCGCGCAGGGGCAGTTCCGCGAGTGGGAGAAGAGCGGATTCCGCTCCGTGAAGAAGTTGCTGTACGTGCTGCGCACCACGCTCACCGGAACGCATGCGCTGCGCACGGGCGAGGTGGAGACGGACGTCACCGTCCTGCTGGAACCGTATGGCTTTGTCGAAGCCGGCGAACTGGTGGAGCGCAAGCAGCGCGGTGAGCGCATCGAGCTGACCGATGCGCTCAGCGAGCAGTGGCAACGGGAGGTGACGCGCGCCTTCGCCGTGCTCGACGCGGCGGATGCGGCCTCCGTGTTGCCTCTGGAGCCACAACCGCCGGCCGTGGCCGCGCTTGAGGGATGGATGCTCGGCGTGCGGCGCCAGCGGTTCGGCGCCTAAACCGCTTTCCCAGGGCTCCTGGCGCAGGTGGGCGGCATGTCTGGAAAGACGATCATCGACCTGGGGAGGCATGGCGGGTAACATCCGCCCCGCCATGAGCACCCAGGGTGGCGCCGGAGAAGATCCCGACCGGGGGAGGCGCATCGGAAAGTACGAGATTCTCACTCGACTCTCGATGGGAGGGATGGCGGAGCTGTTCCTCGCGTTCACCTCCGGCCCCGGTGGCTTTCGCAAGTTCGTGGCGGTGAAGCAGATCCTCCCCGACATCAAGAAGGACGACCAGTTCGTCAAGATGTTCCTCGACGAGGCGCGCATCACCGCGGCCTTCTCGCACGCGAACATCGGACAGGTGTTCGACCTGGGCGAGGAGGACGGTGAGCTGTACCTCGCCATGGAGTTCCTGCCCGGCCAGAACCTGGAGCAGGTGGTGAAGATGGCGGAGCGGCGCAAGTACGCGCTGCCGCTGGGCTTTACCGCGCGCGTGATCCGCGACACGTGCCTGGGCCTGCACTACGCCCACCACTTCATGGATCCGTCGGGCCGCCCCGTGGCGGTGGTGCACCGCGACGTGTCCCCGAAGAACGTGATGCTCACCTACGACGGCGTCGTGAAGGTGATCGACTTCGGCATCGCCAAGGCGCGCGGCAAGCTGGGCCGCACGCAGGTGGGCACCGTGAAGGGGACCAGCGGGTACATGTCCCCGGAGCAGGTGCGCAACCGGGACCTGGATGGCCGCAGCGACCAGTTCTCCACGGGCGTGATGCTCCACGAGCTGCTGGCCGGACAGCGCCTGTTCAACGCGCCGGGCGAGGCGGCCGTGATGATGCAGATCGTGGACGGGGAGATCCCCGCGCCGCGCTCGCTCAACCCGGCCGTGCCAGAGGCCATGGAAGCGGTGGTGCTCAAGTCGCTGTCGCGCGATGCCGCCCAGCGCTTCGGCACCTGCCGGGAGATGGCGCGCGCCATCGAGGCCACGCTGGGCGCCGAGCTGTTCGATGAAGACCAGATGACCGCCGTCATGGGCGAGCTCTTCGAGGAGAAGCGCCAGAAGACGCGCACCCTCCTGGAGCTGGCCAGCCGCGCCGAGGACGCCCGCGTCAGCGAGGCCGCCGGTGCGCTCCAGGCGGAGGAGGGCACGGATCAAGCCGCCGCCGCGGCCACCGCGCAGGTGAAGTCACCGCACGCGGATGCCCCGCCGCCGGATGTCGCCGCGTCCTTCAAGCCCACGCCCGTCCGCCGCCCCGCGGCCGAATCCGCGACGCCCGCCCCGCGTGCGACACCGCGTCCCGCCACGGAACCCGCCGAAGCCCGCGCCTCGCGCGTCAACACGCCGACGGTGACGCCGCGAGCGGCGCGGCCTGCGGCCTCCGACGCGGCGCCCATTCCCCGGGTGATCCGTCCTCCCGCGGATGCCGTGCGTCCCTCGCGGGCGCGTCCCATCGCGCGGCCCGAACCCGCCGAGGCCCGCGGTGCGCCCCAGGACGATGGGCTGATGGATCCGCCCAGCGATCTCCAGACGCAGCGCTTCCGGGCCCGTCCGGCGCGGAACTCCGCGCGGCCCTCCCAGCAGGCTGAGGAAGAGGTCGCTGAGGCGCCCCCCGTGGCGAAGCCCGCCCGTGAGGGCTCCGGCTGGGGCATGCGGTTGTTCCTGCTCCTCATCCTGGGCGGCGTGGGCTACCTGTTGACGCTCGCGCCCGTGCGCCGCGTGTTCATGCCCGCGGTTGACTCCGTGAAGCAGTGGGTGAAAGCGGAGCTGGATCCGGCCCCTCCCGTGGACCCCGCCGCGAACGGACAGTGGCCGCCGAAGCCCTCCGGTCCTCCGCCAGGATTCGCCCAGAAGACCACCCCCGAGCCGGAGAAGGCTCCGGAAGTGGAGACGCCGCCCCCGCTCCCGCCCGAACCCGTGGTGGACGCGACGCCCGTCGACCCGAAGAAGACGCCCGCGGGCAAGGGTGGCCGCAAGCCGAAGCCGGCCCCCAGCGCTCCGGCCGCCACGACGGAAAAGCCTACGGTGGCGAAGGTGGACCCGCGCCCCGCGAAGCCCGAGCCCTCGGTGCGGCCCCCGGAGCCCGTCACCACCGTCACGCAGGCGGAGAACCCGGAGGTGCTCGACACCACCACCGCGAAGGGCGCGGCGAAGGCGGGCCTGGGTTGGCTGACGCTCTACACGGTGCCGAAGAACGCAGCGGTGTTCGACGGCGCCACGCAGTTGGGGACGTCCCCGCTGACGAAGTTCCCACTCCCCGTGGGCACCTACCGTCTGCGCGTGGTGGACCCGCAGGACCCTGGCGGAACGAGCAAGCTGTTGTCCGCTCCCATCCGTCCGGGCGAGGTGACGAAGCTGCAGATTCGACTGGCCGACCTCCCGGCCTACTCGGACTGATGGCCGTCCTTGACGCTCCTGGACCCCCTCACTAGGGTCCGCCGCGTTCCGCCTCCGCCTCCGCCTTCGACGCACTGCGAGAAGGACTCGCCATCATGTATTTCCAGGACCTCATCCTCACGCTCCAGAAGCACTGGGCCGACAAGGGATGCATCGTCACCCAGTCGTACGACACGGAAGTCGGCGCGGGCACGATGGCCCCCTACACGTTCCTGCGCGCGCTCGGTCCCGAGCCGTGGAACGTCGCCTACGTGCAGCCCTCGCGGCGCCCCGCCGACGGCCGCTTCGGTGAGAACCCGAACCGCCTGTTCCAGCACCACCAGTTCCAGGTCATCCTCAAGCCCGCGCCCAAGAACGTCCAGGAGCTGTACCTGGAGTCGCTGCGGAAGATCGGCCTGGACCCGCTGGAGCACGACATCCGCTTCGTCGAGGACGACTGGGAGTCGCCGACGCTGGGCGCCTGGGGCCTGGGCTGGGAGGTGTGGTGTGACGGCGAGGAGGTGACGCAGTTCACCTACTTCCAGCAGTGCGGCGGCTTCGACTGCCGCCCCGTGGCCGCGGAGCTGACGTACGGGCTGGAGCGCCTGGCCAGGTACCTCCAGAACGTGGAGAGCGTCTTCGACATCGAGTGGGTCAAGGGCGTGAAGTACCGCGAGGTCTTCCACGCGAACGAGGTGGAGATGAGCAAGTACGCCCTCCACGAGTCGGATCCGCAGATGCTCTTCACGCTGTTCGACGCGTACGAGAAGGAGTGCAAGCGGCTCATCGAGCGCCACCTGCCGCTGCCCGCGTACGACTACGCGCTGAAGTGCTCGCACACGTTCAACCTGCTGGATGCGCGCGGCGCCATCTCCGTCACCGAGCGTGCCAGCTTCATCAAGCGCGTGCGTGACAACGCGCGCCTGTGCGCGGAGGGCTACCTGCAGATGCGCGAGCGGCTGGGCTTCCCGCTGACGAAGACGCCGTGGACGGTGGGGGAGCAGCCGCCGGTGCTGGAGGGCAAGCCCGCCAGCGACTACTGGAAGACGGTGCAGCTCAACAAGCCGGTGGAGAAGAAGGAGAAGACGGAGGTGGCCCGTGGCGCGTGACCTGCTCCTGGAAATCGGTGCCGAGGAGATCCCGGCGTCGTTCATCGTGCCCGCGCTGGAGGACCTGAAGCGCGTGCTCACCGAGCGCATGGCCGACGCGCGCTTGAAGCACGGTGATGTGCGCACCTTCGGAACGCCGCGCCGGCTGGCCATCCTCGTGCGCGACGTGGCGGACTCGGGCGAGGACGTGACGAAGGAGGTCCTGGGGCCCAGCGCCAAGGCTGCCTTCGACGCGCAGGGCAAGCCCACCAAGGCGGCGGAGAAGTTCGCCGAAGGGCTCAAGCTGACCGTGGACGCGCTCGGCCGCACGACGACCGCCAAGGGCGAGTACGTGTCCGCGCGCGTGGAGGAGAAGGGACGCCCGGCGGACGCCATCCTCCAGGATGCGCTGCACGCCGCGGTGCACGGCATCAACTTCCGCAAGTCCATGCGCTGGGGTGACGTGGACACGTCCTTCGCGCGCCCGGTGCAGTGGCTGGTCGCGCTGTTGGGCGACACGGAACTGCCGGTGGTGCTCGGCGACGTGAAGAGCGGACGGACGACCTATGGCCACCGCTTCCTCGCGCCGGGTCCCATCACGCTGAAGACGCCCGCGGACTACGAGTCCGCGCTGGAGAAGGCGCACGTGCTGGCGGACATCGGCAAGCGCCGCGCGGCACTCGTGGAAAAGCTGCACGCCGCGGCGAAGGCGGCAGGCGGGCAGCTCATGGAGGACGAGGGCCTGGTGGACCAGGTGACGAACCTGGTGGAGCTGCCGAACCCCGTGGTGGGCAGCTTCGACGCGCGCCACCTGGACCTGCCGCCGGAGGTGCTGGTGCAGGAGATGAAGAGCCACCAGCGCTACTTCTCGCTGTTGGACGGGCAGGGGAAGCTCCTGCCGCGCTTCATCGCCGTGTCCAACACGCCGGTGCGCGACGCGCAGCTGTCCCTGCGTGGCTACGAGCGCGTGCTGCGCGCGCGGCTCGCGGATGGCCGCTTCTTCTTCGACGAGGACCGCCGCACGCCGCTGTCCGACCGCGTGGAGAAGCTGGGCCGCGTGGTGTGGCAGGGCCAACTGGGCACGTACCTGGAGAAGGTGGAGCGCTTCCGTGCGCTCGCGGGTTGGCTCGCGCAGGCCACGGGCAGGGCAGGGGAGGCGGCCACGGTGGAGCGCGCCGCCACGCTGTCCAAGGCGGACCTCGTCACCGGCATGGTGGGCGAGTTCCCGGAGCTCCAGGGCGTGATGGGCCGCGAGTACGCGCGCGCGGGCGGCGAGCCCGACGCGGTGGCGCTGGCCATCTTCGAGCACTACCTGCCCCGCGGCGCCGAGGACGCGCTGCCGTCGCACGACGCGGGCGCGCTCATCGGCCTGGCGGACCGGCTGGACTCGCTGTGCGGCATCTTCGCCATCGGCAAGGCGCCGTCGGGCGCGGCGGATCCGTTCGCGCTGCGCCGCGCGTGCCTGTCCATCATCCGCATCGTGCTGGGGCGCGGCTACCGCTTCAGCCTGTCGGCCGCGGTGGATGAGGCGCTGCGCCTGCTGGCCCCGAAGCTGGCCAACGTGAAGCGCAAGCCGGGCGAAGCGGCCCCGCGTGAACAGGTGCTGGAGTTCTTCCGCGGCCGCCTCAAGGCGCTGTGGGGCGAGCAGTACCGCACGGACGTCGTGGAGGCGGTGCTGGCCGTGGGCTTCGACGACCTGGTCGCGGCGAAGAAGCGCCTGGAGGCCCTGAGCTTGCTCGTGGGCCACTCGGACTTCCAGCCGCTGGCCGCGGCGTTCAAGCGCGTGGTCAACATCGTGGAGAAGCAGGGCAAGGACGTGGCCGGCGGGCAGACCAACCCGCAGCGCTTCACCGACGAGCCGGAGAAGAACCTCCACACCGCCTTCACCCAGGCGCGCGCCAAGGTGGGCGAGCACGTGCGCGCGGATGACTTCGCCGGGGCGCTCAAGGAGATCACCGGCCTGAAGCCCGCCGTGGACACCTTCTTCGACAAGGTGATGGTCATGGCCGAGGACAAGGACCTGCGGGAGAACCGCATCCGGTTCCTCACGGAGATTGGCGCCCTGTTCAACCAGGTGGCGGACTTTTCCAAGATCCAGGCGGAAACCGCCGCGGCGGCCTGAGGCCTGACCGCTGTTTCACCGCCGGAGCGTGCCCGTTCCCCCGCCAGGGGAGCGGCGCACGGCTTCCGTGCGGGGTTCGGATGTCAGCGGGAGAGCGGCCGGGAATAGCGGCAGCCCTATTCAGTTGCCCGGGGCGGGGCGCCGTTCCTACACTCCGCCCCCCTCTGATGCGCCTCCATTTCCTGACCCCCGCGCTGCTGCTCCTCGGGGCGTGTTCGATCGAATCTGAACCGAACCCGCCTCCGTCCACCCGCTTCGTGTACCCCAGCGGGGTGGCGTTCTGGCGCCCTCCGGCGGCAGGGGGGCCCTCGGCGAGCAACGGCTATCTCTTCGTCGCGAACGCCAACTTCGACAACTGCTACGACTCCGGTTCGGTGGTGGCGCTGAACCTGGACACACTGAGCACGCAGGTGGACGGGCAGGCGGTCACGCTCCCCCACCTGGGCAGTGCGCTTCCGGACTCCGCGCTCGCCTTCGAGGACCTGGCGTCCGCGGACGAATCGCTCGTGCAGATCCGCAGCTTCGCGGGCGAGCTGGGCATGTGGGTGAACCCGGCCAACGGGCTGCCGCGCCTGTTCGTACCCTCGCGCGCGGAGGGCAACAACCTGAACGCGGTGGATGTGACCTTTGAGGCCAACGGCGCGCCGGTGCTCACCTGCGTGCAGGGCGGCGTGGACTGCCGCAACGGCGCGCTGTCGCTCACGGACGACATCCCGGCGTCCCTCAGTAGCGGCAGCTCGGGCCTGCCCCGCGCGCCGTCGCCCATTGGCGTGACGGTGGATGACGCGAGCGGCACGCTGTACGTGACGCACTCGGAGGCGGCGGATTCGCCCGCGAAGTCCAGCACCAACTTCGAGAACTACCTGGCCACGGTGAAGCTGGACAACCCCACGCGTGACACGCTGGGCTTCATCCCGCTGTCGCCGGAGGGCTACCTCTACGGCGGCTCGGATTCCGTGACGGTGGGCGCGGGCTACCTCTACGTGACGGGCCGCAACTTCGTGGCCGGCATCAGCGGCACCGTGGCCGGCAACTTCGTGCTGCGGCTGGTGGACAAGAACGAGCCCGGCATCATCCTGGAGCCCGCGCTGCAGTCGGAGTACCGCATCCGCGAGGCGCGCGCGGCGCGCGTCGTGCCCCGGCCGGTGACGGCGGCGGAGCTGGCGGCGCGTCCGAACTTCGTGCGCGAGCGGCTGTACATGCTGGCGCGCGGCCCCGACACGCTGCTCACCATCGACTTCGAGTACGACGCGGTGCCGGGCGCCGCCGCCACCCAGCCCTTCTTCCGGGTGGTCTCCGCGGTGCCCATGCCCGACGGAGTGAGCGACATGCAGCTCGTCTCGCGCACGCCGGGCACGTCCAACGCGGACACCAACATCATCGCGGTGACGAGCACCGGCGACAGCGCGGTGTCCCTCTACGACGAGGCGCTCGGGCAGGTCGTGGCGCAGGTGCCGCTCGTCAATTCCCTCAACCAGACCAGCAACCCGTCGCAGGCCTTCGGGCTGACGGTGGACAACCCGGCCGGGACGAACGCGGCGCGGCTGTTCGTGACCAACTTCGGTGACGGACAGGTGGCCATCGTGGACATCCCCGACCTCGCGCGTCCCCAGGATGCGCGGGTGGTGGCGAAGCTGGGCACGCAGCAGCAGCGCGATCCGAACCAGGGCACCAGCGTGTGCCAGGAGAACTGACCTTGAAGCGCGGCTTTCTTGCTGCCCTGTTGCTGAGCGGCGCGAGCTTCGCGCTCGCGTGCTCCGACACCACCTCCACCGCGGGCGCCGCCGGTCTGTCCGGCACGTACGACGTGGTGCTCTCCAACCAGCTCGTCTTCGTCACGTCGCAGGACCGGGATGAGTTGCGCGTGCTGGACCTGACGCGCTCGCCGCGTGAGTTCCTCCCCGCGCCGAACCCGCTGGAGCCCCTGGCCATCCCCGTCATCGCGCGGCCCGATTCGCTCACGCGCGACGTGGGCTACGACTCCAGCGGCCACGACGTGTCCGGCCCGTACATCTACGCGCGCAGCTCCGGCGGCCGTGGCATCTCCGTGGTGGCCGCGAACCCCGCGCGCCTCAACGAGGTGACGCGCCTGGCGACCGGCCAGCTCATCACCGCCTTCGCCGCGCACGCGCCGGTGGCGGAGGGCGCACCGAGCGTCCTGTACTACGCGCTCCAGACGCGTCCGGAGGCCGCCGAGCAGCTCTGCGGCCCCTTCGGCGGCGGCGTGGTGATGCGCCAGGAACTGCCCGGGCCGGAGGGCTTCGACGCGGCCGCGCTGCCGCCCGCGCTTCCCGTCTTCTGCCTCAAGCCGGCGGACACGGTGATGTCCCTGATCACGCTGCCCGCGCGGGCCAACGTGGCGGACTCGCTGGTCGTCGCCATCCGCAACGTGTCCGGCACCAGCCGGCTGGTGCGCGTCGTCGCGGACGGGGCCTCCGTGGAGATTCCGTACAAGCGGCCGCGTCCGGCGCCCTACGTGGTGCCCACGTACACGGACCTGGTGGACATCCCGGCGCGGCTCGTGGCCACGCACCCCAGCTACGAGGTGAGGAAAGACAAGGTGGCTGGGAAGTGCCCAGAGGGCAGTGTGGAGAAGAGCCAGGACGACGGTACGACGATCTGCATCGAGACCTGGCCCGCGGGCCGCTACGTCTACGTGGTGCTGGATGAGCTGACGTGCAACTCGTCGGACTGCGAGGGCGTCATCGCGCTCGACAACGGGCCGGATCCGCTGGTGCCGTCCGCGGCGCCGGTGCTCGCCCGGGACGTCACGGGCGCGCCCATGCTGACCCTGAAGCCGTCCGGGGGCCTGCCCACGGGCCTCACGTTGCGCGCGGACCTGCAGGTCCGCGAGTTCCTGTCGGACAGCGTGGCCTACATCAACACCATTCCGCTGCTGGGCATCGTGCCGTCGTCCAATGGGGATATCACCCTGTTCCGCGCCGACGAGCGGCGCGCGTTCAACCTGGACCGTCACCCCACCGACGGGCCGCTGAGCGCGTCGGTGACCGCGGAGCTGCGCGACAGCAACGAGCTTGCGCGCACGGAGCAGGTCCAGGGCGCCATCACCGCGATCGAGCCGGGCTGCCCCCAGGTGGACGCGACCAACGCCACGGCGTTCCTCTGCAATGGGACGGTGCCTGGCGGCACGTACCGCTTCGTCTTCCAGGGCGAGCTGCCTGGACTGGTGGGCCTCAGGCGCGACCTGACCGTGGAGGACCCGCAGCTCCTCATCGAAACGGACCTGGCGACGGCTCGCGGGGTGGTGCCCGGGGACTCCATCGTGCTGGAGAACAACGCGGGCGCCTGCTCGACGATCATCCCCATCCTCCGCCTGGAGGACCAGGGCAACGGCCTCACCCGGCTCTACCCGGACCTGTCGAATGAGGAGGTCGCCGCCGGGGCGCAGGCCTGCGCCTCGTATCCGAACTTCTCCGTGCGCGCGGGAGCGACCGTGAAGCCCTACCTGCTGTATTCGGGCCTGGAGAGCAGTGACACGTTCGTGCAGCGGCTCAACGTCGGCGAGGCGTACACGGTCTCCAGCTTCCTGGACTACTACTACCACCCGAACGGCTTCGACCTGGGGCTGGACCCGCCCAAGTCGCCCACCACCTACGCGCCCGCGCCGCTCACGCTCACGCTGACTCCGAACATCGGAGCCTCGGACCGGCTGAACCCAGGCGACCGCTTCGTGGTGACGCTGCTGCCGCGCTTCCGCCGCTTCGTCTTCGGCGTGGACACCAGCTCGACGAGCAACCTGGCGGTCTACACCCTGCCTGCTTCCGTGGTGGCCACGGACGTGGACGGCGCCAGCCTGGCCTTCCTCGCGTACCCCTCGGCGGACGGCATCCTCCAGGTGGCCCTGGAGTCGATCAGCGACAACGTGGACAACCTCACGTATCTCCGGGCGTTCCAGTAACTGGGCGCGCCCGGCCGGAGCTGTTATCGTCCCCAGCGTCCAGCATTTCCCGAGCCAAGACCGATGATCGATCAGAACTCCCGTCCCGCACGCAAGGTCGGCATCGCCGAGCACCTGTGGGAGACGTACGAAGAGATGGCCCAGCAGATGGGGTCGGATCGCGACGCGCTCATCAACCAGGCGCTGTTCATGTTCGCGCGCCTCAACGGCTTCATCGACGTGAAGACGAAGGGGGAGCCCGCGGTGGCGGCCGTGCCGTCGCCCGCGCCTTCTGCGCGTCCTGCCGCCGCGCCACCCCCGGCCGCCGCCGCCAAGGGTGGGCCGCCGGTGCTCGCGCCCGCGCCGGCTTCGCGCCCCGCCGCTCGCAACGCGCCGGAGGAGCGTCCCTCCTCCAACGGGCTGGACAATGATCCGGTGCGTCGCGAGGTCGCCGAGCGCGTCCTGGAGACGGCCGCCGAGCTGGAGCGGCTCATCAAGGGCAAGAACGAGCCGCCTCCGCCCTCCGCCGACGACATGATCGAGGACGAGGAGGAGCCCCTGCCGGAGCAGGAGGATCCGCCGCTCGACGACATGCAGGACGAGGCTCCCGAAGAGGCCGAAGAGGAGCCCATGGAGGAGGCGGACGAGGAGGAGGGCGCGTCGCTCTACCTCGTCCTGGAGTCCGGCGAGCAGGAGAAGATCGTCAAGGACCGCTACGTCATCGGCCGCGGCAAGCACTGCGACTTCGTCATCAACTCCGGCAAGGTGTCGCGCGAGCACGCCGTCATTGCCCGCGACGGCGGCGAGTTCTACATCGAGGACCTCGGCTCCTCGAACGGGACCTGGTTCAACAAGCAGCGCATCAAGCGCCGCAAGGTTGAAGACGGGGACGAGTACTTCATCTGCAGTGAGAAGATCCGCCTCGTCATCCACTGAGACGCGGATGACGCAGGACCCCACGGTGCGATGGCCTTGTTCAGGAATTGACGGGCTCCAGGCCTCCATTGTTTGATGGGGGTCGCCTGCTTCCCATGGGAGCAGGTGCCGAATGACACCTGCTCAGCCTGCACTGTGGACGATTCTGGGAGTGGCCCTGGTGATTGCCGTGGTGACCGACGTGCTGCGCCGGCTCATCCCGAACGCCGTGACCTATCCGCTCATCGTGCTCGGGCTCGGGG